>NZ_JAFLWU010000050.1:0-21669 GCF_017316265.1 Pseudomonas sp. Marseille-Q1929
CTTGCCCGCGATGGCGGCCTGTCAGCCAACACAGATGCAACTGACGCACCGCTATCGCAGGCAAGCCAGCTCCCACAGTTTGGCCGGTGTGCACCTGATCCAAAGTGGTAACCCAATCCCCTGTGGGTGCGGGCTTGCCCGCGAAGACGGCCTGCCAGTTAACACAGATGCAGCTGACCCACCGCTTTCGCAGGCAAGCCAGCTCCCACAGTTTGAGCGGTGTGCACCTGATCCAGAGTGGTAACCCAATCCCCTGTGGGAGCGGGCTTGCCCGCGATGGCGGCCTGTCAGCCAACACAGATGCAACTGACGCACCGCTATCGCAGGCAAGCCAGCTCCCACAGTTTGGCCGGTGTGCACCTGATCCAAAGTGGTAACCCAATCCCCTGTGGGAGCGGGCTTGCCCGCGAAGACGGCCTATCAGCCAACACAGATGCAACTGACCCACCGCCATCGCCCCTACCACCCAGCACAAGACGTTGCACGCCGCGAATAACTGCGCCAGTCTTATTGGCCTTCATTCGGCGGAGCGAATTTCATGCAAGCCACCCGTTTGACCCTTATCTGCCATGCCGTCACGCCCCTGCAAAAGCGCGGCTATTTTCCCGATGACGAGTCGGTGGCGATGGATTGGCAACGCGCGGCGCTGTCCCTGGCCGGTCGCTACAAGAAGCCACGTCGCCTGTTGTGTGGGCCGCAGGCTCGCACCCGGCAGACGGCAGGCTTGTTTGGCCACGACGCGGTGGTTGAGGACGCGTTGCGCGATGCTGATTTCGGGAGCTGGAAAGGCCTGGATGTCGGCCGCTTGCCTAGTGATGAGTTGCAGGCGTGGCTGACCAACAGCGCCAGCGCCCCCCACGGTGGCGAATCGGTGGATCAGGTTTGCGCGCGGGTGGCGCAGTGGATGCAGTCCCTCGAAACCCAACCCGGCCATATCGTCGCCATCACCCATCCTTTCGTGATCCGCGCCGCAATGCTGTACGTCATGCAGTTTCCGCTGTCGATGTTCTACCTGATCGACGTCGAGCCGCTGTCCGCTACCGAGCTGCGCTTCAATGGCGTTTGGCGCCTGCGCCTGGAAACTCACGCCTGAGCCCCTGAACATGGCAAAATCCACGCCCCGCAATGAGAGCAACCCATGAAACGCATCCTGATCATCGGCATTGGCGCCGGCAACCCTGACTACATCACGATGCAGGCCGTGAAGGCGCTCAATCGCACCGACGTGTTTTTCCTGATGGACAAGGGCCAGAGCAAAGACAAGTTGATCGACCTGCGCCGCGAGATCTGCGAGACCTACATCACCGAGCCCGGCTACCGCTTCGTCGAGGCCGACTGCCCTGAGCGCGTGCGCGGTGAAATTGACTACACCACCGCCGTGCAAGACCTCAACCGCGACAAGCAGCAAACCTTCGAGCGCATGATCAACGAAGAAATGGCCGACGGTGAAGTGGGCGCATTCCTGGCCTGGGGTGACCCGGCGCTGTACGACAGCACCATCCGCATCCTGCAGGCGATCCTGGCCAGTGGGCGCTGTGCGTTTGAATTTGAAGTGATTCCCGGCATCACCAGCGTGCAGGCCCTGGCCGCCCAGCACAAAGTGCCGCTGAACCGCATTGGCCGCTCCATCGAGATCACCACCGGACGCCGGTTGGCGGCGGGGCAGGCGAGTGATGCGGATACGCTGGTGGTGATGCTCGACGCGGAAGATTCCTACCGTACGGTGGCTGATCAGGACCTGGATATTTACTGGGGTGCCTACCTGGGCACGCCGGACGAAATCCTCATCAGCGGCAAAGTCGCTGAAGTGGCCGACGACATCGAACGGGTGCGCAAGGCGGCGCGCCTGGCCAATGGCTGGATCATGGACACCTATCTGTTGCGCAAACCCTGAGGTCACGCCCCATGCTCAAGCTGTTTGCCCTGACGCTGGCGCTGTTGGCCGGTGCCGCCCAAGCCGACGACACCCTGCACCGCGACTTGCCGCTGGCGTACCTGGAACAGACCCAGGGCGATGCGCGCAACGAACCGCTGGTGATTTTCCTGCACGGGTTTGGCAGCAACGAGGAGGATTTGTTTGGCCTCAAGGACGCCTTGCCGTCCACCTGGACCTACCTCTCCGTACGGGCGCCAATGCCGGTGGACGCGAGCGGTTATCGCTGGTTTGCGAAGACACCCGGCGACGGCGACTACGACGGCGAGACCGCCGACTTGCAGCGCAGCGCCCAACTGATCGAAGACTTTGTGCAGCAGGCCACCGCCAAGTACCACACCCAACCGGATCGGGTGTTTCTGGTGGGGTTCAGCCAGGGTGCGATCATGTCCTACGAGGTGGGGTTGCGTAAGCCTGCGCTGGTGCGTGGGATTGCGGCGTTGAGTGGCAGTGTGTTGCCGGTGTTGAAGGCTGAGTTGAAGGCAGATTCTGCACTGGGCCAACTGGCGATCTTTATTGGCCATGGGACGTTGGACCAGGCCCTGCCGTATGCCTCGGCGACCCGGGCGAATGAGGTGTTGCTGGGGGTGGGTGTGAAGCCGGAGTTTCATGGGTATGTGGGGATGCCGCATACCATCAATGAGGCTGAGGTGCAGGATCTAAGGGCCTGGCTAGAGAAAAGCCTGAAGTAAACACAGGAAGTGTGGAGGCTGGCTTGTGTGGGAGCTGGCTTGCCTGCGATAGCATCACCCGGGTGTTACTGAAAGACCGAGTTGCCTGCATCGCAGGCAAGCCAGCTCCCACACAAGCCAGCTCCCACATTGGTTTTGTGTTGTCTGGAAGAACGGGTTACTTGCCGCCTGTAATTTGCTTCACCAGTACGGCATGCCCCTTTGCATCATCCCCCCGGGAAATCGCCTGGATCACCAGCATGTGATTACCCGAACCACCCAGGAAGGTGCTGTTCAACGTCTTGCCCCCGCCCTGCGTCGCAATGCTGTCCACCTGGCGCAAACCCAGGCCCTTGAAGGTCAGCTTCTTCTCATTCTGCTTCTTGAAGTCCGGCAGTGCGGCGCTCTGCTCCTTGACGAAACCAGCTACGGCACCGTCGAGGAACTGCGCGTCGTTATCCCCGATGTTTACCCCATCGGTACGCACGGTTTCGGCGACGATCACCACACTTTTTGTGGTCTGGTTGGCGTACAGCGTGCCCTGGGTGGCTGCGCTGCTGTCTTCGGCCTTGCTGACAGGCAGGGTGTCCGCGACGTAGGCCTTGGGCAGGCTGAAGGTGAATTTGCCGCCCAGGGTGGAGATGCTCTGTGTGGCCGGCGGGGTGGCGGCGAACGCGCTGCCAGCGGCAAGCACGAGGGCCAGCAGGGCGGCGGTCTGGGTGAAAGTGGCCATGAAGCGCTCCAGGGATGAACGAAATTGCGGCGTATTCTGTCAGAAATTTCGCAATGTCGTTCACCCCGGGCCTTACACCTTGTCGGACTCTTCTTCGAGGCGGTCCATCTCAAACAGTCGCGCCAGTTCCGCCCGGGCTTCCTGGGCGGTCTGCATCACCTTGGCCGCATCGTCATACACCGCGTGTTGCGCGGCCAGCACTTGCAGGTCGTGGTTCTTGAAGCGGGTGATGCGCGCGTCGGCCTGGGCCTGGGTCAAGCCGAGGCCGACCAGGGTGCGGCGGCTCATTTCCAGGCTGGAGTAGAAGGTCTCGCGCACCGGCGACGCATCCAGGTCCACCAGGCGGTGAACGTGCTGGCGGTTACGGGCGCGGGCGATAATCTTCATGTGCGGGTAGAGGTTGCGCACCAGTTCGGCGGTCTTGATGTTGATCTCCGGGTCGTCCATGGCGATCACGAAGAACTCCGCCTGGTCGACCTTGGCCGCGTGCAGGATCTCCGGCCGTTGCGGGTCGCCGTAGAACACCGGCATGCCGCCGAAGCTGCGGGTCAGCTCGATGGTTTCCACCGAGGTGTCGAGGGCGATAAACGAGATGTTTTGCGCACGCAGGATCCGCGCGACGATCTGGCCCATGCGGCCCATGCCAGCAATAACCACGCGGGGCGCATCGCTTTCGATGGTGCGGTATTCCTCGGGCACTTCCACCGGCTTGACCTTGGGCTTGAACAGCTTCGGGCAGATCAACAGCAGCAACGGGGTCACGGCCATGGACAGGGTGATGGTCAGCACCAGCACGTCATAGAGGTGCGGTTCGAACAGGCCCTGGTCGCGACCGATCTTGAACACCACAAAGGCAAATTCACCGCCCGCCGCCAGCACCACGCCCAAGCGCAAGGCGCTTTCGCGGTTGAGGTCACCCACCAGGCGGCCAACGGCGTACAGCAGCGGCAACTTCAGGCCGATCAACAACAGGGTCAGGCCGAGCACCAGCAGCGGCGAGCTGAGCAGCAGGCTGAGGTTGGCGCCCATACCCACGCTGATAAAGAACAGGCCCAGCAACAGGCCCTTGAAGGGTTCGATCTGGGATTCGAGTTCGTGGCGGTATTCCGAATCCGCCAGCAGCAGGCCGGCGAGGAAGGCACCCAGGGCCATGGACACGCCCACCAACTCCATCAACCACGCGGTGCCGATCACCACCAGCAGCGCCGTGGCGGTGGACACCTCGCGCAGACCGGTCTTGGCGACGATGCGAAACACCGGCCGCAACAGGTAGCGCCCGCCGATGATCACCACGGCGATGCTGCCGAGGATCTGCAACACATGTTGCAGGCCCTGGGCTTCGGTGGTGGGGTGATCACTGCCGGCCAGCAACGGCACCATGGCGATCAGCGGGATCGCCGCGATGTCCTGGAACAGCAAGATGGCAAAGGCCAGGCGGCCGTGGGGCTGGTTCAGCTCCTTGCGCTCGGCCAGGCTTTGCAGGCCAAACGCGGTGGACGACAACGCCAGACCCAGGCCCAGCACAATCGCGCTGTTCCACGACTGGCCAAACAGCCACAACGCCACTACGCCCATCACCAAACCGGTGAGCAACACCTGGGCCAGGCCGACGCCGAACACCGCCTTGCGCATCACCCACAGGCGTTTTGGCGATAATTCCAGGCCGATGATAAACAGCAGCAGCACCACGCCCAGCTCGGAAAATTGCGCCACGCTTTGCGGATTGCCCACTAACCCCAGGACTGACGGGCCGATGATCACCCCGGCGAACAGATACCCGAGCACCGCGCCCAGTTGCAGGCGCTTGGCCAGCGGCACGGTCAACACGGCGGCGAGCAGGAACACCACGGCTGCTTGTAACAGGTTGCCTTCATGGGGCATTGGGGACTCCAGGATCTTGAAACGAATCAACAGGAGCGTATTAGAGCGCTTTTTACGTGTCGAAAATTGTGTTTTTGCGGTGAGTGCCGCGCCTGTCGCGCTCTTTTTACCGTCCTGCGGGTGTTTCTGAAGGATGTACAAACAATTGTCCAGGCGCAGCGGGTGGAGGCGGGCCCATTCATCACCTAGTTTTATGCCCTTGAGTTTATATTCCTTGGGTGGCATATTCGCATGGGCTGGGACATTGAATACACGGATGAATTCGCAGGCTGGTGGGATGGCCTGGGTGAAAAGGAACAGGTTTCGGTATCCGCCAGCGTGGATCTGCTGGGTTTTTTGGGGCCGGGTTTGGGCTATCCCCACAGCAGCGACATCAAGGGCTCCCGGCACGGGAACCTGCGTGAACTGCGGATACAGCACACAGGGCGGCCCTATCGAGTGTTGTACGCATTTGATCCACGGCGATGCGCATTATTGCTGGTCGGTGGGGATAAGACCGGTAACAACCGATGGTATGAAAAACACGTCCCGCTAGCAGAAAGGCTATACGACGTACATTTGGATGCATTGGCTAAAGAGGGCCAAAACAATGGCTAAAAAATTCGCTGAACTTCAAGCACGCATGACGCCGCAATCTCAGGCCGAAGCCAAGCAGTTGTTCCAGCAACATCTAAAGGAAATGCCCCTGCACGAGCTGCGCAAGGCTCAGCAGTTGAGCCAGGAAAACCTGGCCAAGGCATTGAATATCAACCAGGCTGCTGTCTCCAAGATGGAGCGGCGCACGGATATGTACATCAGCACATTGCGCGACTATATCCGTGCGATGGGCGGCGAACTGGAGATCATTGCGACGTTTCCAGACGGTCAGGTCAAGATCGACAACTTTGCCTACTGAGCGCTGCCCGGCTGTATTTCCTTCTGTGTGGTCAGTGTTACCGGCCGGCGATACAACCCCACCGCCAAGCCCACCAGAATGATCGCTATCGAGATCAGTTCCAGCGTGGAGATACGTTCACCAATGATCAGCATCGAACTGGCGATGCCAAACACGGGGATGAGCAATGACAGGGGCGCCACCGTCGAGACAGGGTATGCCTTGAGCAGTGAATTCCAGCCCCAGTAGGCAAAGTGCGTGGCCAGGTAGACCTGGAACAGGATCGAACCGACGGCCATCACGTCGAGGCTGGCGGGCAGGCTTTCGAACGCGGCGCTGCCGTGCATCCACCAGGCCATCAGGAACAGCGGGATGGGCGGGAACAGGCTCGCCCACACCATGAACGCGAAGATCTCCTTCACGCCTGACTGCTTGATGATGACGTTACCCACGCTCCACGCAAACGCGCTGAGGACGATCAGCATGACGCCCAGCACCGCGTGGCTGCCGTCCTGGGTGACGACGATCCCCGCGAGGCCGAGCAACGTCAGGCCGGCGCCGACCAGTTGTGCGTCGCGTAGGTTTTCGTTAAACAGCACCACGCCCCAGCCGAGGGTGAAAAACACGCTGAGCTGGATGATCAGCGAGGCGATCCCGGGGCTCACGCCGACCTGGATGCCGTAGTTGATCACGCCCCACATGCCCAAGCCGAAAATCACGCCATACGCCGCGACGTAGCCGAAGTGCACGGCCGGGCGGCGGATGAAAAACACCAGTGGCAAGGCGGCGAGGGCGAAACGGATGCCGGTGAGCACAAAGGGATCGATGCCGCGCAGGCCGAGTTTGGTGATCGGAAAGTTCAGTCCCCAGACCAGGGTGACAAGCACGGCAAGTGCCAGGTGTTTTTTCAGCATGGGCTTTTCCTTAAGCGGGCAGGCATGTTCAAAGGTGTTGATGTTAAGCCGCAGTCGAGTGGCCCGCTTGCTATGTCAGGTCATACTTTGACAATATCGGGCCATGATCCCGACCTTTGCTGAAAACGACCCCGAAGCCGTGGTGACGCTGCACGAATACGCGTCCGGCACCGTGTTTGCGCGGCATACCCATGCCCGTGGGCAGTTTGCCTACGCGTCCACCGGCGCCTTGAAGATGTTCACCGACCTCGGTAACTGGGTGGTGCCACCGCAGCGCGCGATCTGGGTGCCCGGCGGCGTGCCCCATGAAATGCATATGCGTGGGGATGTGCTCATGCTCAACACCTACCTCGACGACGAAGCCGCCGGGCGTGCGGGCTTGCAGGGCCATTGCCAGGTGTTTGAAGTCTCGCCGTTGCTGCGGCATTTGCTTGAAGCGGCGTTGACGATCGAGCCGGCGGCGCGGCTCAGTATTCGGCAACGCTGTGTGCTCACGCTGCTGGTGGATGAAATCGGCGCGATGCCCGAGTTGCCCCTCAGCGCGCCGTTGCCCGCTGAGCCGCGCCTGGCCCGTGCCTGCCAGCGTTTTCTGGACGTACCCACGCAGACCATCGCGCTCGACACCATGGCCGCGTGGTCGAGCATGAGCCGGCGCACCTTTACCCGACAGTTCCTGGAGCACACCGGCATGACCTTTGTGGCCTGGCGCCAGCAGGTGTGCCTGCTGGAAGCCACGGCGCGGCTCAGCCACGGTGCGTCCATCACCGATGTGGCGCTGGGGTTGGGCTTTAGCAGCTCCAGCGCGTTCACCTCGGTGTTTCGCCGCAACCTGGGGGATTCTCCGGCGCGTTACCTGGCCAAATCCAAGGCCGCGTCGTTGTTCTGAGGCCGCGCCGGTCAGGATTCACCGCTGTGCCGGCCACGCTTTGTTACTATCGCCGCCCATCGTCACCAGGAGTCACCGCCCCATGCAGCACCAGTGGGATGAAATGCACCGCACCCGCAAGCCCACTTTTGTGTTGTGCGGCGAGCCCCAGGGCGACGTGCTCAATCTCTACGTTCACGGTTACTCGGCCTTTTTCAACCGCCAGCAACTGGGCAACTTCACGGCGCAACTGGCGAGCATCGAAGGCTCGACCAATGTGATGCTGTTCTGGCCGGCCGGGCATTTCCTCGAAAACCTGTTCGCCCCGTTCAAGGAAGTGATCGGCGCGATGCTCGGCGGTGGTGGCCTGGGCGCGGCGACTGTGGGCGTGGGCAAGGCGATTGCCTACTTTCTTGACCATTACAAAAGTGTCGAGGCGCGTGTCGATGAGGTCGCCCAGACCTTGCTGCCCGAGCTCGCCAACTACCTGCACGCCGAAGCCCTGCCGGTACGGCGCATTAACCTGGTCGGCCATTCCCTGGGCGCACGCATCCTGGTCAAGAGCCTGTTGGCCAGCCCAGAGGCGGCCCGCGAGCTGCCGTTGAACAACGTGCTGCTGATGGGCGGGGCGATCTGTACGTCGAGCCCGTGGGATGAAGTGTCGGCACCGCTCCAGGGGCGGCTGATCAACTGTCATTCCAGCAAGGACTGGGCGCTGGCGATCAAGCCGGATAACGAGCGGTGCATCGGTCGTTACGCCATCCCGCTGACGCCCGCCCTCAAGGCCAAGGTGAGCAATGTGCACTTGGCCACCTTCGATCATGCTGCGTATTGGCCGCAGTTGAATACCGTGGTGCAGTACACCGACCTGTTGCAGGAGCGGCGCGGCATGATCCGCGCTGACCAGCGCAGCAGCGAAGTGCGGTTTGCCGAGGAGGACGGGGAACTGTTCCCGGCGCTGGTGCAGGCGCGGCCGGATGAGTTGAAGTTCCTCGCCGAACTGATGGCACAAAAGCGCAGTGCATCGATTGATGCCAGCGTGCGCGAACCGTTGAAACTGGCCATCGAGTTGCAGCGCATGGGCGGCGACAGCTTTATGAACCTCGCCCGGGGCCATGGCGTGAGTTACCGCCAGATCGCCGAAGATGTCGCGCAGCGACTGGGGATCAAGTTCGAACAGTCGGTTGATAGCGTCGAACTGACGGACATCGAAGCGCAGGTCGCGGAACACCTGATCGAGCAATACAAGGACAAACTCAACAGCGCCGACCGCCAGGCCTTCGACGCCGAATTGCAGGCAGCGGCGCAAAAGGAGCAGGGGGTGTTCGCGCGCTTCAGTGTAGGGCGCTCGGCCACCACCGCGTTGAGTGGCACGGCGTTGGCGGGGCTCACCGGCTTTATCCTGCGGCGCGGGGCGGCCACGGCGATTCCGGTGGTGGGCCAGGCGTTGGCGGCGGCGATGCTGTTGGTCAGCGGGGTGCGCGCGTTTTCCGGCCCTGCTTACTCGATCACCACCTTGGCGGTGTTGGTGGTGGGTGTGATCCGCCAGCGCATGGAGCGCGAGGCGCTGAACCAGGAAATGGACCTGGTGGTGCAAGTGGTGGAGGCGTTTGACCTGCCTCGGGACACGGTGATGCGCACGGTTGCGTCCGACTGATAAGCTGCCAGCCTTATGCATTTGCCTGGAATACCGTGTGAAATTCAGCCTGCCGAAAATCGCCACCGCCCCGTTCTGCCCGCCGGAGGTGGCCGGCTCCGTTGCCGTTGACCCCAAGGCGTCGTTCTTCAAGCGGATGTTGATGTTCGCCGGTCCCGGCCTGTTGATTTCCATCGGCTACATGGACCCCGGCAACTGGGCCACGGCCATCGAGGCCGGTTCGCGCTACGGCTACAGCCTGCTGTTTGTGGTACTGCTGGCCAGCCTGGCGGGGATGGCGGTGCAGTGCCTGTGCTCGCGGCTGGGCATCGCCACTGGCAAGGACCTCGCGCAGCTGTGCCGCGAGCGTTATAGCCAGCGTTCCGCACGTACCCAGTGGCTCTTGGCGGAAATCTCCATCATCGCCACCGACCTGGCTGAAGTGCTCGGTTGCGCCCTGGCGTTTCACCTGCTGCTCGGCGTGTCGCTGACCACCGGCATTGTCATCACCGTGTTCGATACGCTGCTGATCCTGGCCCTGCAGAACCGTGGTTTCCGCCGCCTGGAAGCGATCATGCTGGCGCTGGTGGCGACTATCGGCGTGTGTTTCTTCATCGAACTGCTGCTGATCAAACCGTACTGGCCGGATGTGTTGAGCGGCTTCACGCCGTCGCTCTCGGCCATCAGCGATGCTGCACCGCTGTACCTGGCTATCGGCATCCTTGGCGCCACGGTCATGCCGCATAACCTCTACCTGCATACCTCGATTGTGCAGACCCGCCTGATCGGCAATGACCTCGCCAGCAAACAGGACGCGGTCAAGCTGGCGCGCATCGACACCATCGGCTCCCTGGCGCTGGCTTTGCTGGTCAACGCCGCGATCCTGGTGTTGGCCGCTGCGGCGTTCTACAAGACCGGCCACACCGACGTGGTCGAGATCCAGGACGCCTACCACTTGCTCGACCCGCTGGTGGGCGGCACGTTTGCCAGCATCCTGTTTGGTGTTGCATTGCTGGCGTCCGGGCAAAGCTCGACGTTCACCGGCACCATCGCTGGGCAAGTGATTATGGAGGGCTACCTCAACCTGCGTATTCCGTGCTGGCAACGCCGCCTGATTACCCGAGGGCTGGCGCTGATTCCAGCGTTTCTGGGGGTGTGGCTGCTGGGTGATGGTGCCATTGGCAAGTTGCTGATTCTCAGCCAGGTGGTGCTCAGCCTGCAGTTGCCGTTTGCGTTGTATCCGTTGATCCGCATGACCGGCGATAAACAGCTGATGGGGCCGTTTGTGAACCGGCTGCCGACCCGGGTGTTGGCGTGGTTGCTGTTTGCGGTGATCAGTGGGGCGAATGCGTGGTTGATTGGGCAGTGGGTGTTTTGAGTCGTAACGGTTGGGCGTTACACCAGAATCGCTAGGGATGTGTACTGGGCGACGTGCGGATCGGCCGTAATCAACCTCATAGGTTCGTTTATGGCGACTGCGACAATGAGCCGATCGAAGGGATCTTTGTGATGATGCTCAAGATCCTTTACGGCAGTGGCGTGTTCAGTCGTGATGGGTAGCTCGACGAAGCCGCTGTCCAGGCAAAATTCACGGAGTTTGTTCATGTCTACATTGAGTTTCCCCAAGCCAACTTTGATCGCCATCTCCCAGAATGTCGCAGCGCTGACATAAATTTCTGCCGCATTTTCAATGTGCCTTTGAGCTTTGCTGGAGAGTTTGGGGTCATCGGTCAGCGACCAAAGCAGAATATGGGTATCCAACAATACCCTCATAGAGGGTTGCCCTCGAACGCGTCCAGTAGATCGTCCGGTAAAGGCGCATCAAAGTCGTCAGGAACAACAAACATGCCTTTCATCGCACCAATTCGCGGCCCCTTGGGCTTCGTTATGGGGACAAGTTGCGCCATCGCGCGGCCATGTTTGGAGATGGTGATGGTTTTTCCGGCGGCAGCTTCATCAACCAGTTTTGACAGATTGTTTTTAGCTTCACCCAAGGGCACGGTAATCATGCGGACTTCCCCCTGTTTGGGCCAAATATAGTCAAAGCTCCGTGAGCTATCAAAGACGGCCTGACAACTGGCTGTAGCCGCTCGCTTGGCATGGGGTTTTTTGTCGTATTGGAAGTCCATGGCATCTCTCCGAAAATGAATTCGTCAAAGTCTGCCCCAAGGAGAAATGCCAAAAAATAGTGGCCCGTTAAATCAGAACTCACCTACGTTACCCACTCGGAAATTTCCTCAACCGCCGCACACCTCACCGATCCCAATACGGCACCGCCCCAAAACACTCCACAAAATAGTCAATCACCGTACGCACCTTCAGCGACAACCGCCGGCTGCCCGGCCATAACGCGGCAATCTGCTGCGGTTCCAGCGTGGTCGCCACTTCGTAGTCCGTGAGCACCGCTTGCAAGGTGCCCGCGCGCAAGCCTTCGCCAATCAGCCAGGACGGAAACACCACCAGTCCCAGGCCTTGTTCGGCGGCGTGGGTCAGGGTGTCGGCGTGGTTGCCGGTGATCGGGCCCTTGACGCTGTAGGGCGTCCAGTCGCCGCCGTCGCGGCGGAAGAACCAGCGTTGCTGGCCGGTGATGCCTTTGTAGGCCAGGCAGTGGTGGTGGGCCAGTTCGTCGGGGTGTTGCGGCGTGCCGTGCCTGGCCAGGTAGGCGGGGCTGGCGGCGATGCGAAAGCGCTGCGGCGCGAAGATGCGCGCCTGCATGCCCGAGTCGTTGAGCACGCCGATGCGAAAGAGCAGGTCGGTGCCGTCTTGCAGGGGATCGACGTAGGTGTCGGTCTGCTGGATGTCCAGTTGCAGCTTGGGATAGCGCCGGCACAGTTCCCCCAGCCACGGTGACAGATGACGTTGGCCGAACACCATCGGCGCGTTGATGCGCACCAGGCCGCTGGGTTCGCGCTCTTGTTCCTGCAAGGCCTGGCCGGCGGTTTCCAGTTGTTCCAGCAGCAGGCGCGCGTGATGCCCTAGCAGGCGCCCGGCCTCGGTGGGGCTGACCGCACGGGTGTGGCGGTAGAGCAATTGCTGTCCGAGGGCCTGTTCCATCAGCTGGATTTGCCGGGAAATGGAGGAGGGCGCCAGGCTTTCGCGGCGGGCCACTGCGGAAAAGCTGCCGTGGTCGAGCACGGCCACGAACAGGCGCAGCGCCTTGAAACTCAATTCATTCAAACCCTGCATCGGGGCTCCATGCTGTGCGTATTGCGCAAAGGTGTTGTCGGCATGCTGCCATTTATCGCACAGCATCACCACCGGATAATGCGCGCCATGTCTCTTTCTTGAAGCGCAGGTGATGTATGCAGGCAAGTTCTATCGAGGGCGCGGCGTTGGTCGTGCCGAAGAAAAACCTTTTGCGGCTGTTGTTGCTGCCTCTGGTGATCCTGGCGGGCATGGGCTTGTCGGTGGAGGCCGGATTGCTTGGGCCATTGGGTGTGCAGGTCGGCCATTTGTGGGCGACGTTGAGTATCTTCGGCGTCGGCTCGGCGATCCTGTATTTACTGCTGTTGTTCAGCGGCCCGCAAAAGGGCCCGGCGTTGACCGACCTGCCACGCTGGCAATTGATCGGCGGCTTCCTGGGGCCGATGTACGTGGTGGTGCTGACCCTGGCCACGCCGCATATCGGCATCGCCATGACCATGATCGCGATTCTGTCCGGGCAGGTGGGCAAGAGTGTGTTGATCGACCATTTCGGCTGGTTCGGCACCGCGCGCAAGCGGGTCAATGGTGAGCGCTGGATAGCGTTGGCGTTGATTGTGGCGGCACTGATCTTGATTGCACGAGGGTAAGGCGATGAATCTGATTCTGTTGTTGGTGCTGGTGATTGCCGCCGGTGCGGTGTTGAGTGTGCAGGCCGCGATCAACGGGCGCCTGGGCCAGACGGTGGGCGTGTTGCGCAGCAGTTTGCTGACCTTTGCCGTGGGCGCGCTGACCACGGCGCTGCTGATTTTCTTCTTTGAACCTGCCCAGGCCGTGAGCTTGCTGGACGTGCCGAAATGGCAACTGACCGGTGCCCTGTTTGGCGTGGTGTACATGATGGTGATGGTCGGCGCGGTGCCGATTGTGGGCACGGCGGTGGCCACGGTGGCGGTGATTGTCGGGCAGTTGGGCATGGGCATGTTGATCGACAACTTTGGCTGGCTGGGCAACCCGGCGATTGAATTGTCGGGTAGCCGGATTGTGGCGATGCTGTGCTTGGCGTTGGCGTTGGTGTTCATGTATCGCAGCAATACGCGTCAGGCCGACTGACGCGGTCAAAAAATGTGGGAGTGCCCCCTGTGGGAGCGGGCTTGCCCGCGATTGCGGTAGATCAGTCGAGAAATGTATCGACTGACACACCGTCATCGCGGGCAAGCCCGCTCCCACATTGGAATTAAAAATCAGCTCGGCTTGGCGCGCGTCACTGATTACCATGAACGCCCACATCCCGACTGACGCACTCCCCATGGCCCTGGCCGCGCCCCCCGACCTCAGTGATCACGCCGTCCCCGTGCAACCCCTGGCACGCACCTACCCGCGTGGGTTGTACGTGGAACCCCATCGCCACGACTGGGGCCAATTGCTCTACGCCATGAGCGGCGTGATGTGGGTCGAAACCCCGCGCGAAGCCCTGGTGGTCCCGCCCCAGCGTGCCGTCTGGTTGCCGCCGGGGGTGGAACACGGGATTCGCGTGGTGTCGGATTTGCAGATGCGCAATATCTACCTGCGCCCGGCGTTGGCGGCGACGCTGGACAGCCAGGTGCAAGTGATCGAGGTCGGCGGCTTGCTGCGCGAGCTGATCGTCACGCTGGTGGAAGAGGGCGACAGCGCTGATACGGGCTATTACGACGCAGTGGTGCGCCTGGCGCTGCTGGAATTGCAACGGGCGCGCCGCTCGCCGATCCGCATTGCCATGCCGGTGGAGGCCGACCGTCGCTTGATCAACGCTTGCCAGGCGGTGATGGCCGCGCCCTCGTTGGACGTCCCCTTTGAACAACACGCCGAGACGGCCGGTGCCAGCGTGCGCACCTTGTCGAGGCTGTTCCAGCACCACCTGGGCATGGGTTTCGCCGAATGGCGGCGCCAGGTGCAACTGGCCACGGCGGTGGCGGAGTTGATCCAGGGCCAGCCTGTCAGTCGTATCGCGCGGTCCCTGGGCTATTCGCCGAGCAGTTTCAGCGACATGTTCCGCCGCGAACTCGGCGTGGCGCCGTCGCACTACGTCGGTTGAGGGTTTGGCCGAAATCCTGAAGCACTTGGCCGATGCTTCAGGAATGGGCTCTCTACACTGAGCCCATCTACCCACCAGGCGCCATCCCATGAGTTACCTGATTTCCCTCGCCATTGGCCTGTTTGTCGGCGTGCTCTACGGCGCCTTGGACTTCCGCTCGCCCGCGCCACCGGCCATCGCCCTGGTTGGCCTGATGGGCATGCTGCTGGGCGAAAAGCTCTGGCCCATGGGGCGGCAGCTGGTCAGCGGTTGGTTGTCCTGATTCCCTTTTTCCCTTCGATGGATATTGGCCATGAAAGCACTGCAATTTTCCGCTACGGGCGATCTTGCCTCCCTGCGTTTCATCGACGTCGCCACCCCGGTGCCCGCCGCCGGTGAAGTGCTGGTGCAGATCAAGGCGGCGGGACTGAACCCCAGCGACGTGAAAAACGTGCTCGGCCGTTTCCCCTACACCACCTTGCCACGTATTCCCGGGCGTGACTTTGCCGGCGTTGTCGTCGAAGGCCCGCAGGCGTTGCTGGGCCAGGAGGTCTGGGGCTCGGGGCGCGATCTCGGTTTTTTTGCCGACGGTTCCCACGCCGAATTTGTGAAGGTTTCAGCCAAAGGTGTAGCGCACAAACCCAGCCACCTGAGTTTCGCCCAGGCCGCAAGCCTTGGTGTGCCGTACACCACCGCCTGGGATGCCCTGGAGCGCAGCGGCGTCGGCAAAGGCACACGGTTGCTGGTGATTGGCGCCAATGGTGCGGTAGGCAGTGCGGCCCTGGCCCTGGCGAAAATTCGTGGCGCTCAGGTGCTGGCGGCGGTGCGGCGGGCGGAGCATGTGGAGGTTTTGCAAGGGCAGGGGATTGAGGCGATTGCCTTGGGGGCGCCGGAAGACTTGGGCGTGCAGGTCAACAGTGTGTTCAAGGGCGGCGCCGATGTGATCTTCGACACCACCGGTTTCTGGTTGCCCGCAGCGGTCGCCGGGCTGGCGCCGTTTGGGCGCATCGCCATCATCGCCGCGCCGGTGGACGGCCAGGTGCAGCTGCCGGCCCTGGCGTTGTACCGCAAGGGTGGGTCGGTGGTGGGGATCAATTCGTTGCTCTACAACTGCGAGCAGTGCGCGGTGATGCTGGAGCAGTTCGGGCGGTTTTTTGATGAGGGTTCGCTGCCGCTGCCGACGGGGTTGCGGGAAGTGGCGTTGGCGCAGGGGTTGCAGAGCTATGAGGAAGTGAATAATGGTAGTGCGGACAAGATCATCTTCCTGCCCTGACACGCTCTAAATACTGTAGGAAAACCAAGGTGGGAGCGGGCTTGCCCGCGATTGCGGTAGTCCAGCCAACACATCAGTGGCTGATCGACCGCTATCGCGGGCAAGCCCGCTCCCACATGAGTTTTTTGCCAACAGGTGGTTGTTACTAGGCTTCAGGCACGCCCTTCTCCCACGCCGACCAGTTCTTGAGGATCGCCTGCACCAGCGGATTTCCCGTGCGGTACAGGTTCTCCAGCGCCGGCACAAACCCACCCTGGTCCGCGTATTTCAGCAGGTTGTCCACTTCGCTGTAACCCGGATACGGCCGGTCGAAGTCCGAGCCCGCGCGCACCACGGCCAAGCGTTGAATATCCACCAACCCCTCACGGCTGGCCCGCAGCAGCGCTTCGTAGGTGGAGTTGTCCTCCTGCTGGGTGGTGCAGTACTCGCCCTTGTTATCCGTCAGCAGTTTGGTCCAGACCTCGGCGCGTTCGCTCAAGCGCGTGCCGGAAAACCAGGTGTTGCCCGCCAGGGTGTCGCAGCGGGTGACTTGCGGCGGCTGGTTGGCCGGGGCGGCGGGGTAGTGTTTGCGCCAGGCGGCAGATTCCTTGCTCTCCGTCAGCTGAACCTGGTGCGACAGGGCAAACGCCTTGGCCTGCAACTTGGGGTTCAGCTCAAACACTTCGGTCTTGTAGTCCAGCGGCGGTTTCTCGTTGGGACCTTTGGTGTTGATGCCGATGTAACCGGTCGGCCAATCCTTGGGCGCATCCCGCGAGTCCAATTCCCATTGGGTGCCGAACTCCACCAAGTAATGGGCCCAGGCCGCAGTGCCGATGGTACCGTGCTTGGGGCTGATGCCGGCGATCCCGGCGATCAGGAAGTAGCTCTGGCGCAGGTCGAACTTGGGCGACAAGGCCACGGCAAGGGTGGACGCGGCGGCGTTGGTCTGGCCCATGCCGGTGACCAGCAGGCAGACATCCTGGGTGTTGCAGCGGATCACCGGGTATTCGGCGGAGAGGCCCGGCACGCGGACCTCTTGCTTGAGTTCCAGGCGGTCGATCCAGGTCTGTGCCTCGGGGGCGAACATGGTGATCAGCATCACCTTGGGTTTGATCGGCGCATCCGCCAATACCACATGGGGCAACAGGGCCAAGCCGACAGCCAGTGACAGGCGGGAAAGTACGTTCATCCAAAAGCTCCTCTATCAGAATTGATAACCGACGCCGGCGTAGTAGCCCCAGCCGTCCGAACGGGCGCGGAAGTTGCCTTCGCCGAAGTTCAACTCACTGCCATCCTCCCAGTTGCCGCCGTTATGAAAGTAACGGCCGACCAGGGTGAACCGCAGGTGGGTAAACGAATACAGCAGCACATTGGTCGCCACCAACGAATTGGCGGTGCGCGCCGGGTTGTCCTTGTGCAGGTCCGAGCCAAAGTCGTAGTTGGTGAAGCCGATGTAGGTCAGCGAGGCACCGTTGTCGAACTTGCCGATGGGCACGATGTACTTCATTTGGGCGCGGTAGCCATCCCACGAATATTCATTGCTGGCGCCGTAGTTTTCCCACTGGTAACGCCCGTAGAAGTTGGCCGACAGATTGACCCGCGAGTGGGTGTCGATGTCGGTGCCCAGGCCGCTGTACAGGGTGTTGGCACGGTTGGCCTTGTTGCTGCCGTGGTCGTAGATCCAGTCGAACGCCACATACCATTCCTTGAACGGCCCAATGGCCAGGCTGCGGCCCGCCAGGTAGTCGATGGAGATGCGCGGTTCGTGCTCCATGAACACCGGCGAGCCATGGTCCCACACGCCTTTGTCATTACTGTTACCGATGCCGAGGATCTTCGGCACGTCGATATAGCCGTAGAGTTCGAAGGGGCCCTTGCGGCCGAAGTACTCGTACTCCAGGTAAATGTCGTCGGACGGCTTGGGGCCGAAGCTGATGTCTTTGCTGCCGATCAAGGTCAGGTCTTGGTTGAACCAGTCTGAGAGGTACACGCCTTTTTTTGTCGGGTTGGCTTCCGGGCTGAGGGTTTCGCCCTGTGCTGAGTCATCGACGGGTTTTTCCTGCGCGAAAATGGGCGCGCTGAGTAGTCCCGTAACGGCGGCCAGTAGCAGGGAAACACCAAGGGCGGCAGGGTGCCTTGCGGTGGAGTGCATTGAAAATCCCTATTCGTACGCGGTTTGGACCCGATTCTTCGGGTGGTGGTGAACTTGGCTGGCAAGTTCGTTCCGCAAACGTTTGCATAGGCTGTACCAACTTTGACTATTGGCTTGAATAGACTGGAAAAAAGCGCGATTAGTCGACCTTTTGGTCAGAATTGACCCGGTGTCATTTTGTCGAGGGGTTGAACCGGTGCAGCGCGGTTTCCCGACGATAATCGCTTGGCGTCTGATTCATCTCGATGCGAAAGTGCCGGTTGAAATTGGACAGGTTGGCGTAGCCCACTTCAAAGCAGATCGCCGCCACGGACATCTCGCTTTGCAACAACAAGCGGCAGGCGCGTTGCACGCGGAACTTGCGCATCAGGTCGATAAAACCGTGGCCGGTGTTGCGCTTGAAAAAGCGCGAAAAACCCGGCTCGCTCATCTCCAATTGCTGCGCAATCACCGACAGGCGCACGTCCCCCGTGAGTTCGCGCATCAGGTAGTCGAAGGCCTTGTTGATGCGCTCGGCGCTGCGCGCATCCAGGGTGGGCGCGTAGCACGGGCTGGCCAGCGCCTGCACGTGTGGCGCCGGGGCGCTCTTGAGGGTATCGAGCAATTGCAGGAACAGCACCAGCCGCTGCAGGCCCTGGGCGTTGCCGATGTGTTCCATCAATGCGGCGGCACGCAGCGCCGTGTCGCCGTGAAATTGCAGGCCGCGTCGGGCTTGTTCGAACAACGGTTGCAAATCGCCCAGTTCCGGCAGCGTCTTGCGCAAGGCGAGCAGGGCGGCGCCGTCGAATTGCAGCACCACGTCGCGGCCCTTGAGGTATTCGCCGGGGGCCAGTTCGCCGATCCAGTCGTGGGGCAGATCGGGGCCGATCAGGGCGACGTGGCCGGCACTGAAAGCGCCGATATAGTCGCCTGCGACCAGCTTGCCGCTGCCTTGGCGGATCAGGTGGAGTTCAAACTCGGGGTGGTGGTTCCAGCGCGCCAGGTCATAGGGATAGTCGTGTTCGAACCAGCGAAAGCAGTGGTCCGGCTCGGGCAGGATCACTTCCAGTTCGGCAGGGCGGTGCTCGAACAGTTGGGCGCGGCTGACAGGCATGGCGGGGCTTCTTGTTGTTCTTGGTAGCGCCTCAAAATACGCGCCTGCGCGGTGTCGGCGCTACCCCTGGTTTTGCCGGGCACTGATACTTTTTTAACCCAGGTCCCAAGGTTAAAAAAGTATCACTCGCGCATCCGCCACGGGTTTGTGAGGGCTGGGCCAACCTGCTGTAATCGGCCCTCAACAACAAAAACAACAGGTGGATACCGCCATGCTCAAGCTCCCGCAAGCGTTGTTCCTGCTGTCCGGCCTGGCCTTGGCCATGCCCAGCCATGCCGCCGACACCGTGACCATCGCCACGGTCAACAACAGCGACATGATCCGTATGCAGCGCCTGTCCAAGGTGTTCGAAGCGCAGCACCCGGACATCAGGCTCAACTGGGTGGTGCTCGAAGAAAACGTGCTGCGCCAACGCCTCACCACGGATATCGCCACCCAGGGCGGGCAGTTCGACGTGCTGACCATCGGCACCTACGAAACCCCGCTGTGGGGCGCCAAACACTGGCTGGAGCCGCTGACCCAACTGCCGGCCGACTACGACGTCGAGGATATCTTCCCCTCGGTGCGCCAGGGGCTGTCGGTCAACAACACCCTCTACGCGTTGCCGTTCTACGGCGAAAGCACTGTCACCTACTACCGCACCGACCTGTTCCAGCAGGCCGGCCTGAGCATGCCCGCGCATCCGACCTGGACCCAACTCGGCGCCTTTGCCGCCAAGCTCACCGCCAAGGACAAAGACCAATATGGCCTGTGCCTGCGCGGCAAGGCCGGCTGGGGCGAGAACATTGCCTTGTTGAGCACCATGGCCAATGCGTTTGGCGCGCGCTGGTTCGACGAGCAGTGGAAGCCTGAGCTGACCAGCGCGGAATGGACCGCCGCGGCCAATTTCTACGTCAACAGCCTCAAGCAATACGGCCCGCCGGGGGTTTCCAGCAACGGCTTCAACGAAACCCTGGCGCTGTTCAACAGCGGCAAATGCGCGATCTGGGTAGACGCCAGCGTCGCCGGCTCCTTCACCACCGACAAGAGCCAAAGCAAGGTGGCCGACAGCGTAGGCTTTGCCGCCGCGCCCACCGAAGTCACCGATAAAGGCTCCTCATGGCTGTACGCCTGGTCCCTGGCGATCCCGGCCACGTCCAAGCACAAAGACGCGGCCAAGGCCTTTATCACCTGGGCCACGTCCAAGGACTACATCCAACTGGTCGCCGATAAAGAAGGCATCACCAACGTACCGCCCGGCACTCGCCAGTCCACCTACAACGACGCCTACTTGAAAGCCGCGCCGTTTGCCCAAGTGACCCTGGAGATGATGAAACACGCCGACCCGGCGCACCCGTCGGCCAAGCCGGTGCCGTACGTGGGCATCCAGTACGTGACCATCCCCGAGTTCCAGGCCATCGGCACCTCGGTGGGCAAGATGTTCTCGGCGGCGCTGACCGGAGGCATGTCGGTTGACCAGGCGTTGCTCCAGGCCCAGTCCACCACCGAGCGCGAAATGAAACGCGCGGGTTATCCAAAATAATTCTTTAGAGACATGCCCCATGAAACGACTTGAAGGTAAAAGCGCGCTGATCACCGGATCAGCGCGCGGGATCGGCCGCGCGTTTGCCCAGGCCTACATTGCGGAGGGCGCCAGCGTCGCCATCGCCGATATCAACCTGCAACAGGCCCAGGCAACCGCCGCCGAACTGGGGCCACAGGCGTATGCCGTGGAAATGGACGTCACCGACCAGGGTTCCATCGACGCCGCGATTGCTGCCGTGGTGGCTCAGGTCGGAAAGCTGGATATCTTGATCAACAATGCGGCGTTGTTTGATCTGGCGCCCATTGTCGATATCACCCGGGATAGCTATGAGCGGCTGTTTTCGATCAACGTCGCCGGGACGTTGTTCACGTTGCAGGCGGCGGCGCGGCAGATGATCCGCCAGGGGCATGGCGGCAAGATCATCAACATGGCCAGCCAGGCTGGGCGCCGGGGTGAGCCGTTGGTGGCGGTGTATTGCGCGACCAAGGCGGCGGTGATCAGCCTGACGCAGTCGGCGGGGTTGAATCTGATCAAGCAGGGGATCAACGTCAATGCCATCGCTCCCGGTGTGGTGGATGGGGAGCATTGGGATGGGGTGGATGCGTTGTTTGCCCGGTATGAAGGGTTGGCGCCGGGGGAGAAGAAGCGGCGGGTAGGGGAGGAGGTGCCGTTTGGGCGGATGGGGATGGCTGAGGATTTGGTGGGGATGGCGGTGTTTTTGGCTTCGGCGGAGGCGGATTATGTGGTGGCGCAGACGTATAACGTTGATGGGGGGAATTGGATGAGCTGATGGCTTTTTGTTGGTGTACATATCCGTTGCTGCGGTAACGGCGGCTTATGGTTCCGCTCTTACAGCGGGTCACTTTGGAAAAGCCTGTACGGACCGGACACATGGTTGACGGGTGTGCGGGGACATGGTGGACACTTTTCGGCGAGCCAACTTCGCCGG
>NZ_JAFLWU010000051.1:0-19524 GCF_017316265.1 Pseudomonas sp. Marseille-Q1929
GGGAGGCAGTCAGGGAAGGGGTGGCCATGCCGGAGCATCCAGTGTGGGAGGGATGCCGTTCATGATCATTGCAGAATGTTACAGAGATGCTGCCATATGTCAGTGTTTCAATGATTGAAGATGCCGCCGGTCGAGATAACACCGCAGGGCTAAATGTGGAGTGGGCTTGTGTGGGAGCGGGCTTGCTCGCGAAAGCGGTGGGTCAGTTATAGATGAGTTGACTGACACACCGCATTCGCGAGCAAGCCCGCTCCCACATGTTTGACTGCATTCCAGTTCAGTAGTCTTTGCGCTTGCGGAAGGCCCAGCGCCCGGCAATCAACGTGAATGTCGCCACCAACGCCACCAGAATCCAGAACCCCTCCGGGTCCGTGGAAAGCGGCACGCCCCCCACGTTCATGCCGAAAAAACCGGCAATGATATTGATCGGCAACGCCAGCACCGTGACCACCGTGAGGGTAAACAGCGTGCGGTTGCTTTGTTCGTTGAGGTTGGCGGCGATCTCTTCCTGCAACAGCTTGATGCGCTCGCCGAGGGCCATCAGGTCGTTGATGATCAGCGCAAATTCCTCGGTGGATTTGCGCAACTCCTTCACATCTTCCTTTTGCAGCCATTGCGGCGGGCGGTTGAGCAGGCGCAGCAGCGAGCCCGGTTCCAGCGCGAGCAGGCGTTGCAGGCGCACCAGCACACGGCGTGCGGCACCGAGTTCGGCGCGGTTGGTGGACAGGCGTGAAGACAGCAACTGGTCTTCGATATGGTCAACGCTGATGCTGGTCTTGCGCACGATCTGGGTCAGCACTTCGCCCTGGTCGCGCAGCAAATGCACGAGCAGCTCCAGCGGTGAGCGGAAGCGTTCACCGGCCTTCACCGACGAGCGCAGTTTGTCCACCGAGTGCAGCGGTTGCAGGCGTGCGCTGACCAGCAAGCGGCTGCGGGCGCAGACCCACAGGGTGGAAATATCCGAGGACACCATGCTGCTGAAGTTGAACACCACGTCGTTGACCACCGCCAGCAAGGCCGAGTCCACGTGTTCGATACGGGTGGAGCGCGAGCCTTCGTGCAGCGCTTCGAAGAATTCTTCGGGCAATTGCAGGTGCGCCTGCATCCAGCGTTCGCACGCGGCGTGGGCCAGGTTCAGGTGCAGCCACAAAAACTCTTCCGGGGCGGCCGGTTGCTGCAAGGCCCGCAGGGCCGTGGCCGAATCAATCTGCTCGCCTTTTTCGCCGGGGCGAAAACGGAAACCGTAAAGCAAGCCAAACAGATCGGGATCCTGGTGGCTGTGGTCAATGCTGTGGTTCATGGCGGCTCGCAGACAAAGGGCCTGTCGGACGTTTCACAGGTTCGCGTAGGCGAATCATTGCAAGGGGATTTGACAGTTTTGTGACAGTTTTATAATTATTTCGTCGCTGTGACATTAATTTGACCATTTGTCAGCAAGCGTTCAAGAAGCGTCTGGCGCGGCCGATTCAAGGCGATAGAACCGCTGTGGATGGGCGGTGCCTTTGATGACAGGGATGTTATGGCGTGCATGCACCAATTCCCTGTATCGAGGCTTTACCCCGATGAATGTTTTGCGAACCTCCTTGAGAGCACAAATCCTGTCGCTGCTCGGTGGCAGCCTGTTGGCGATACTGTTGATCGCCCTGGCCTGTTTCAACTTCCTCTCCAACGGGGTGCAGAGTTATCGCAGTTTGATCGATGGGCCATTGCAGACCTCGCAGCTGATCGACGAGGCCAACCTGCAATTCAAGGTGCAAGTGCAGGAATGGAAAAACGTCCTGCTGCGCGGCAAGCAGCCCCAGGACATGGAGAAATACTGGGGCCAGTTCCAGGACCGCCAGCGCGATGTGCAAGGCATTCTCACCCGGCTGGTCGCCCAGACCCGTGACGATGCCACCTTGAGCCGGCGTATCGAGGCCCTGCGCGAGGAGCATCAGCAACTCGGCGTGGCCTACCAGAAAGGCCGCGACGCCTATGTGGCCGCTGGCCGTGATGCGACGGCCGGCGATGCTGCCGTCAAAGGCGTGGACCGCGCCGCCAGTGATCAAATGAGTGCGTTGGTCAGCGACCTGCGTGAACAAGGGGCGAAACAATCCCTGGCCATCAGTGCCTACGCTGAGCGCACGGTGATCGTCGGTCTGGCGATCATGCTGCTGTCGGGTGTGTTGATCGGCCTGTTCAGCTTATGGCTGATCAACCGCAACCTGATCCTGCCGATTCGCGGCCTGATCGACTATGTGACCCAACTGAGCCATGGCCGCTTTGCCGAGCGCGTGGCCAGCCGTCGCCAGGATGAACTCGGGCACCTGGCCGCCGCTGCCAACACCCTGCGCGACTTCCTCGCCGAAACCTTCAGCCGTTTGCAGCGCAGCGCCACCGACCTGGTCAGCGCCAGCGGCGAGTTGAATTCGATCGCCGGGCAGATGAGCGCCGGCACCCACGAGCAGTTCAACCGCACCGACCAGGTGGCCACGGCCATGACTGAAATGTCGGCCACGGCCCAGGAAGTCGCCCGCCACGCCGCCAGCGCTTCACGCGCCGCCGATGAAGCGGATCACTCGGCCCGCGAAGGCGGCGAAGTGATGAAAATCACCATCGCCACCATCGGCCAGATGCGCAACGAAATCCTCAACACCGGCACCATCATCCGCCAGCTGGAAACCGACAGCGTGCGCATCGGCAAGGTGTTGGAGGTGATTCGTGCGATTGCCGAGCAGACCAACCTGCTGGCGCTGAACGCGGCGATTGAAGCAGCGCGTGCCGGCGAAGCGGGCCGTGGTTTTGCGGTGGTGGCCGATGAAGTGCGCTCGCTGGCGCAACGCACGGCGGCGTCGATCATCGAGATCAACCAGATTATCCACGCGGTGCAAACCGGCGCGGTGGATGCGGCCGAGGCGATTGTCAGCGGCCAGTCGTGCAGTGATGAAAGTGTCGAGAAGGTGACCCAGGCCGGCGCCATGCTGGCGCATATCACCGAGGCGGTGGAGGCGATCCGTGACATGAACCGGCAGATCGCGACGGCGGCTGAGGAGCAGACGTCGGTGGCCGAGGATATTTCGCGCAATATCACGCAGATCACCACGGTGGCTACGGCGAATATGGATAACGTGCAGCGTACGGAAGCGGCGAGTCTGAACTTGCGAGGTTTGTCGGGGGAGTTGAATGAGGTGACGGCGCGGTTGGGTGCCTGATCGAGTACAAAAAAATGTGGGAGCGGGCTCCCACATTGGGTTCTGCGTGTTGATCAAGTATCCAGTTTGTTTTCCAGCACTTCGCTGGTCTTGGCGTCGAGCTTGATGTCCCACTTTTTGCCGCTGGTGTCGGTCAGGTCCACTTCGTAGACCAGGCGACCGGCTTCGTCGTCCAGCTCGGTGTCATTGATGGTGGCGCCAGGGTGTTTGGCCAGGGCGTCTTTGTTCAGTTGCTCGAAAGGCTTCACGGCGCCGGACTGTAACAGGCTTGGAATCTGGTCAGGGCGCACGTCAGCCTGGGCCAGGCCGGCGGTCAGGGTCAAGGCGGTGGCGGCGAACAAAGCGGTCAGGGTTTTCATGGTGTGTGTCCTTTTCGGGTGAGCTGTTTAAGTGGCCTCAGGTTAGCCAGCGCAACTTAATTCACCCTTAATTAATTCAAACAGTTGCGCAGTTTGTTCAATCCGCCGGGCGCGCGGGATTTCATGCTGGGTCCTCACTTGAAGGGAGACTTGGATGAAACGGTTAGTCAGTTGGATCTATGCGCCGGCATTTCTGCTGGGCTTTATCGGCTGGGCACTCTGCCAGCCGCAGTGGCTGCTGTTGATCTTTGCGACGGCGGTGGCGGTGTCATTCCTGGCGGAGCAATGGTTGCCCTACGAACCGCAATGGAATCGCAGCCTGGGCGATCGCCGCCGCGACACCTTGCACGCGCTGGTCAACGAAAGCCTCAATGCCCTGGGCCTGTTGATCCTGCCGGGCCTTACGGCGTTGCTGGCGTTCGATGGCATCTGGCCGCGTGGCTGGCCGTTGTGGCAGCAGCTGTTGATGGCCATCGTGCTGGCCGACGCGGGTATCACCTTGATGCACTACGCCAGCCATCGCATCGCGCCGTTGTGGCGTTTGCATGCGGTGCACCACAGCGTGCAGCGCCTCTATGGTTTCAACGGCTTGATGAAGCATCCCTTGCACCAAATGCTCGAAGCCACGGCAGGCCTGCTGCCGCTGATCCTGCTGGGCATTCCCCTGGACGTGGCCCTGTTGCTGGCGTTGGCGATTGCCGTGCAATTGCTGTTGCAGCATTCCAACGTCGATATGCGCCTGGGCCCGCTGCGCTGGGTGTTTGCCTGGGCGCCGGTGCATCGCTTCCACCATATGAAATACGGCCGCGCCGGGGATGTGAATTTCGGCTTGTTTTTCAACCTGTGGGATTGGCTGCTGGGCACGGCGTTTTACCGTGATGACTACCGCATGGGGCCGGGGGATTTGGGCATTGGCAGCCGGCCGGATTTTCCGCGGGACTATGGCGCGCAATTACTTGATCCGTTCACGCCGGCGCGGACCAGCAAGGAGCCGCCGTTGCCCGAGGCGTTACGGTAGCAATTGCACATCCAGCTGGCGCAATGACGCCGCCGCCGTGACGCCGAACAACTGCTTCATGGTGCGCGAAAAATGCGCCGAATCGGCAAAACCCGCGCCGTGTGCGGCTTCGGTCAGCGTGTTGCCGGCAAGGGCCAATTGCAGGGCGACGCGCAGCCGTCGCCACAGCACCAGGCGGCGCACGGGCACGCCGAGGCGGTGGCTGAACAGGCGCTCCAACTGGCTGAGCGACAGGTGCGCCGCCTCGGCCAACGCCTGGGCCGACACCTTGCCGCCCAGCTGTTGATCCAGGGCGCTGAGGGCACGTTCCAGGCGCGGGTCATCCAGGCTGCGCCGGGGCAGTTGGCGCAAGGCTTCCAGGGACAGGTCCGCGTGCAGCAAAGGGGCGATATCAAACACGGCAGGTTCGGCATACAACACCGTCACCTCGCCCTGGGTTTCAAGAATGGCGTGGGTGTGTCGCGAAGGGATAAACAGGCGATGGGCCGTGGTGACCTGGCCATCCAGGCTGACCGTGATCGGTGAGCCCGTGCTGCACATCAACTGATGCGCATAGTGCGCATGGGGCGCAGTGCGCCCCAGCTCGCCGAGGATCAGGCCGTAGTCACGGCCCAACCACAAGCGGCCCGACCATTCGGCCTTCACTCAGTACTTATAGTCGTTCAGCAGGTCTTGCACGCTGGACGACGGCCAGCGCTTGTAGAACTTCAACAGTTCGGCGGCGCGGTTGGTGAAGATGCCATCGACGCCGGCCTTCATCACTTTGTCGAAATCCACCGGCTCATCCACGGTGTAGACGTGCACCAGCAGGCCTTTGTCGTGGGTCAGCTTGTTCATCTCTGGCTTGACCAGATCCGAATAGCTTTGATCGCCGTGCGCGGTCAGCTCCGCCGAAGGACCGGTGCCGATGGCGCCCAGGCTCTTGGCTTCGTCGACCCATTTTTCGAACTCGGCGGCGTCTTTCGGCTCTTGCTTGGCGTAGTAGGCGGCCTTGGTGGTTTCGCCGGACTCGGCGAAGGTCTGCTTGGATTTTGGCTCGATGCTGCCTTCACCGACCCACAACAGCAGGATCTTCGGGGTGTTCGGCATTTCTTTCTGCAGCTCGACCAGGCTGGATGTTTCGAAGGTTTGCAGGACCACGCGGCCCTTGCCCTGGCCGACGCCGGTGTTGCTCTTGCCCAGCTTGGAACCGGCGGAACTCAACCAGCCTTTATCCAGCAGCTTGTTTTTCAGGTCGGCTTCGATGCCCGGGAATTGCTTGGGCTCCTTGGTCTCGATGTACAGGCCGGGTTTGTGCTGCGGGTTGCCTTCGGCGATCTTGATGATGTCGTCCAGGCTCTGGATTTTCAGGCCGACGAAACCCGGGCGCGCACGGTCGGGGTAGGCGGCATTGAACCAGCTGCCGGCGTCGAGGGTTTGCAGTTCTTTCCAGGTGAATTCGTTGGCCGGCGCGTCTTTGCGCTCGGGGAACTTGGTGGCCACGTCGGTGGTGCGCTGCAGGTTGTTGTCATGCAGGGCGAACAGCACGCCGTCCTTGCTGCGCTGCAAGTCCATTTCCAGGTAGTCGGCACCCAGGTCGCGGGCGACCTTGTAGGCAGCGGCGGTGGATTCGGGGGCGTCGTAGGAAGCGCCACGGTGGGCGATGACCGCCGGGTATGGAATGCCTTCGTTGGTTGCCAATTCAGCCGGGCTGATCGGGTCGGCAGCCTGTGCCTGGCCAAGGCCCAGCATCAGTGCGAGCAGCAGGGCGCTCTTGGTGAACGTGACAGGCATATGCGAAGTCCTTTCGAGGAGGTAGCTTTTAGAAGGCCTCCTTTTTAACAATTGATTGCGAATGGCGCTATCACCAAACCGACATTAACGTGCGTGGGCGTCAATTTTCTCGGTTTTTTTGTGGTGCATTGCAGTAACCTTGCGTGAAGCTGTCCCGTTAGAGGGCCGCAATTTCTGCCACGCGTGTAAACCATCTTTCCAGTCCCAGTGGGACTTTTCAGTGAGGTTTACCATGCGCATCACTTCCGAGCTTATCTGCCAGGCCGCCGACCAACTCCGCGGTTTTGTTGGCCTGAACCGCAAGACCGGGCAATACATCGTGCGTTTCAGTGAAGACTCCTTTGGCATGGATGTGGCCGATGACGGCATCATTCCCACTGCCGAATTTGTCTGGCTGCCGGCCACGGATGACACCATGACCTTGTCGCGCGAGCGTATCCAGTTGCTGCTGGACCAGAATATCGACGACCGCATCAACATCAGCGAGCCGCTGCGGGTGTATATGCGCCGGGTGGAAATTCCGCAGATCAGTGCGTTGCGTAGTTTGGTGAGTTAAGTAGAACGACGCAGATCCAGTGTGGGAGCTGGCTTGCCTGCGATAGCGGTGTATCAGTCCCACATAAGGTGCTGACCCACCGCTATCGCAGGCAAGCCAGCTCCCACAGGGGGCAGCATTTCAGTTCTGGAATGTGTAGGCCCGTTCGACTTTGCATACCCGTGTCTGGAACGCTGAATACCAGCTTGCCCGCCCTTGCTCGCGCACGGCGCTATGCTCGGCCTGCTGCTTCCACGCCAGGATCGCCGCCTCACTTTCCCAATACGACACGGTAATCCCCAGCCCATCCTCCCGCGCCGATTCCACCCCGAGAAACCCTGGCTGTTCACGTGCCAGTTGCAACATGCGCGTGGCGGCTTCGCCGTAGCCGTGGTCACCGTCGGTGCGCAGCGAGCTGAAAATCACCGCGTAGTAGGGCGGGGCGGGTGTGTGGGCGATCATGCCGACACCGCCTGGCACGCCTTGAGCAACGCCACGGCCAGCGGCGGGGTGATGCCCTTGAGCGCGGCGCGTTCGGGTTGGAACAGGGTGGCGACGAAGAACGGATGGTCGAGCAATTCCACCGCGCGCAGGTCGCCGTTCGAGTCGTGGCCGCTGGGAATCAGGTCTGCGTCCAGCAGGGCATGCAGAAACTCAGGATTTGCCCCGTAGCGGCAACGGTAACCTTCGTGCAGATCCAACGAGCCGTAAGCCTCGGCGATGCGGGTGTAGGGCACCAAACGCACGCTATCGGTCGCTTCCACCAACGCGCAGCTCAAAGGTGCGATCACGGCGCGTTTGGCGTCGGGCGCCAACTCGCCATGTTCGGCATCCGCCCAACCCAATACGTTGCGTGCATATTCCAGCAGCGCGTGTTGAAAACCGGCACAGGTGCCGAGGAAAGGTCGCTGCTGCTCGCGGGCAAAACGGATCGCCCGCAGTGCGCCGTCGATATCGCGGTAGGGGCTGGCGGGCACGCACCAGAAACCGTCGAAACCATGCAGTGACGGGCGCGTATCGGTATCGAGCCAGTGCAGGTGAACCGTCCGGCCGAGCGCGTCGGCGGCCTGTTGCAGCGCCACGGGAATGGCCTGGTGCGCGGTCACCTCAGGGTTGTAATCGCCGATCAGGGCGAGGTTCAACGTCGTGCTTTTCATCGTGTGCATCCCATGGCTTGTGGTGTCCTGGGGCGCACTATAGATTGGCGTTTGCGCAATCAATATTGGCGTTTACCCATATGTTCAATGCAGCAACGCACTATCAAATCGAACACGCCGACTTGTCGCTGATCCTCGCCCTGGTGCGCGGTGGCACCCTGGCGCGAGCGGCGGGGTTATTGCGTGTGGATGTGTCCACGGTGTTTCGCGCCGTGCGGCGCCTGGAGGCGGCACTGGGCCAGACGCTGTTTGAAAAAAGCCGCACGGGCTACCTGCCCAACAGCCTGGCCCGGGACCTGGCGCAGCAGGCCGAGCGCGCCGAACAAGCCCTGGAGGCGGCGCGCATTGGTGTGGAGCAGGGCGGTGAAGTGATCAGCGGCACCGTGCGCCTGACCTGTACCGACTCGGTGTTGCAAGGTTTGTTGCTGCCGGCGCTGGCGCAGTTCATGCCGGGTTACCCGGCGCTGACCCTGGAGCTGAGTACCTCGAATGATTTCGCCAACCTCAGCCGCCGTGATGCGGATATTGCCCTGCGCCTGACCAAGACACCGCCGGAGCACCTTGTAGGACGCTGCCTGGGTGAAGTCGCCTATCAGGTCTGCGCCAGTCCGGCGTATGCCCGCCAGCACGCGGGGCGTGAGCTGGCCGAGTTGGCGTGGATCGCGCCGGACGACTTCTTGCCTGATCACCCGACGGTCGTCTGGCGGCGCGAGCATTTGCCGGGTGTACGCCTTGGTTATCGCTGCAACAGCATGTTGTCGGTCACCGAACTGGTGCGCGCAGGGCTGGGCGTGGCGGCGTTGCCGGATTTCTTGCTGGATGAAGGGTTGCAGCCGTTGGGACCGGCGCTGGCCGGGCATGACACAGCGCTGTGGCTGCTCACCCGCCCCGATTGCCGGGCGTTGCGCTCGGTGGTGACGTTGTTTGATGAGCTGGGCAATGCCGTAAGCACAACACGAATCTAATGTGGGAGCGGGCTTGTGTGGGAGCTGGCTTGTCGGGTCGCCGCATCGCTGCGATAGCGGACTGTCAGGTGGCCGATTCTGTGGCTGACACACCGCTATCGCGGGCAAGCCCGCTCCCACAAGGGTTCATCAGTGGTCTTGAGGCTTTCGCACGAACTGCTCGTGCATTTCACACGTCAGTGTTTCGATGCGCTCGGTCAATTGTTTGGTCATCTCCGTCAGGCGGGTGTTTTGCTCCAGCAATTCCAGCAACTGCTTGGTGGTCTGCGCGGCCTGGGCCTGGCGTTCGGTGTTGGCCACGGCCAAGGCTTCGCGGTGCTGCGCGTCGGCGTCGGACTGGGCTTTATCGCGCGCGGCCTGGCGCGTCTGGGCCAGCAGGATCAACGGCGCGGCGTAGGCCGATTGCAGGCTGAAGGCCAGGTTGAGCAGGATGAACGGGTACACGTCAAAGTGTGTGACGCCGGTCATGTTCAGCACCACCCACAGCACCACGATGGCGGTCTGTGCGCCAAGGAAGGTCGGCGTGCCGAAGAACCGTGCGAAGGCTTCGGCCTTGAGGGCAAAGGTGTCGTTGCCAAAGGTCGGCGCCAGGTGGGCGTGGGCGCGGTGAAAACGCAGGTGATCGACTTCGGGTTTATCTGGGGTCATGGCGGGCTCGGATCATCAACATAGAGACAGGCAAACACTATAGACCGAGCCCCCGACCCCTACGCATGAAGATCGGGTCAGCTACCGCCGCGTTCATTGGCAAACGCACTCACCGCCTGTACCGCGTCGCTGGTGCCTTCACGAATCTGCAGGATCACCGTGCCAGCGCGGTTGGCCAGGTCGACGCCTTGCGCGGCACGGTCGCGGGTGCCGTCCATGCTGTGGATGGCCTGGCGGGTTTCGTCCTGGATCATCGCGATCATGCTGGAAATTTCCGCGGTGGAGCCGCTGGTGCGTGCCGCCAGTTGCCGCACTTCATCGGCCACCACGGCAAATCCCCGGCCCTGCTCGCCGGCCCGCGCCGCTTCGATGGCGGCGTTCAGCGCCAACAGGTTGGTCTGGTCGGCGATGCCACGGATGGTATTGACGATGGCGGTGATCTGTTGCGAGCGCTCGCCGAGCTTGGCGATCAATTGGGAAGATCCGTCAATGTCGGCGGCAATTTCCCGCATGCCGCTGGCGGTTTGCTGAATCACCTCGGCGCCTTTTTCCGCGATGTCGCGGGTACTCAGGGAGATGTGATACGCCTGGGCCGCGCTGGCGGCGTCGGCGCTGTGCTGTTGCACCATGGCGGTGACGTCGGAGGCGAACTTGACCACTTTGCACAGGCGTCCGCTGGCGTCGTACACCGGGTTGTAATTGGCTTCGAGCCATACGGTGTGGCCCTGTTTATCCACGCGTTCGAACTGGCCGCTGAACATCTCGCCTTGGTTCAAGCGCCGCCAGAAGTCGCTGTAGGTCGAACTGTTGGCTAATTCCGGCGTGCAGAACAGGCGGTGATGCTGGCCCTGGATCTGGGTGAGGCTGTAGCCCATGCGCTGTAGGAAATTTTCATTGGCGGTGATGATGGTGCCGTCGAGGTTGAACTCGATCACCGCCATTGCGCGGCCGATGGCATCCAACTTGGCGTTGGCTTCACTTTCGGCCTGCATACGCGGGGTGACGTCCATGGCGTACTTCACCACTTTGACCACGCGGCCGGCCTCGTCACGTACCGGGTTGTAGCTGGCTTCAAGCCATACCGATTGACCGGTGCCCGCCACGCGTTCGAACGTGCCGGATTGGAATTGGCCATTGCGCAGGTTCGTCCACAACTGGCTGTACTCGGCACTGCGCGCGAATGCAGGCGTGCAGAACAGCCGGTGGGACTGGCCCAGGATCTGTTCGGCGCGGTAGCCCATGGTCTTGAGGAAGTTGTCGTTGGCCCGCAGTACATTGCCTTGCAGGTCGAACTCGATGACCGCCATGGAGCGCTCGATGGCGTCGAGCAGGCTGGCCTGTTGGGCTACCGTGTGTTGCAGGGTGCTGATGGTTTTTTTATGGGTGTTGAATAGCATATTCGGGGGCTCGGGCAAGCAAGCTTCGGGGTTATCCATGCAAAGTCGCCTGCCCCCGTAGAGCGCCTGGCTTTACGGTTGACGTGCTCATTGTCAGCTTCCGGGTGCTGACAGCAGGGGTGGAACAACGGGCTTCAGAGTCGCGCGGTGCGTCAGAAGTTCGGCCATGAGCAGGCACTTTTCACCGGAGGCGACCAATGGCGGCATTATGCTATCGCCGCGGGCGCTGGCTAGGAAATTCAGACGAGGTGTCGTAGGACAACTAGGCGGAATGAGCCACGGGATAGGCGCTGACATTGACCCGGTTGCGCCCGGTGGCTTTGGCAGCGTACAGCGCACGATCCGCGGCGTTGAGCCACATGGCGGCGTCGCTGAAGCCGGGCTGGAAATCGGCCAGGCCAATGCTCAAGCTCACACGCAATTCGGGAATCTGCGGATTGCGATAGTTACCGAATGTTTCGCGCATGCGCTCCATCACTTGCGCGGCTTCTTCCAACGGCATTTGCGGAAGAATCACACAGAACTCATCGCCACCGTAACGCCCGGCCAAGTCGTTTTCCCGCAGGTTGCGCCGCAGTTCCAGGCTGAGTTGGCGCAAGACGGCATCACCGACGATATGGCCGTGGGTGTCATTGATCTGTTTGAAGTGGTCGATGTCGATCAGGGCGATGGTGGCTTGGCTCTGTTGTTGCTGGCACTTGTGGAACTTGATGTGCAGCAGGTCTTTCCAGGAACCATGGTTGAGCAGGCCGGTGAGGCTGTCGGTGCGACTCAGCGCGCTGAGGGCACGCTTGTGTTCTGACAGTTTTATCGCCAATTGATAACAGACGGTGCCGATGGCCATGGGGTAGAGGGTCAACATCGGCAGGCAGGCATAGACCTGGAGCAGGCTGACATCCGCGTTGAATCGGGCACCGAACAGCAGCCATGCGGCGCCGACGCCAACGGCCTGGGTCAGCAGGCCGCGCAGGAACAGGCGTCTACCACCCGCGGCGACGTTGTTCATGGCCATCATCGACAAGATCGTCACGGCGGTCAGCGGGGTGAACTGGGTGGCAGCGGCCCAGAACCCGCCAAAAAACGAGTCGTAGATCAGGTTGCGTTGTTCAGCCTGGTAGGGGAATTGGGCGCGAGTTGAGAGCTGATACGCCACGTGCGCCCAGGCAAAGCCGTTGAACAGCAGGAACGCCCAGATCCAGCCGGGCATGGCCAGCGGGTAAAGGGCGGCGGCGACACTGATGCTGCCGATGCCCAGGCCAATAATCCTTGGCTTGTAGATACGCTTGGCAAACGAAAGCCCTTTGCCTTGTCTGTTTTCCATAATTTCTGAGTCAGCTCAATTTTTGCAGATGCAACGGCGCGCGATCAGCGGCTCACCGTTGATCGGATAATTCGTCGATTATTGTCAGTTATTTACAACGGAATAATCAGTGGCCTTACAGGCCATTTGCGCAAAACAGAGGGCGAATGCGTCAAAAGCGACCCGCGATGTCGTTTCGACGATAGGTTTTACGATGGCCGAGGGGCGCGCACTTCGTAGCCGGCCAGGAACAGGTCGATCGCCGACTCGATCACGCTGGCCTGGCTGGCGGTGTCGAGGGTGGGTTGGCCGAGGGTGATCTGCGGCCAGAACGCAAACGCCTTGAGCAGGCTCTGGATCTGGTGGGCGGCGAAGGCCGGGTCGGTGCAATTGAGCCGGCCGTCTTCCTGCGCGGCGCGGACCCACTGGGTAAAACCTTCTTCGCGTTTGCTCAGGCGGGTAACCATGTCTTGTGCACGTTCCGGCGAATGAATGGTGGCGGCGATGGCGACCCTGGCCAGGTCGAGGAAGTTGGCGTCCGCCATCATCTTCATCTTGGCTTCCAGCAACCCGCGCAGTTGCTCGCGCAGTGGGCGGTCGCTGGCATAACTCACATCGAGTTGAGCAACGCTGCTGGCCCAGAGTTGGTGCAGGATTTCGGCGAACAACTCTTCCTTGCTCGGGAAGTGGTTGTACACAGTGCGCTTGGAAACGCCGGCGGTGGCGGCGATCTTGTCCATGCTGGTGACCTCGAACCCGTTAGCGCGAAACTCGGCGATGGCCGCGGCCACGATGGCTTCGCGTTTGCGGTCGGTGAGGCGTTGAGGGGCAGTCATGGCGGGTGTTGGGCTCTTTGGCGGAAATTACACTCGGTAGTTTACTTGTTCCGGGTTTTGTTGCAATCTTGAAACTACACTGTGCAGTGTAACTTTTAAGCGGCCCGTAGGAGTCACCTGGTAATGGCCACGATCTCATCCCGTGTTGCCCCTTCGCCCAAGGCGCGTAAACCTGCCGAGCAGGAACATAGCCACTTCAGCAACGACGCCCTCGTGCAGCACGGTGGCTTTGGCAAGACCTTGCGCATTTTCTGGAACATGCTGTTCAACAAACCCCGCAGTACGCGACCGGTGGGCAAGATCCCGGTGCAGCCGCTGACGCGTGAGCACCTGCTGGCCGCGCCTGATCACAGCGTGTTTCGCCTAGGGCATTCCACCGTCCTGCTGAAAATGCGTGGCAAGTTCTGGGTCACTGATCCGGTGTTTGCCGAGCGCGCGTCGCCGTTCAGTTGGGCCGGCCCCAAGCGTTTCCATCAGCCGCCGATCAGCCTTGAAGAGCTGCCACCGTTGGAGGCAGTGATTCTTTCCCACAATCATTACGACCATCTTGATCACAAGGCTGTCGTCCAATTGGCCGAGAAGACCCGCTGGTTTCTAGCGCCGCTCGGTGTGGGCGACATTCTGGTCAAGTGGGGCGTCGATCCCGCGAAGGTGCGGCAGCTGGATTGGTGGCAGGGTACTGAGGTCGATGGCGTGCGTTTTGTTGCCACGCCTGCGCAACATTTTTCCGGACGTGGTTTGTTTGATGGCAACCAGACCCTGTGGTGCTCCTGGGTGATGATCGATGGGCCGCGGCGGATTTTCTTCAGTGGTGATACCGGCTACTTCGATGGCTTCAAACGCATCGGCGAGCAATACGGCCCGTTTGATCTGACACTGATGGAAACGGGTGCTTACAATGTTGATTGGCCCCATGTACACATGCAGCCGGAGCAAACCCTGCAGGCACATATCGACCTCAAGGGCCGCTGGTTGCTGCCGATTCACAACGGCACGTTCGACCTGGCGTTCCATGCCTGGCACGAACCCTTTGACCGCATCATGGCCCTGGCGTGGGAGCGCAATGTGTCGATCACCACCCCGGCGATGGGCCAGGCGTTCAGCCTGAATCAGCCTGAGCGGGGGCATGCATGGTGGCTGGAGGTGGAGACTCAAGGCGTGCAGGAGTCGGTGGCAGGCTGAAATGTGCTGTGCAGGAAAAAAGGAGTTTTCAGGGTGTTTCAGCCCTGCGACAAGCGTCAGTCAAGAGTGGGATGATCCCGGCAAAGTCATTTTTCCGGGGGGTGCTTATGGAGCAGGATTGTAGGAAAAGCTGGCGACTGGGCATGCCGTGTGGGCATGGCCTGGCGTTGCCTGCCCTCGGGGAGCCTGCGGTTCCTCCTGTGAACGTCGACCACACGAGCCCGGCCGGTATCGTCTTCGGCACCGAGCCTCCTAAGGGCGCTGTGCTTATCCCCGGCTACAACGCGGTGCCCCCTGTGCTGAGAACTGTGCGGGATCCTTCCTTGTCACTCATTGCCCTGAGTGGTATCGAGCCGACGGGGCCTGTGATGGTGGAAGTGCCGTTGGTACTCAACAACACCACGTTCACCGCTTCGACGGCGCTTGCGGGCTGGCGCATCGGGTATGTCGCCCGGTATGTACGGGGTGATCATTCCGAACCCATCGAACACAGCAGTGCCCTGCGCGAAGCCTTTGAAGTGCTGCGCCAGGCCGGTGTGCAATGGGTTGCAGTGGATGCCCCTGAGTGCGTTGACATTGATGATCTGGTGACCCGGTACCGTCTTGACGCCCTGGTGTCCGACGATGCGAACGCCGCGTTCCAGGGGGCGTGCCAAAGCGGGTATCCCAGTATCTGCGAGTCGTTGGAGGGTGGCATGAAGCTCTGGTTTTACGGCGCGAGATGGTCGGCGAACTCGCTGAACACGCTGGTGCGGGTGTATCGACAGCATGTTGCCGGGATGACGGGCCTTGAGGGTAACTACGCCGGGCGTTGAGTTTTCTCACGTCTTGGGTGGCCCGGGTCTTAACGCCAGCGAAGGCGGGGGGTACTTAGACTGACGGAAGATCGAGCTTGATCCTTCGTTATATCTGACCCCAGGAACGACTTATGATTGGCATTGCGTATGGTGTGTACTCGTTGGTCCAGCAGGCGTTTCAGCACTCGGTAGCGGCCCCATCCTCCAGGCCCTCAACGCCGGTTTCCCCTGGTGCCGAATATGCAAGTGTCAGCGAGCTGGGTGAGCAGATGGCCAAGGCGGACGGATTGACATCGGTCGATCTGGTCAATTTTCTGCAAGAGCGCATTCGTCGGCTTGATCCGCAGCTACGGGCTGTCATTGAACTCAATCCTGAGGCGCTTGAGACCGCGCGCGAGTTGGATCGTGAACGTGCCAGTGGCAAGGTTCGCGGGCCATTGCACGGGATTCCCATTTTGCTCAAGGACACCATTGAGACCACGGGCATGCAAACCAGTGCAGGCGCCTTTGGGTTTGTCGGGGCGCCTGTGGGCAAAAATGCCCCCCTCGTGGATGACCTGATCAGGCAAGGGGCGGTGATCCTGGGTAAAACCAATATGACTGAACTTGCTGGCTTCCGCGGTGGCCCCGACGGCTGGAGCAGCCGGGGTGGGCAAACCCGCAACCCTCATCACCCGGATGCTGAGGTCGGCGGCTCCAGTTCCGGGGCGGCTGCGGCACTCGCCGCGGGGCTGGCCCCCTTGGCCGTTGGCGCCGAAACCAATGGCTCGATCATCGTGCCAGCAGCGCTCAATGGTGTCGTGGGTCTTAAACCCAGCGTCGGCTTATTGGATCGTGACGGGATCATTCCTGCCAGCCAGAGGCAGGACACCCCAGGCCCAATGGCCCGTTCGGTGCGCGATGTAGCGTTGTTGCTGAATGCCATGGCGGGCAGCGACAGCCAAAAGCCCGGCGCCGTACCAGCGGTCGACTACACCAAGCTGCTGGTCCCGGATGCCTTGAAAGGCAAGCGTATCGGCTATCCCGCGACATTTACCAAAGACGGCGAAAGCTTTGCGGTGGAAAACAACCCGCAATTTGCCAAGGCCCTGGAAGTGCTCCGCGAGCAAGGGGCGGTCCTGGTACCGATCAACCTGCGCTTGGCAGATGCTTCGCGTTACGACGAGCTGCTGCTCTCGGACGTGAAAGAGGAGTTGAATGGCTACCTGGCCAAGCGCCAGGGGTTGCCGGTCAAGTCCCTGACTGAACTGATCAAGTTCAACGAAGCGCGCGATGGTTCCGAGACGGATCACCAGCCAGTACTCAAGGAAGTCGACGCATCGACCCTAACACGGGACGAACGCAATACGCTTTGGGACGAACTCATCCAGGATTTTCGCAGCACCGTGGATGACCCCATCAAAGAAAACAACCTGGATGCCATGGTGTCGGACTTTGATACCAACAGTTACTTCGGTGTCGCAGTTGCGGGCTATCCGGGGATCACCGTGCCTTCCGGGACCAATGAAGACGGTCTGCCGACGGGAGCTTATTTTTTCGGTACTAACCGGTCCGAAGCCACATTGTTGGCCGTCGCCCATGGGTATGAGCAGGCGGCGCAAGCAGGCACCAAGCCAGGGCTGTGATGGCCGGTCAAAGGGACTCTTGCGTCTCGCACAGCAACTGCGTTGATTGCGCCGGCAAAGCACCTCGTACATTCATCCCCCAGCCCGGCGCAAACCCCGGGAAAAACACCAGCCCTTCCGCCTCCAGCCGAAACGCCAGGGTCAAACGGGTTTCATCCTCCACGTCGGCGTGGCTTTCGAAGCGTTGCACCGCCTCCACTGCAACACCCGCCTGATGGGCCAGGTCTTCGTGGCTCCAGCCGAGCATCGCGCGGGCCTGTGCGCTGTGCTTGGCGGTGAATTGGTGCAGAACGATCTGCTGTTCTACAGAAGAGCTCATTGCCAGGGAGGACATGGGGTTTCTCCAGGGTTTGATAGGGGAGGGCAAACTATACTGTGTTTTTGTACAGTTGTTTTGACCGTCTATCAACTGGATTTTTTGCGGGTCTCTCGGCGAGCCGCTATTCCACCCCCGGCGCTTCCCGAATAATCAGGTGGTCGAGGTTTTCGATGTTGACGCTGAACACCCCGAACGTCTGTTCGGGATTCTTCTTGCTGGGCACCTGTTTCAGCTCTGGCGTCACGCCGTAAAAGAAGCAATACAACGGCTGTTCACTGTCTGCCGCGGCCTTGATCTGCTCCAGGAAGGCTTTGCGCTTGCGGTAGTTTTCGAGCAGCTTTTTACTCAGGTAGACGTTTACCGAGTAAGGCTTCTTGTCGAGCCACACCTTCTTTTCGAAATCGATGCGAAAGCTGCTGGTGTAGTCCTTGATCGCCTTGATCCTGCCCCAGTAGATCAGGCCCTTGTTGTCTTGCAGGTATTCGATCTTCTTGAAAAATGTCCAGTAGGTCGCGGTATGGTCGCCGATCTTCAAGGGCATGCTTTTAAGCTTGTCCTTGTCGTCGATATTCGACACGTAGCACTCCACCGGGTGGGCGAACACGCTGGTTTTGTCCGGGGTGGTCTCACTGGCGGTGTGGGGGGCACTACTGCGGCTTGAAGGGACTTTCGTTGGATCCTGCGGGGCGTTCCCTTCAACACCGGCGACGGGGGCTTTGCGCGCGTACTGACGGCGGGTGAGCACAAACTCCGAGGGGAAATTGTCCTCGCGCTCGTCGTCACTTTCACCCGATGCGGCCTTGTGCGTGCTGGCATAACGGCAGCCGTCGATATGACGAGTGCCGGTCTTGTTCTTGAAGTGCGGTGTGCGCTGGTAGTTGACGTTTTTTGCGTTGAAGGTGCTCAGCGCATTACCTGAATCGAATGCTGCACGGCATTCGTCGTTGGGGCAGAGGAAGCGGTCCTTGTCGGAGTCGAAATCTGCAGTTTCGTCGAAATTCAGGTCTCGTACGTCGTAGATCGACAGCTTTTCATCGAGACTCAGGCTATAGGCCGTATCGAATTTCATGGGGCTCGGGTCCGTGAGGTATTCAGCCGGATACTACGCAAAAATCCGCCATCACGAACACCAAAATATAGGAGCAGGGCAAGAGCCTTAGACCCCTAGCACCCCATGCTAGTGCGCGACCTTCAGCGTCACACCGATCAAATGTGGGAGCAAGCTGTCGAGCCCCAGCGAGGCTGCGAAGGGATCGACTCAATCTTCTTGCCCACCCTATCCACTGGCATCACCGCTGCAACCGAGCCCGCTTCTTCTTCGTATGAAAATGCCGAAAATGCGCATCCTGCGCCGCCGCCAACAACTCCCGATCACCGCGCGTATCACCCCAGGCCCTGAGCCGATATTCCCCCAGGTCCCCATACACCGCTTCAAGGCGCAGCACCTTGTTTTCACACCGGCAATTATTCCCGGTGAGCTTGCCGGTCAACACCCCGTCGACCACCTCAAGCTCGGTGCCAATCAATTTGATCCCCAGCCGATCGGCAAACGGTTGCAGCACCAACGCCGGCGACGCCGAGCACAGCGTCACCACCGCGCCGGACTTCAACTCATCCGCCACCGACTGCAAGCCGCTGGGGCGCATCAACTTGTTCCAATACGCCTGGCAATAGGCCTGCGCCTGCTGCTGCACCCAAGCTTTCTCCACGCCGGTCATAAAGGTGCGGATCAACTGCGCCTTCAACTCATCCCGGCTGGTCAGCCGCAACAGAAACCGCAGCCCGGGCACCGCCAGCTTCACCATGCGCCGGCAGAACTCAGCCTTGCCAAAGGCAAACTTGAGGAACGGCACAAAACTGTCGTGGTGGGTCAGGGTGCCGTCGAAGTCAAAGACGGAAAGCACTTTGGCGTCAGCGGGGCCGGCTTCGAGCATGTCTGGGTTCACGGGTTGGCCTCGGTCCTATCTAATATTTTGGGAGTGCATCAGCTGTGACAGCAGGTGTTCGCTCGCGTATCAATCGCTGATGGCAATTGGGGCACAAGGCTACAGCATTGCGGGTGCGATCCGAACCCTTCTGAGCCCGGCGCCTGGTGCGATGTGCTTCAAGAAATGGCCAATCAAGGGACATAAAAAAGCCCCGAACAAGTCAGGGCTTCTTGATGTTGCAGGGCTCAGGAATCAATCCCAGCTCAACGCGCCGCCAGTCTGGTACTCGATCACACGGGTCTCGAAGAAGTTTTTCTCTTTCTTCAAGTCCATGATCTCGCTCATCCATGGGAACGGGTTGGTGGTGCCTGGGTATTCTTCCTTCAAGCCAATCTGCGACAGGCGACGGTTGGCGATGAACTTGAGGTAGTCCTCCATCATCGCCGCGTTCATGCCCAGTACACCGCGCGGCATGGTATCGCGGGCGTATTCGA
>NZ_JAFLWU010000052.1:0-18385 GCF_017316265.1 Pseudomonas sp. Marseille-Q1929
GAGCGATCGCGTAGCGTAATCAACTACGCGATCACTAGTGGAGTAGTACACGGCATAGGCTGTGGGCGGTTTTATGGCTGCCTTAATGATGCTTTTTGAAAAGCTGCCAAGACAGTTGCTCCCACATAGGGTTGATTGTTCCCACAGGGACCAGTTGTGTCTGGGGCGACCTGGTTACATCAACGGAATCGAGTAATTCACAAACACCCGGTTCTGATCCTGATCCCGCGCCACTTCGCTGCGTGATACGCCATTGCGCCAGCCAAACCCGACGTTCTTGAACGTGCCACTCTGCACCACGTAGTCCAGGGAAATATCCCGTTCCCACTCGCTGGCATCGTTGCCACTGGCGGTGCGGATGTTATCGCCCTTGAGGTACATCATCGACGCCTTCAGACCCGGCACGCCCAGTGCGGCGAAGTCGTAGGCGTATTGGGCGAAGGCCGTGCGTTCACCGGCCTGGATGAAGGTCTGCACGGTGCGGTCGGTGTAGAGGTACAGGCTGGAGCCGCCCTCCCCTTTGTTTACCAGGCCACCCTGGTTGAGTTGGGCGAAGTTGCTGTCGTCCGACACCTGCTGGTAACCGGCGGTGATCGCGTGCGGGCCCAGGGAGTAGATGAATGCCGCACTCCAGGTGTTGTTGTCGATTTCACCATTGCCGTTCTTGGTATAGCCACCGAGCTTATAGCCCTCGGCACGCCCGGCGGCCGTGCTGTTTTTACCGTCGGAGGTGGTCTTGAAGTAGCGCAGGTCGGTCTTCAACGAGCCGTAGTCACCCAGCGGCAATACGTGGATCAGCCCGGCAAAGTGCTGCTGGTAATAGTCTTCGAGGTTGGCGTAGTAGTACTGGACCAACAGATCCTTGTTCACCTGGTAGTCGGCACCGGCGTAGTTGAATTTGTTGCTTTCCTGAGTACCGCCCGCCGCCGCCAGGCCGCTGCGGTCGCTGGAGCCGCGGCCTGTGGTGTGTTGCAGTTGGCCGCCGATCAGGGTCAGGTTGTCGATGTCTTTGCTGGTGATTTGCCCGCCTTCAAAGGATTGCGGCAACAGGCGGCCGTCGTTGCTCACCAGGATCGGCAGGTTCGGGCGCAGGTAGCCGTAGCGCAGTTCGCTCTTGGCAAAACGCGCCTTGGCCGTGGCGCCGCCACGGGCCCAGTTGTCGGTAGCCTTGCCGTCTTCGTTGGGGATCATCGAGCTGCCAACGTGGCGGCCGGCGCCGCTGTCGAGGGTGATGCCGAGCATGCCCACCGCATCCAGACCAAAGCCGACCGTGCCGTCGGTAAAGCCCGATTGGTAGTTGAGGATAAAGGCCTGGCCCCACTCTTCAGTCTTCGACGGTGCGGCGGTGCCGTCACGGTTGTCGTTGTTGAAGTAGAAGTTGCGCATGCTCAGGTTGGCTTTGCTGTCGCTCAGGAAATCCGCCGAGGCCAAGGGGCTCAGGGCAATGCCCAGGCCGCCGGTCAACAGGCTCAATACATTCAAAGTGGCTTTCATCACAACCTCAGTCAATTAATCCATGGGCGTCATAAAACGGGTACGGCCCCGGGTAGTCCCCGAATACGCCGTTGTGGCTGATCAAACCCTGTTGCGCCTGCCAGCGATGCAACAGATAGCCCGCCGGCTCCAAATTGAAATGCGCGGGCGCCGCTTCTTGTAGATCCAGGACGATCTGGTGCGAGGTGCCGGGGCATACGCAACTCAGGCTGCCGCCAAAACGCCGCTGCATCGGCCGGTGCAAGTGCCCGCACAACATGCGCTCGACCTGTGGATGGCGGGCGACCACGTGCTCCAGCCCAGCCGCGTTGATGAACGGCTCGCGGTCCATATGGCCGATGCCGCTGATAAACGGCGGGTGATGCAGGATCAGCAAGGTCGGCGCGTCAGGCCGCAGCGCCAATTGCGCATCGAGCCAGTGCAACTGGCTGTCCAGCAACTGCCCGCCGTGGCCGCCGGGGATGGTGGAATCCAGGCCGATCAGGCGCAGTGGATGGTCGTCCACCACCCAATCCAACGGGCCGTCTGCCGAGGCCGGCAAGTAGGGGTGATCACGAAACGCCTCGAGCAACGGCCCGCGTGTGTCGTGGTTGCCCGGCACCAGGTAGCACGGCATGTGCAGGCGCGCGAGTTCGGGGTGGAGCACGGCGTATTCATCGGCGCGGCCGAAGTCCACCAGGTCGCCGCTGATCACCACGATGTCGGGGCGTGGCTGGCTGGCGTTGAGGTGGTCGACGGCACGGCGCAAGGCGCCCAGGGTGTCGACCACGCCGTAGGTGAGGCGCTGGCCGGCTTTAAGGTGCAGGTCGCTGATCTGCGCAACGAGGAACGGACGATTCAACATAGATTCTCAAGCATTCAGGGTGAACAACATGTGCGGCGCAATCGCCAGGGCAATCGGCGCGCCGACGGCGTACAACTGGTTGTCGCTGCTGTCCACCAGCAGCGGTTGCGGGCCGCCCACATCCACCAGCAAGCGGCTTTGCGCGCCCTGGAAAAACTGCGCGACGAGATGCCCGTGCAGGTGCCCTTCGCTTTCCATCACCCGCAGGTGTTCCGGGCGGCAGTACAGGGTGTTGGGCAGGCTCGCTTCGTGCCACGGCAACTCGCCGCCGCAGACTTTCAAGCCATGGGCTGACGGCGCGATCACCGCGAAGGCATTGAGGTTGCCGACGAAGCCTGCGACGAAGGCGTTGGCCGGTTTCTGGTAGATGTCGCGCGGGCTCGCCAACTGGGCAACCCGGCCTTGCTCCATCACCAGGATGCGATCACCGAGGGCCATGGCTTCACCCTGGTCGTGGGTGACGAACACCGAGGTGATGCCCAGCCCACGCAGCAACTCGTTGAGCTCACTGCGCAGGCGTTCACGCAGTTGCGCATCAAGGGCGGCCAGCGGTTCATCCAGCAGCAACACCTTGGGCCGCGGCGCCAAGGCGCGGGCCAGTGCCACGCGTTGGCGCTGGCCGCCGGACAATTCATGGATGCTGCGCCGGCCGTGATCCTGCAAGCCCACCAGTTCCAGCAATTCATCGCAGCGCTGGTTGCGCGCCTGCACGGGCACGCCGCGAATCTTCAAGCCGTAGACGATATTCCCCGCCACATCCAGGTTGGGAAACAGCGCGTAGTTCTGGAACACCATGCCCACATCGCGGCGCTCGATGGGCAGGCGTGTCACGTCCTGATCGCCAAAAAACACCTGGCCCACATCCGGGCGTTCCAGGCCGGCAATCAGGCGCAAGGTGGTGGTCTTGCCACACCCGGACGGGCCGAGAATCGCCAGGGTTTCGCCGCCTCTGACGGTGAGGTCCAGGTCATGCACGGCCACGGTGCCGTCGGCAAATGCCTTGCGACAGCCTTGCAGACGAATAGTGATAGCGGTCATCGACGCTCTCCACGGGACAAACGGGCGCTGATGGCCTGCAACGCAATCAGCAGCGGCACGATCATCAGCAAAAAGATAAGGGTGTAGGCACTGGCGATTTCCAGGCGCGCCGAGGCGTAACTGTCGGCCAGGCCCACGGGCAAGGTCTTGGTCATCGGCGTGTGGAGCATCCAGGTCAGGTTGAATTCACCCAGGGACAAGGTCACCACCATCAGCACACCGGCGAGAATCCCGGCGCGGCAGTTGGGCACCACCACGCTGAAAAAACGCTTGATCGGACCCGCGCCGAGGCTGGCTGCGGCCTCTTCCAACACCGGCAGTTGCTGGCGTTGCATCACCGCCATCACCGGGCGCACCAGGAACGGCAAGGTGAACAGCACATGGCCAACGAGGATGAACAACCAACTGCTGCGAAAGCTGCCGAACTGGCCGTATGTCAGCAACAACGCCAACGCACTGGCCAGGCCCGGCATGGCCACCGGCAGCACCATCAGTTCTTCAAAGGCGCGGCTGAAGCGATTGTTCATGCGCACCAGGGCGTAAGCCGCCGGCACGCCAATCACGCAGACGCACACCGCGCAGGCCAGGGCCAATTGCAGCGACAGCCACACGGTGGGCGAGTAGGCCTGCCACACCTGGATCAACCAGTCGAAGGTCAGGCCGCTGGACACGCCGACAAAGAAGTTGCGGGTCAGCCCAGCCAGCAGTGACATCAGCACCGGCACCAACATGAAGGCGCACACCAGCAAGGTGAACAGCAGTTGCAGCACGAACAACGATGAGCGCTTCACAGGACGGTCCCCGCGCTTTTCACCAGGCGCCGGGTGAGCAGCAACACCGCCCAGGTCAGCGCGCCGAGCACCACCGACAGTGCGGCGGCGACGGCGAAGTTGGCGTAGTTGGTGAACACGTTGTAGATCGCCACCGGGGTGACGTTGAGTCGCGTGCCCAAGGTGAACGCCGTACCAAAGGCGCCCATGGACGTGGCAAAACAGATCGCCCCGCAAGAGGCCAGCGCCGGCGCCAGGCCCGGCACGATCACGTCGCACACCACACGCCAATGTCCGGCACCGAGGGAATGCGCGGCTTCTTCCAGGCTGCGGTCGAGGCTTTCACAGGCCGCCATCACGGTGAGGATCACCCGGGGGATCGAGAAGTACAGGTAGCCGACAAACAGCCCCGCCAGCGAGTAGGCGAAGATCCAGCGTTCACCGGCCAGTTGCAGGCCCAGTGACGCGAACAAGCCCTGGCGCCCTGCCAGCAAGATCACCAGGAAGCCCACCACCACACCCGGGAATGCCAGGGGAAAAGTCAGCAGCGCGACCAACGCCGAGCGCCCGAAGAACTGCTGGCGCGCGAGGAACACTCCGCTGATGCCCCCGACCAACAACGCGGCGAGCGTGACAAACACCGCCAGCGCGCAGGTTTGCGCGAGGCTGCCCAGGTACTGCGCGCTGCTGAGCACTTGCCAGTAGCCGCTGCCGTTGCTGTCGCGGCTCTCGGCACCGAGCAGCACCAGGTGCGCCAGTGGCAACAGCCAGAACGCGAGCAGCACCGCAAAGGCCGGGGCCAGCGCCCAGGCCGCCTGTTTTGCCGATGCAGCCACTTACTTGACCTCGTTCAGGTAACGGGCGGCGAACGCTTCCTGCACGGCGGCCATTTTTTCGTAATCCACCACACCGGCACGGGCGTAGTCACTCTCGGGGAGGAACTGTGCGGCGACCTCGGCCGGCATTTCGACCGGACGTACCGGGCGCAAGTAGGCCTTGGCCCACAGTGCCTGGCCCTGATCCGACAGCACGAAGTCGAGGACTTTTTCCGCGTTGGCACGGTGCGGCGCGTTCGCCACTGCACTCATCACGTAGGGCACGCTGATGCTGCCTTCCTTGGGGATCACGAAGGCGACGTTGGCGTTGTCCTTGTAGCGCGCGCGGTAGGCATTGAAGTCGTAGTCCACGAGGATCGGCAACTCACCGGACAGCACCCGCGCATAGGCGGTTTGCTTGGGCACGATGGGGGCGTTTTTCGCCAGCTTCTGGAAGTAGTCGATGGCTGGGGCGAAGTTGTCCAGGTCGCCGCCGAGGGCGCGGTTGATCGCCACCGCCGACACGTAGCCGACGAACGCGCTGGACGGGTCGAGATAACCGACCATGCCTTTGTATTCAGGCTTGAGCAGGTCGGCCCAGCTTTGCGGCACCGGCAGGCCGCCGAGGGCATCGACGTTGACCATGATGCCCAGGGTGCCGGAGTGGATCGCGAACCAGTGGCCGGCCGGGTCTTTCAAGCCCGCAGGGATCTGTTCGAAGCCCTTGGGCTTGTAGGTGCCGACCACCTCGGCTTTTTGCGCTTGCAGGCCGAAGGTCACGCCGTAGTAGACGACGTCGGCCACCGGCGCGACCTTCTCGGCGACCAGTTGCGCCAGGGATTGGCCGGAGTTCTTGTTGTCCAGCGGCACCTGCACGCCGGTGCTGGCGGCAATGGCCTTGAGCTGGGTGCCCCAGTCGGCCCAGTCCGGCGGGCAGTTGTAGCAGATTGCGGTGTCGGCGGCCTGGGCCAGGCTGGCCGCGCCGCACAGCAGTACGGCGGCCAGGGTTTTACTGAATGCGCGCATCAGGGGTTTCCTCACGGGGTTGAGTGCTTTCGCCGGGCCGGATGTGGCAAGGCAGGCAATGGGAAATCGGTTCGTTGCCGGCGATCTGCGCCAGCAGTTGGTCAATCACCGTGCTGGCGAGCAGCGCGATGGGCTGCACCACGCTGCACAGAGTCGGGTGCATCTGGGTGCCGAGGCTGATGCCGTCGAAACCCATCACCGAGAGTTGCTCGGGGACGTTCCAAGCGTTGCGGCGCAGCTCGGCGATCAGGCTGATGGCCAGGAAATCGTTGGAGCACACCAGCGCAGTGGGCGCGTCGGGGCCTTGCAGAGACGGTGCGATGGCGGCGAATTCGGCCTGGGTGTGGGCCGGCATTTCGATCACCGGGCGCGCGTCGAGGCCGTACTCGTGCATCGCATCGCAGTAGCCGGCGTAGCGCAGGCGAGCGCGGTCCGATTGCAGCGCAGGGCCGGCGACCATGCTGATGCGCCGGTGGCCGGCGTCCAGCAGATAGCGGGTGGCCAAGGCCATGCCGGCGCGGTTGTCCACCGACACGGCGCTGTAATTGGGGTTGCCCGGTTGGTGATAAGCCAGCACGAACGGCGTTTGCTCGGTGTTCAGGCTGCTGAGCACCGCGTTGCTTTCGGCGTCGGTGACCGTCAGCACCAAGCCATCCACGCGTTGGCGCAGCAGCTCTTCCACCACGATGCTTTCGCGCTCGCTGTTGTAGTCGGTGGTGGCCAGCACCAGGCTGTAGCCCCGTGCACGCGCGGCACGCTCCATGGCCTGGAACTGCTCGGCGAACACCGGGTTGAGCAGGTTGGGCACCACCACGCCGATCAACTGGGTGGTTTGCAGGCGCAGTTGACGGCCCAGCAGATTGGGCCGGAACCCCAACTCACGGGCGGCGGCGAACACCTGCTCGCGGGTCGTCGGGCGCACCTGGTCCGGCGAAGCAAAGGCCCGGGCGGCGGTGGCTCGGGATACACCAGCCAGTCGGGCAACGTCTTTCAGGTCAGTCATTGTCACTCGCTTGAGATCGATCTCATTGGCGAGGACAGTAGCGGGGGAATGTGGCAGTTCGGTGCTGAACAGATGACGCTTTCATGGCAGTGCAGATCCCCCCTCTCCCGCCAAGTGGAGATCAACTGTGGGAGCTGGCTTGCCTGCGATAGCGGTGTATCAGTCAGCACTGCTGTATCTGACCCACCGCTATCGCAGGCAAGCCAGCTCCCACATTGAAACGGGGTGTAGCTATGGATAGTCATACTCAGCGAGTAGAGTTGAAAAACTGGCGCAGCAAAATCCGCCCACTAACCTTCCGATTCGCCCCAAGTGCGGGCACAATGCGTGTCCTTTTTTGGCAGGCACCGCCGCAGGCTCTCAAAAATGATCAAAACGCCGTACTACCTCATCGATAAACAGAAGCTTCTGGTCAACATGCAGAAGATTGCTTACGTGCGCGAACAGTCCGGCGCCAAGGCCCTGCTGGCGCTCAAGTGCTTTGCCACGTGGTCGGTGTTCGACCTGATGCAGCAATACATGGACGGCACCACCTCGTCATCGCTGTACGAGCTCAAGCTCGGTCGCCAGAAGTTCGCCGGTGAAGCGCACGCCTACAGCGTGGCCTGGGCCGACGATGAAATCGAAGAGATGCTGGAGAACTGCGACAAGATCATCTTCAACTCCATCAGCCAACTGCAGCGTTTTGCCGAGCGTTCCGAAGGCAAGACCCGTGGCCTGCGCGTCAACCCACAGGTGAGCAGCTCCGACTACCTGCTGGCCGACCCGGCGCGCCCATTCAGCCGCCTGGGCGAATGGGACCCGGTGAAGATCGAAGGCGTCATTGATCAGATCTCCGGCTTCATGTTCCACAACAACTGCGAGAACGGCGATTTCAGCCTGTTCGACAAGATGCTCGGCACCATCGAAGAACGTTTCGGCGCGCTGCTGCATAAAGTCGAGTGGGTCAGCCTCGGCGGCGGCATCCACTTCACCGGCGAAGACTATGCGGTGGACGCATTCTGCGCGCGCTTGAAAGCGTTCTCCGAGAAGTACGGCGTACAGGTCTACCTGGAACCCGGCGAAGCGGCGATCACCAACAGCGCCTCCCTGGAAGTCACCGTGCTCGACACCCTCTACAACGGCAAGAACCTCGCCGTGGTAGACAGCTCCATCGAAGCCCACCTGCTGGACCTGCTGATCTATCGTCTCAACGCCAAGCTGGCGCCAAGCGATGGCGAACACACCGTGATGGTGTGCGGCAAATCCTGCCTGGCCGGGGACATCTTCGGTGAGTACCAATTTGATCGTCCGCTGGCCATCGGCGATCGGCTGTCGTTCATCGACACCGCGGGCTACACCATGGTCAAGAAAAATTGGTTCAACGGCCTGAAAATGCCGTCCATCGTAGTGAAACAACTCGACGGTACTGTCGAAGTGGTTCGTGAATTTGGTTACGACGACTACCTGTCCAGCCTTTCGTAAGCTGGCGGATATAGGAGAAAGAAAGCAATTGAAAAAGAACGTTCTTATCATTGGTGCAGGAGGTGTCGCCAAGGTGGTGGCCCACAAGTGCGCGCAGCACAACGACGAACTCGGTCGTATTGCTATCGCGTCGCGCAACATCTCCAAATGCCAGGCCATCATCGACAGCGTCAAGGCCAAGGGTAGCCTCAAAGTACCCGCCGAAATCCAAGCCTTCGCGCTGAACGCCCTGGACGTGGAAGCGACCAAGGCCCTGATCCGCGAGACCGAATCGCAGATCGTCATCAACGTCGGTTCCTCGTTCCTCAACATGTCGGTACTGCGTGCCTGCATCGACACGGGCGTGGCTTACCTCGACACCGCCATCCACGAAGAGCCGGGCAAGGTCTGCGAGACCCCGCCGTGGTACGGCAACTACGAGTGGAACCACCTGGAAGAGTGCAAACAGAAGAACATCACCGCCATCCTTGGCGTGGGTTTCGACCCGGGTGTCGTCAACGCGTACGCCGCGCTGGCGCAGCAACAGCATTTCGACCGCATTGATTCGATCGACATCCTCGACGTCAATGCCGGCTCCCATGGCAAATACTTCGCCACCAATTTCGACCCGGAAATCAACTTCCGCGAGTTCACCGGACAGGTGTGGAGCTGGCAGAACAGCCAGTGGACCAGCAACACCATGTTCGAAGTCAAACGCACTGATGACCTCCCGGTCGTCGGTTCGCAGAACCTGTACCTGACCGGCCACGATGAAGTGCACTCGCTGTCGAAAAACCTCGACGTGCCCAACGTGCGTTTCTGGATGAGCTTCGGCGAACACTACATCAACGTGTTCACCGTCCTGAACAAGCTCGGCCTGCTCTCCGAAAAACCGGTCACCACCGCCGAAGGCCTGGAAGTCGTGCCATTGAAACTGGTCAAGGCCGTACTGCCCGACCCGTCTTCGCTGGCGCCCGGCTACACCGGCAAGACCTGCATCGGCGACCTGGTCAAAGGCACCAAGGACGGCAAGCCGCGCGAGGTGTTCATCTACAACGTAGCTGACCACGAAGAAGCGTTCGCCGAAACCGACAGCCAGGGCATCTCCTACACCGCCGGCGTGCCACCCGTAGCCGCCGCGCTGCTGGTTGCCCGTGGCGAGTGGGACGTGCAACGCATGGCCAACGTCGAGGAACTGCCGGCCGAGCCGTTCCTCAAGGCGCTGGACGTGATGGGCTTGCCGACTCGGATCAAGGACGAGCACGGTGATCGTGCCTGGGATGCGATTGCCTGATTAGGCGATAGCGGACCGGACCAGAAAATGCGCCCCTTGGGGCGCATTTTTTTTGGGCACACACCTCAAAAACGAATGAAGATCAACGGTTGTATCAGGTGTGCACCGACACCCGCTCAAGCCGCTCCAGATAACGTGCCAACACCTCGCCGCTAAAGTCGGGCTCATGGATCCCGCGCCCCCTCAAGAACCGCCTCGCATTGCCAGTCCCCCACCGGTACGTATTCTGGTAGAGCTCGATAATTGACATCCCCTTGTACATGTCATCCGTGAACATCCCGCGCAACGGGTACAACCAGGCATTGACATCGTCCGCCCACAAACTCACCCATTCCTTGTACGGAATCACCTTGAACGATCGCCCGTAGAAATCCCCCGCACGTCGGCAAAACTCACTCAGATCGAGATTCTTGCGCCCTGACAGCGACATGTTGAATTTCTTGCCAACGGCCTGCGGGTTGCGCGCGATGCAGACGACGCCCTTCGTCATGTAGTCAACGGTAGCCAAGCCTTCACGCAGCGCCACGATGTCCGGGACCGCACCGTACCGCAGACATGTCTTGATAAACCGTCCCCACCACTGGTAATCCGCGCACAGTCCACTGCGGCTGTGACACATTGCATAGCCCAGGCGAAACGTCATCACCGGCAGGCCTGCGGCATGGGCTAGATCGGTGATTTTTTCCATGACCCATTTGCTTTGGACGTAACCCAGGTCGTGACGTATTGCCGGCAGGTTGACGTCAATGCTGCTGCGCTCGTAGGCCCGTTGTTTGTGGGTAAACCGATGGCCCCAACTGTACACCGAGATCGTTGACATCAGGCACAGGCACTTGGTCTTGTGAGCGGTACAAAAATCAAGGATCCGACGCAATGCCTGCACGTTATCTCGCTGCATGTAGGAATACGGCATGATGAAGTTGACGGCACTGGCAGAGTGGATCACGCAATCAACCCGCCTGGCGAGTTGCTGGTACCGCTCCTGCTCTATCCCCAGCAGCTCTTCGGACAGGTCGCCGGGATACACATGGATACGCGCCCAATCGAGTGCCGTCAGGGGTATTTCATAACGCTCGGCAATCTGTTGCAGACGCTGCACGCCCGACAGGGCATCTTCACAACGGATAACACAGTGGATAGCGGCCGTATGGCTGGCCAGTAATTGCTGAAGCAGATGAATGCCCACGAATCCCGTCACACCGGTCAGCAGGATGTGCCGGGGAGACGACAGTTGGGTCGGATCAAACGGTGCGCGCACCTTGAACCCTGGCGGCAAGTAGACATCCTGCTCAAACTCCGCCACATCGTCAGGACCAGGCCCATGACCGGATTCGGCCAGGCGTTTCTGGAGGTAGTCGGCCAATGCGCCGAATGCCAGGTGCTCGTAGATCGTACGGATGGAGACCGGGATCGCAAAGTGTTCCGTCAACATGCTCGATAACTGCGCGACACGCAATGAGTGACCGCCAACCTCAAGAAAGTTATCGCCAGCGCCAAAGTTGGCGTGCCCCAGTAACTCAAACCAGACCTTCGCCAGCGCCTGCTGGGTCTTGCCGTCGAAACGCTGAAGATCCAGTACGGCGGGCTTCAGTCCCTTGAACGATGCCAGCAGCCTGAGCTTATCGGTTTTGCCATTGGCATTGCTGGGCAGCGCATCGACGCTGATGAATCGGTCGGGCACCATATAACTCGGCAGGTCGTTCTCGGCACTACGACGGATACTGGCGACCAGGCGATCGCCGTGGGTCGTTTTGTTGCGCGCAACCACAAAGGCGATCAACCGTTTGTCCGCCTGCGAATCTCCCTCCCAGACGGCCACCGCCACCGAGCCGATGCCAGGGTGCTTGAGCAAGTAAGCTTCGATTTCGCCGATTTCAACGCGGTAGCCGCGTATCTTTATTTGGCCGTCCTTGCGTCCCAGAAACTCGATATCGCCATTTTTCAGAGCCCGTGCCTGATCCCCACTGCGGTAAACCCGGCGCTTCAGAGCGGAGGAATAAAAAAAGCGTTCAGCCGTCAGTTCGGGGGCGTTCAAGTAACCTCGCGCCAGGCATGAGCCGGCAATGCATAGCTCACCGATTTCACCTTGTGCCAGCTCGACGCCCTGGTCGTCCATGATATGAACGCTGGCGTTTGCAATGGGATGGCCGATGATCGACTCGTTGCTCTGCTCGGCGCTTTGCACCTGGTGCCAAGTGACATAAATCGTGGCTTCGGTCGGTCCATAACAATCTGCCAGGCGCCACCCAAGGTGGCTGATGCGCACAGGGTGCAGTTTCTCCCCGGCGGTATAGACATATTTCAGGCATAACCCCGGAGGTTGCGTGGCATTGACCACGTCATACACCTTCATGGTGGGTACAAAAGCATGGGTGATCCTGTGGGTTGCACAAAAGCCCAGAAAGGCCGCACTGTTGAGCAGAGCATCCTGATCCAATTCATAGAGGCAGGCCCCCGTGATCAGTGCTGACCAGATCTCCGCCTGCGAGACATCAAACCCTACCGACGCCATGAGTGTGCACCGGCTGGCCCCGTCAACCTGCAAATTGGCGTTGTGCTGCACGAGCAGTTCAACCACCGAATGATGTTCAACCATCACGCCCTTGGGGGCGCCGGTCGTACCGGAAGTGAAGATCATGTACATCAGGTCTGCGCCCGCCACTGTGACCGCCTGAGCAGCGGCCGGGGTGTTCAGGGCGACGATTTCCCGTACCGTCCTGACCTCACAGCCCGCCACGGGCGATGGGGCATGTGCATCGGTGCATAACACCAACGTGGCTCGGCATTGCTGTGCGATGTATTCCTTGCGTTTGAGTGGCAGCTCTCGATCCACCGGCACATAAGCCGCCCCGGACTTGAGCACGCCCAACAGCGCAATGACCAGTTCCACCGAGCGATGTGCCTGAACCAGCACCCAGTCACCGCGACCGATCTGCAATGAACGCAAATAGTTGGCTATCGCCGTGCTTCTGCGATCCAACTCGAGGTAGGTAATACGATCGCCCAACCCTACCACCGCATTTGCATTCGGAGACTTCAAGGCCTGCCGTTCAAATAAACTTACAACCGTATCCGTAGACATCTTCAATCCCTCCCAGAAAAACCTATGGAAGCTGATTCAACCTCAGCCGGCTCTCAGACAAGCCGCTGCATCAGCGCGCCGTTTCTGGCGCTTGATTGTTTTCTACGGAGCATGAGGATTTGAACTGTGAAGACTGACAGTTTTTTAGAAATATTCAGAATAAACAAAGGCCTACCAAATACCAGTTGATCACTTCAGGTTGCGCGTCGAATGTATGCGGAGTCGTGGGCGGGATCGCCAAACTGATCGACCGCGTCTTTCGCGACGGCCACGTCGTCGACTAGCATGGTGCTGAACCTCGGTCTAACGCACACCGGCGTGTTCAACATCGCGGATATCGCGATCACTGCCGGGGCGTTGTGGTTGATGCTGGATCTGCGTGTGAGGCCGCGCAAAGTCTAGCGGTCAGAAGCGTTCGCCGAAACCGTCAGCCAGGGCATCTCCAACACCGCCGGGGCACACCCTCATAAGGTTTTCTGCACCGAGGTAGCTGAATCCTCAAACCCCGCTAACCTTGACGGGGCGAGAGTTCAATCATCAATCGGCTTCCCCCCTCACCATGTGCGAAAGGATTCGTCCATGAACCTGCAAAAAACCGCGAACGGCCATCCTGCACGTATTGCCGGGCTGGTCTTCAGCACCTGCTGTTATCTGGTCTTTCTATTCACGTTTTCCTACTTGATCGGCTTCGTAGGCGGTGTCGTCGTACCCAAGCACATCAACTCCGGCCCCCTCATCGGTTGGCCTCAGGCAGTCCTGATCAACTGCTTGCTGATGCTGTTATTCGGCGCCCAGCATTCGGTGATGGCGCGTAAAAGTTTCAAGCGCTGGCTGACGACATTCGTCCCGCCCGTTGCCGAGCGCTCGACCTACGTATTGCTCAGCAGCCTGGTGCTCGGGCTGATGTTCTGGTTGTGGCGGCCGATCACATTTACCGTTTGGCAGGTTGAGACACCCTGGGCCAGGGTGCTGATGACCTGCCTGTTCTGGCTGGGCTGGGTGGTTGTCTTCGTGGCAACGTTGCTGATAAGCCACTTCGAACTCTTTGGGCTCAAGCAGGCCATTGATCGTTGGCGTGGCACCGCACAACAGCTGTCGATATTCCGAACGCCATCGCTTTACAGGATTGTCCGCCACCCCCTGTACCTGGGATTCCTGATCGCCTTCTGGGCAACGCCGCACATGACCGCTGGCCACCTGTTGTTTGCTGTGGGGCTGACGGCCTACATCTTTGTAGGTGCCCACTTTGAAGAGAAGGATCTTGAGGCGCTGTTCGGGGAGCAGTATCGGCAGTACAAGCAAGCGGTCGGCATGGTTTTACCGTGGTCGAACGCCCGGCCTGCGCAGCGGAAAAAGAAGCCTGAATCTTGATGTGGGATTTTCGGTGCCAGGGCTATTTCACGTGCCGCTTTATCAAAACACCGACCACCCAATCCGCTCACTCAACAACTCCAAGGCCTTGATCCCCGCCAGCGAATTCCCCGCCGCATTCAACTCCGGCGACCACACGCACACCGTAAACTGCCCCGGCACCACCGCGACAATCCCGCCGCCCACGCCGCTCTTACCCGGCAAGCCGACCCGATAGGCGAAATTCCCCGCCTCGTCATACAGCCCGCTGGTGGCCATGATCGAGTTCACCTGCTTGGTCTGGCGCGCTGTCAGGACTTGCTCGCCGCTGTGGGCACTCACGCCTTCGTTGGCCAGGAAGCTGAATGCCTTGGCCAGGTCCAGGCAGCTCATCTGCAATGCGCAGTAGTTGAAGTAGCTGTGCAGCACCGCGTCCACATCATTATGGAAATTGCCGAACGACTTCATCAGGTAAGCCATGGCGGCATTGCGTGCGCCGTGCTGGGCTTCGGATTCGGCGACGACGCTGTTGACCAGAATCTGCGGGTTACCCGACAAGCGCCGCACAAAATCGCGCATCGACAGGATCGGCACGGCGAAACGCGACTGGTTGATATCGCAGATCACCAGCGCGCCAGCATTGATAAACGGGTTGCGCGGCCGGCCGCGTTCAAACTCCAACTGCACCAGCGAGTTGAAGGGCTGCCCGGACGGTTCATGGCCCAAGCGTTCCCAGATGGTTTCGCCACCGTGGTCGATGGCCTGCACCAGGCTGAACACCTTGGAAATGCTCTGCACTGAAAACAACGTGTCGGCGTCGCCGGCACAGTAGGCGGCACCGTCGTTGCCGTACACGGCGATCCCCAGTTGGTTGGCCGGCACATCGGCCAGCGCGGGGATGTAGTCGGCCACTTTGCCGAGGCCGATCAATGGACGCACTTCGTCAAGGATCGACTCCAGCAACGCCTGCATGTCTTGTCCTGTCATCTGTCTTGGAATCGGTGATAAGCGGGGCGCGGAGGATACCTGATCTCAATGTAGGGAGGGAGCTTGCCCCCTCCCCACAACTGAGTATTTCCAGGCTTAGAAATGCGCCAAATCCGACACCTGGTCATCCAGCACATCCCGCGCCAGCGCCCAGGCGCGGTCCTTGGACTCCACCACCAACAGCGGATAGCCCCAGGCCTTGCCGAACATCACGGCAAACGGCTTGAGCGCCAGGCGCTGAGCGGCGCTCGGCTCCACCTGGATCATGCCTTTGACGTACGCCCGCAACGCCGACTTGTTTTTCTTCATCCAGATCGAGGCTTGCTTGCGCTCTTCATGGGCGTGCTCGTGATTGTTTTCGTCCACGGATTTTTCGTGCAGCAGCACGAAGGCTTGTTGACGGGCCAACAGGCCTTCGAAGACCACGAAGGCATCTTCCGGCCCACCTTCGTTAGGGGCGTCGAAGAAGATTTTGACCACTGGGAAGGTTGTGCTGTCGAGTCGCATGGCAAAGCTCCTTAATGAGAGTGACTCTCACTATAAGAGACAAAACCCTGGACGGCATTGCACAGAATAGCCATATTATTTCGCAATTCAGCCAAGTTGCGCCCACACCATGAAACACCACCGACTCGACCTGCATGACCCGATGATGGCCAAGGACGCCGACGTCTTCCCCCGCGCCGTGGTGGCCGTGGGCGCCAGCAGCACTTCGGACACCTGGGAGCACGCCCAGCACGCCCATCGCAAAGGCCAGTTGATGTACACCCTGCGCGGGGTCATCCACTGTGAAATCGCAGCCGGCATCTGGATCGTGCCGCCGCAATGCGCACTATGGATTCCCGGTGGGACGTTCCATGCGGCGCGCGGCTCCGGCGAAGCGCAGGTCTACTGCCTGCTGATCGACCCCGACGCTGCCCGCGCCCTGCCTGCACAATGCTGCACTCTGGGCGTGTCAGGCCTGCTGCACGAGCTGATCAGCAAGGCCGTAGGCTTCCCGCAACTGTATGAAGAGGACGGCGCTCAGGGTCGCTTGATCAGCACGCTGCTGGATGAACTGGCAGCCGCGCCCATCGAAGCCCTGCACCTGCCCATGCCGCAAGACCCGCGGCTGCGGCGCCTGGCCGACAGCCTGCTGGCCGAGCCAACAGACAAGGCCACCCTCGGCCAATGGGCCGTGCGCATCGGCATGAGCGAACGCAGCATGACGCGGCTGTTGCTGGAAGAACTGGGCCTGAGTTTTGGCCGTTGGCGCCGGCAGTTGCACGTGATTCTGTCCCTGCAACGACTGGCCAAGGGCGACAGCGTGCAGCGCGTAGCCCTGGACCTGGGTTATGAGAACGCCAGTGGTTTCATCACCATGTTCCGCAAGGCCGTGGGCCAACCACCGGCGCGCTACCTGGCAGACCGCATGGGCACCACCGGCAATGCCGCACAGCCCGGCATTGCGATGACCGACGCGCCGGATTAAGGCGCGCCGGCGTGGCAATCAAGCGTGGGCAAATCGGCGCAATGTTGCCTGCGCCAATCCCACGGTCGGGGCACTCACTTCCACCCCAAGCAACCCCAGCAACCGCGAGCGAATCGCCTGGAACCCCTCCTGCCCCGGATCCCGCGCACGCGGCAGATCGATCTTCAATTGCTCGGCAATCTTGCCGTTCTGCAGCACGATCACGCGGTCGGCGAGCAAGATCGCTTCATCCACATCGTGGGTCACCAGCAACACGGCCGGCGTGTGTTTGCGCCACAGTTCGATGATCAGGCGGTGCATCTTGATGCGGGTCAGGGCATCCAGTGCGGCGAAGGGTTCGTCCAGCAACAGCAACTTGGGCTCGCGCACCAGCCCCCGCGCCAGGGCCACGCGCTGGGCTTCGCCGCCCGACAGTGTGGCCGGGTAGGCGTCCAGGCGATGGGCCAGGCCGACTTCGGTCAGGGCCTGCACGGCGCGCGCCTTGGCGTCGGCAACGTGCAGGCCGAGCACGACATTTTTCCACGCGCGCTTCCACGGCATCAGGCGCGGTTCCTGGAACACCGCCGCCCGCGCTTTGGGCACCCGCAGTTGGCCACTGTCGATGCTGTCGAGCCCGGCCAGGCTGCGCAGCAAGGTGGTCTTGCCCGAACCGCTGGCGCCGAGCAAGGCGACGAACTCGCCGGGCGCGATGTCCAGGTCCAGACCGTCGATCACCCGTTGCTGGCCGAATTGACGGACGACATTGCGCAGTTGCACAGGCGCTTCAATGGACGACATATCAATTCCTCACAAAAGATGGGCGCCAGGCCAACGCAAAGCGTTCGAGGGTGCGGATCAGGCCGTCGATCAGCAGGCCGAGCACGCTGTAGATCAGCAGGCAGATGACGATCACGTCGGTGCGCATAAAATCCCGCGCATCACCGGCCAGGAAGCCGATGCCCGCCGTGGTGTTGATCTGCTCGACAAACACCAGGGCCAGCCAGGAAATGCCCAGGGCATAACGCAAGCCGACAAAAAACGACGGCAACGAACCCGGCAGAATCACATGCCAGATCAGCTCACGGCGGTTAAGGCCGAGGGTGTTGGCGGCCTCGATCAACTTGGGGTCGATATTGCGGATGCCGGCAAACAGGTTGAGGTACACCGGAAAGGTGGTGCCGGTGACGATCAGCGCAATCTTGGTGAACTCGCCAATGCCGAACCACAGGATAAACAGCGGCACCAGGGCCAGGGACGGGATAGTGCGCAGCATCTGCATCGGCGAATCGAGGATCACCTCGCCGCGCCGCGACAGGCCGCTGACCAGCGCCGCCGCCACGCCAATGCTCACGCCGATACCCAAGCCGAACAATGCACGTTGCAACGACACCAGCAGGTGCTTGCCCAGCTCGCCGGAAACGATCATCGCCCACAGCGTGCCGCCGATCTGCGACGGCGCGGCGATCACCCGCGCAGGAATCCAGCCCGCCTGCGAGGCCAGCTCCCACAGCAGCAACAGCACGACGGGGCTGAGCAAACGCAACACGGCGTCCGGCGTGCGCCAGCGGCGCGTCCCTGTGGGTTGAACATCGCGTTTGTTGATGGAGAGCGTCTCGGTCATCGGGCTGGCTTCCTTGGAAAGACTTGATGCTAATCGCATAAAAAACCGTCGTGAAAGTCTTTCGAGGAATAACCTAATGCACGCAAGATGCAAATTACTGATAGATCAATCAAATTATGATTCTACATTTTAATAATTAGGTTAGAACCAAACGGCCTTTTACAGCCC
>NZ_JAFLWU010000053.1:0-17907 GCF_017316265.1 Pseudomonas sp. Marseille-Q1929
CCGCCGCGACCCTCAACGGCGGGACGCTGAACGGCCTGGTCGGCAGTGAAACCCTGACCGTCGGCGGCCTTACCGGTGTGTTCGACAACCAGAACGTCGGCACCGGCAAAACCGTCAGCATCAGCGGCGTGACCCTGGGCGATGGCACAGGCCTGGCGAGCAACTACGCGGTCAGCAACCCGTCCAGCGTCACGGCGGCGATCACCGCCAAGGCCCTGACTCTCACCGGCGTCAGCGCCAACGGCAAGGTCTACGACGGCAACACCGCCGCGACCCTCAGTGGCGGCACGCTCATTGGTTTGGTTGGCGGCGAAACCCTGGCGGTGACTGGCCTCAGTGGCGCGTTCGCCGACAAAAACGTCGGCACCGGCAAAACCGTCAGCCTCAACGGCGCAAGCCTGGTGGATGGTACGGGCCTGGCGAGCAACTACAGCCTCGGCAACCCCAGCGATACCAGCGCTTCGATTATCGCCAAGGCGCTGACGGTGACCGGCATCGGTGCTGACAACAAGGTCTACGATGCCACCACCGCAGCGGCGTTGAACCTCAGCGGTGTGGGTTTTGCGGGCTTGGTCAGCGGGGATGATGTGTCGCTGCTGTCTGCCAACGGCGCCTTCAGCGACAAAAACGCCGCCAGCGGCAAAACCGTGATCATCGACGCGATCAGCCTGGGTGGCAGCGACATCGGCAACTACCAGTGGAACAACAGCACCACCACCACCGCCGACATCAGCAAGGCCGCGCTCACGGTCACCGTCGGCGATAGCCGCAAGCCCCAGGGCCAGAACAATCCGGCATTTATCGCCACTTACCAGGGCTTGCTGGGTAGCGACAGCGTGGCTGCCGATCTCTCCGGCGACCTGGCCTTCAGCACCCAGGCGACTCCATCGTCCAGTTCCGGGCAATACCGCGTCAGCGCTTCGGGCCAGTCGGCCAGCAACTACGACATTGCTTATACCGATGGCCTGTTGACGGTCGATGCAGCCCTGCGGGCGCCGCTGGGCAGCGTGGTTGAAACGGTGCAACCGTTGCGCAACCTGCCCAAGCCGACGCCAGCCGCCGCAGCCGCCAGGCCGCAACTGCCGTCCGGTCTCTATACCCTCGTTGACCAAGGCCTGCGCCTTCCAGAAGGACTCTGATTCATGCGTCTGCGTTTAAACCCTATCGCGCTTGCCTTGCTCACCACTTTTGCCGGCGCCGCCCACGGCGCCGAACGCGCCCCGGATGCGGGGCAGTCGATCCGTGACATCCAGAACCAGCCGCTGGAGCTGCCGCCCAGGCAGACCCTGGAGCTGAACCTGCCGGAAGCGCCAGACACCACGCCGAAGGTGTCCGGCCCGACCTTGCAGGTCAACGGCTTCACCGTGACCGGCAACACCGCCATCGCCAGCGATGAACTGCTGGCGCTGCTGGCCGACCTGCAAAACCGCGTGGTCAGCCTTGGCGAGTTGCAGGCCGGTGCGGCGCGGATCACCGCACTGTATCGCCAGAAAGGCTACCCGCTGGCCCGTGCCTACCTGCCTGCGCAGGAAATCGACAAGGGCGTGGTCACGATCAACGTGCTCGAAGGCCAATACGGTCAGGTCAAGATCAACAACCAATCGCGCATGCGCGACTTCGCCCTGCGCCAGCCGCTGTCGGCACTGCAACCGGGTGAAGCGGTGCGCGCCGCGCCGTTGGAGCGCAGTTTGCTCCTGCTGCAACAAACACCGGGCGTTACGGTGCACTCCACCTTGCAACCCGGCACCGCCGTCGGCGCCACCGACCTGGTGGTGGACGTCAAGGACGCAGCGCTGCTCTCCGGCCAGGTCGATCTGGACAACTACGGCAACCGCTTCACCGGCGAATACCGCCTGGGCGGTACGCTGAACCTGGCCAACCCGCTGGGCCTGGGCGATCAGGCCAGCGTGCGGGTGATGGGCAGCGACGAAGACCAGCACTACTACCGCGCGGCGTATCAATTGCCGATTGGCCCGTGGTCGACCCAAGTCGGCGTGGCCTATTCGGACATGGATTACCAGTTGGCCAAGGACTTCGACGAGCTCGACGCCAAGGGCAATGCGCGCATCGCCACGGTGTTTGTGCAGCAGCCGCTGATCCGCACCCGTGCGTTCAGCCTGAATGCCCAGGTGCAGTACGACCACAAACACCTGCGCGATGACATCGACCTCTACGAATCGAAAAGCAAGAAGCAGGCACGGGTGATCACCACCAGCCTCGACGGCAACCTGCGCGACAACCTGCTGGGCGGCGGTGTGAGTGCCTTCTCGCTGGCCTGGAGCGAAGGCAGCCTGAATCTCGACGGTCAGTTCGACAAGCTGTACGACGGCCTTACCGCCAAGACCGCCGGGCGTTTCCAGAAGATCAACCCGAGCGTGGTGCGCCTGCAACGCCTGAGCGAACGCTTCAGTCTGTATGGGCAAGTGCAAGGGCAGTGGGCCGATGGCAACCTCGACTCCTCGGAGAAGATCAGCCTGGGCGGCGCGTACGGTGTGCGTGCGTATCCGCAGGGTGAAGCGTCCGGGGATCAGGGTTACGTGGCCAACCTGGAACTGCGTTATGCGCTGACCGAGCAGTGGAACCTGCTGACGTTTGTCGACCATGGTGCCGTGCGCTTGAACAAGGACACCTGGGCCGATGGCGAGAACCATCGCAGCCTGTCCGCGACTGGGGTTGGGGCCAACTGGAGTGCGGGTGGCTGGCGCCTGAACACGGTTGCCGCGTGGCGCGTTGGCAATGCCGACCCGCAAAGCGATGTGGCGCGTACACCGCGGATGTGGGCGCAGGTCAGCAAGGCGTTCTGATGATCGTTCCCACGCTCTGGTGATCGTTCCCACGCTCTGCGTGGGAATGCATCCCTAGACGCTCTGCGTCCGCTCTTGAAGGTGTGACGCAGAGCGTCACCGGCGGCATTCCCACGCAGAGCGTGGGAACGATCAATCATCTGTCCCAGGTGGTCGGGCAGTCCTTGCAGCCTTCCATGTTGGCGTCCTGGAAATTCGCGTAGTGCTGGCGACTGCCACTGAGGGTAGCCTTCTCCAGATTACTTTCCCCAAACTTGGCTTCTTGCAGATTCGCATCGCTGAGGTCCGCCCCTTGCAGGTCGGCCTTGCTCAACCAGGTCATTTCCAGGTCGGCCGCGCGCAGGTTGACCTTGTGCATCTTCGCGCCCGACAGCCGCGCAAATTGCAGGTAGGCGCCGCTGAGGTTGGCGTTTTCAAATTGCGCACCCTGGGCAAACATTCCCCAGCCTTGCACCGCCATCAGCGTGGCGCCGGTAAAGTCGGCGAGGCGCAGGTTGGCTTGTTGCAGACTGGCGCGGGTGAGGTTGGCGCCTTGCAGCTGGGCTTTTTCCAGGTTGGCCAGGTCGAGGTTGGCGTGGCGCAGGTCCGCGTCGCGCAGGTCGGCGCCGGCCAGGTTCATGCCGCTGAGGTTCTGGTTACGCAGGTTGGCGCCTTTGAGGTTGGCACCGGGGCATTGGCTGTGTTCGGCGAGGGTGCAACCGTTGATGATAAGGGGGGCGTCGTCGCCATCGTCGGCGTGGGCGAGGGGCAGGGACAGCAGGAGGAGTAGGGGCAGGTAGTTCATGGCGGGGTCTCGGCCGGGGGGACGCGGAGCGTCCCGGGCTGCGTTCCCACGCGGAGCGTGGGAACGATCAGGTGGAGGTTATTTTTGCGCGGTTTTGTTATCCCAGCTCGGGATCTTGAACACCCAGAATGACCCACCCTGTGCCACCGGCTTGGTCAACTCGGCCATGTCGCCACCCCACAACGGTACCGCGCCGCCATAGCCGACGGTGACGCCGATGTACTGCTCGCCATCCTGTTCCCAGGTGATCGGCGGGGAGACGATGCCGCTGCCGGTCTGGAACTTCCACAGCTCCTTGCCGGTTTTCGCGTCGAAGGCCTTGAAGAAACCATCACCCGTGCCGGTGAACACCAGGTTGCCCTTGGTCGCCAGCACGCCGGCCCACAGGGGCAGGTGTTCCTTGTGCTCCCACACCACCTTGCCGGTGGTCGGGTTCATCGCGCGCAGGGTGCCGACGTGGTCGTCGTACATGCGCTTGATGCGGAAGCCCATGCCCAGGTAGGCCGAGCCTTTCTTGTAGTTGACCTCTTCGGTCCAGTATTCCTCTTTCCACTGGTTGCCAGGGATGTAGAACAGGCCAGTGTCCTGGCTGTAGGCCATGGGGTTCCAGTTCTTGCCACCGAGGAACGGCGGCGACACTTCCACCGGCTTGCCCTTGGTTTCACCCGGCAGCGGCTTGGCCGGACGCTGGCCTGCGTTTTCCACGGGGCGCCCGGTCTTCAGGTCGATATGGCTGGCCCAGGTGATGTTATCCACGAACGGGAAGGCGTTTTGCAGCTTGCCGTTGTTGCGGTCCACCACATAGAAGAAGCCGTTGCGGTCGGCGTGGCCGGTGGCCTTGGTGACCTTGCCGTCCTTGTCCTTGTAGTCGAACAGCACCAGTTCGTTGTTGCCGGAGAAGTCCCAGGCATCGTTCGGCGTGTGCTGGTAGAACCACTTCACTTCGCCGGTGCTTGGGTCGACGCCGACCTGGCCCGAGGTGTAGAGGCTGTCGAAGTCGTGGGGGTTGCCGTCTTTGGAGGTGCGCGCCCAGGTGTTCCACGGGCCGGGGTTGCCGGCGCCGACGATGATGGTGTTGGTTTCGGCATCGAAGCTTGCGCTCTGCCACGGGGCGCCTCCGCCGTGGCTCCAGGCCTCGACCTTGCCGGTTTCGGTGGTCGGATCATCCGGCCACGACGGCGCCTTGACGTCGCCGGTGGGGGTGCTGTCCTTGCCGTTGAGGCGGCCCATGTGGCCTTCGACGAAGGGGCGCATCCACACTTCTTCGCCGGTGTCCGGGTCGCGGGCATACAGCTGGCCGACCACGCCGAATTCATCGCCGGAGCTGCCGTGGATCAGCAGGACTTTGCCGGTAACCTTGTCTTTGATCAGCACCGGTGCGCCGGTCATGGTGTAGCCGGCGGCGTGGTCGCCGAACTTCTTGTTCCACACCACTTTGCCGGTGTTTTTGTCGAGGGCGATCAGGCGCGCATCGAGGGTGCCGAAGTAGATCTTGTCGCCGAAGATCGCCGCGCCACGGTTGACCACGTCACAGCACGGGCGAATGTTGTCGGGCAGGCGGTGGTTGTAGGTCCACAGGCGTTTGCCGGTTTTCGCGTCGAGGGCGAACACGCGGGAATACGAGCCGGTGACGTAGACCACGCCGTCGCTGACGATGGCCTGGGATTCCTGGCCGCGTTGTTTCTCGTCGCCAAAGGAATACGACCAGGCGGGCGTGAGCTTGAACACGTTCTTGTCATTGACCTGGGCCAGCGGGCTCCAGCGCTGGGCGTTGGTGCCCATGCCGTATTGCAGCACGTCCTTGGTGGTCAGGTGGTCGTTGGCGATGTCTTCCCAGGTGACGTTGCGCGTCTGTTTGGCAGGCTCGGCGGCGGCGAAGCTCGCCGCACTGAAGGACAGGCTGCCCACCAGCAAAAAGGCTTGCACGGCAAGGCTTAGAGGGGAGCGGGAGGGGAGCGATCTTATTGTCATGGTTTGCAGTTCCCAGTGGAGGTTTTGGCCTGCACAGGGTGGTGCGCCGGGGCGGTGGCTGGATACGGAAAAATTCCCGCTGTTGCCGGGAAGACTTCCCGAACCGCCGCTGATTTGGGTGTGCCCCACAAGCCCTACTACCAAGGGACTAGAGCGCGGCCACCAAAGCAGCATACGGTGCAGGACGGCGGGTTCCTAAGATGGTTGCCATAGCCTCTGCAATGGGGTTTGCGTGCAATCTGAGAGGACAACAATAATGACAACAAAACGCAACGCCTTGCTCGTGGCCGGCCTGCTGGTGGGTGTGATCAATGTGGGCGCCGTGTGGGCCCATGGCAACGTAGTGCCGCAAGCGGTGGAAACCAAAGGCCTGACGCCGATCAAGGATGCGGGCGTGCCGCTCGATGGCGACGGTTGGGCGGCGAATAACCCGTATCGCAAGTCCCCTGAGCACGACAAGGCTGTCGAAATCGGTTCCTCCGCCTACAACCAGAACTGCGCGGCGTGCCACGGGCTGGAAGCCAAGTCCGGGGGTATCGCGCCGGACCTGCGCATGCTTGACGAAGGCGACGCGGGTGATGAGTGGTTTGTCGAACGCGTGCGCCACGGCGCCGTGCGCGACGGCCGCGTGTACATGCCGAAAATGGCCGACTACCTGAGCCAGGAAGCCCTGTGGGCGGTGCGCACCTACCTGGATTCCGTGCGCGTCGAGGAGTAAGCCATGCGCCTGATCAGCCTGGTGTTGAGCCTGGCCTTGCTGTGCTGCCAGGCGGCACAGGCGCAGGTGCGCAGCTATGACCAGATGATCGCCGCCGGCGAGTTGAAAGTGGCGGTGTACAAGGATTTCGCGCCCTACAGCTTCGACGACGGCGGCACCCCGCGCGGCGTCGACGTGGAACTCGCCCAGGCCCTGGCCAAGGCCTTGGGCGTGCAGCTGAGCCTGATCTGGGCGCCGGCCGGCGAGAAACTCGACGACGACCTGCGCGACTACATCTGGCGCGGCAGCCAGTTGCACAACCAGCAACTGGCCGACCTGATGATGCGCGCGCCCTACGACCATGAGTACACGCAAAAGCGCAACGACCAGGGCGAGCTGGAAAACGGCCATGTGGTGATGTTCGGGCCGTACCAGAACGAACAATGGCAGGTCGCCTACGACCGCCGCCGCCTGGACAGCGTGGCCAGCGTGGCGGTGTTCCAGGAACACCCGATTGGCGTGGAGGTGGACAGCGTGCCTTCGTTCTATCTCACCTCGGTGTTCAACGGCATGCTGGCAAGCAAGACCCGCCACTATGCCAACGTGCCCCAGGCCTTTGCGGCGATGAAAGCCGGGGAGGTCGACGCGGTGATGGCGATGCGTGGCGAGATTGACTGGCAGGTGCATGAAGCCCGCGACCCACAACTGGCCCTGGCGGAAAACGCTTACCCGAACATGGGCCGACAACGTTGGGAGATCGGCATGGCGGTGCATGAAAGCAACCGGCAACTGGCGTATGCCGTGGAAGAGGCGCTGGAAGGCCTGATCCGCGACGGCAGCCTGCAAGCCATCTACAGCCATTACGGCCTGCGCTACGAAGTGCCCGAGATGTACCAATGAACCGGCGCCTGATCTGCCTGCTGGCGTGCCTGTTGCCATGGGCGGCGCAAGCCACCGAGGTGGACCCGGTGCCGTCGGTGATGTGGGCGTTCTATCACAAGCAATTCCTCGACAACGCGCCGTTTGTGTTCGACGAGCGGGTCAAGCTGCTGGCGCCGCCGTTCGCCGAGGATGCGCGCCAGGTGCCGCTGGAGATTGATGCACGGGCGTTCAAGGGCAAAGTCGTGCGCATCTTCGCCTGGGCCGAACTGAACCCGCTGCCGAAGATCGTCGACTTCCAGCCCAAGGCCGGGGTGTTGCCTTGGCTTTCGCTGCGCATTCGCATCGAGCAGGCCACGCCGTTGCGTGCCGCCGTGCTCACCGATGACGGCGTGTGGCATGTCGGCTCGACGTTGATTGACGCGGCTGGCGGTGGCTGCACCGCGCCAAGCGTGGTGCGCACCCAGCCGGGTTGGGAAGAGCATATCGGCGAGGTGCTCGGCGGCCGCTATCCGCGTGGCGAGTACAGCCGCGTGCGCGTGCAGGTGGCGCACCCGATGGACAACGGCATGGTCAGTGGCATCCCCGAGTTCTTCCTCAACCACGCGCAATTGCTCGGCGACAACGGCCAGGTCATGGCCGAGCTGGAGCTGTTCCCGGCCGTTAGCGAAAACCCCAACCTGGCGTTCGATATCGAAGGCGCCGGGCAGACGCGCCTGGTCCTGCGTGACAACAGCGGCAACGAGTTCGACGCGGCCATCCCCTGACCAAAAGGAGCGCCGTATGCGCTGGATACTGTTGTTCTGCCTGGGCCTCTGCCTGCCCGTCCTGGCCGACATGGACTACGCCCTCAAACCCCGGCAGATCGCCGAAGGCACCTGGCTGCTGGAAGGCAGCACCGACAATTTCGCCAAGGCCAACGGCGGCAATATCGTCAATGTGGCGTTTATCGTCACCGAGGCGGGCGTGGTGGTGATCGACACCGGGCCGTCCAGACGTTACGGCGAAGCCCTGCGCCAGGCCATCGCCAGCGTTACCGCGAAACCGGTAATCCAGGTGTTGCTTACCCATCATCACCCCGACCATGCCTTGGGCAACCAGGCGTTCAAGGATGTGCCCATCGGCGCCCTGGCCGACACCACCAAGCTGCTGCACGAACAGGGCGATAGCATGGCGGAAAACCTCTACCGCATGGTCGGCGACTGGATGCGCGGCACCGAAGTGGTGTTGCCCAGCGAAGTGCTGGAACCCGGCGTGCGCACGTTCGGTAATCACGATTTGCGCCTGCTGGCGTTGACCGGCCACACCGGCGCCGACCTGGCGATTCTCGACCAGAGCACCGGCGTGCTGTTCGCCGGCGACCTGGTGTTTTACCAGCGCGCCCTGACCACCCCCAATAGCCCGGGCCTCGCCGCGTGGCTGGCCGACATCACCACCCTGCAAGGCCTGCCCTGGACCCTGGTGGTGCCCGGCCACGGCCCGACCGCCACGGATGCGCAGCCCTTCGAACAGATGCGCGACTACCTGACCTGGCTCGATCAACTGCTGCGCGACGGCGCCGCCAACGGCAGCGACATGACCGAGATGATCCGCAGCCCCATCCCCGAGCGCTTTGCCGCGATCAGCCTGAGCCGCTACGAACTGATCCGCAGCGTCAGCCACCTGTACCCGCGCTACGAGCGCGAGCAGATGCACCCGCTACTAAGGAACTAGCAAACTCGATACTGCGGTCAATTGTGACAAGGGCCCCTGCGCCCAAGAATCTGCACCAGACCGGGAAAATTTCCCGGGTATAACAAAAAACCGCAGAGGTAGCCGTCATGACCCAACCCGCACGCCGCCAACCCTTCGCCTTGAGTGTGTTGCTCGGTGCCATCCTGTTGTCCGGCCAGGCCCTGGCCGCTGTCACCGACCAGGACATTCTCCAGGACCCGAAAAACCCCGAGCAGATCGTCACCAACGGCCTCGGTGTGCAGGGCCAGCGCTACAGCCCGCTGGACACGCTGAACGTCGACAACGTCAAGGAACTGCGCCCGGTCTGGGCGTTTTCCTTTGGTGGCGAGAAACAGCGCGGCCAGCAGGCGCAGCCGATGGTCAAGGACGGGGTGATGTACCTCACCGGTTCCTATTCGCGGGTGTTTGCGGTGGATGCGCGCACCGGCAAGAAACTCTGGCAATACGACGCGCGCCTGCCCGATGACATCCGCCCGTGCTGTGACGTGATCAACCGTGGCGTGGCGCTGTACGGCGACCTGGTGTTCTTCGGCACCCTCGACGCCAAGCTGGTGGCCCTGAACAAGGACACCGGCAAAGTGGTGTGGAGCAAGAAAGTCGCCGACCACAAGGAAGGCTACTCCATCAGCGCCGCGCCCCTGGTGATCAATGGCAAGCTGATCACCGGCGTGGCCGGTGGCGAGTTCGGCGTGGTCGGCAAGATCGAAGCCTATGACCCGAAAAACGGCGACTTGCTGTGGAGCCGCCCGACCGTCGAAGGCCATATGGGCTATGTGTACAAGGACGGCAAGGCGGTGGAGAACGGCATCTCAGGCGGCGAGGCGGGCAAGACCTGGCCCGGCGACCTGTGGAAGACCGGCGGCGCCGCGCCGTGGCTGGGCGGCTACTACGACCCGGAAACCAACCTGCTGCTGTTCGGCACCGGCAACCCGGCGCCGTGGAACTCGCACCTGCGCCCGGGCGACAACCTCTATTCGTCCTCGCGCCTGGCGCTGAACCCGGACGACGGCACCATCAAATGGCACTTCCAAAGCACGCCCCACGATGGCTGGGACTTTGACGGTGTGAACGAGCTGATCTCGTTCAACTACAGCGAAGGCGGCAAGGAAATCAAAGCCGCCGCCACCGCCGACCGCAACGGTTTCTTCTACGTGCTGGACCGCACCAACGGCAAGTTCATCCGCGGCTTCCCGTTCGTGGACAAGATCACCTGGGCCACCGGCCTGGATAAGAACGGTCGGCCGATCTACAACGAAGCCAGCCGTCCTGGCGCGCCGGGCAGTGAAACCAAAGGCACTTCGGTGTTTGTCGCACCGGCGTTCCTCGGCGCGAAAAACTGGATGCCGATGGCCTACAACCGCGACACCGGGCTGTTCTACGTGCCGTCCAACGAGTGGGGCATGGACATCTGGAACGAAGGCATCGCCTACAAGAAAGGCGCGGCGTTCCTCGGTGCGGGCTTCACCATCAAGCCGTTGAACGAGGACTACATCGGCGTGCTGCGCGCCATCGACCCGAAGACCGGCAAGGAAGTATGGCGCCACAAGAACTTCGCGCCGCTGTGGGGCGGGGTGCTGACCACCAAGGGCAACCTGGTGTTCACCGGTACGCCGGAAGGTTTCCTGCAAGCGTTCAACGCCAAGACCGGCGAGAAAGTCTGGGAGTTCCAGACCGGCTCCGGCGTACTCGGCTCGCCTGTGACCTGGGACATGGACGGCGAGCAGTACGTCTCGGTGGTGTCCGGCTGGGGCGGCGCGGTGCCGCTGTGGGGCGGTGAAGTGGCCAAGCGCGTCAAGGACTTCAACCAGGGCGGCATGCTCTGGACCTTCAAGTTGCCCAAGGAACTGGTGGCCAAGCACTAGTTCTACGACCAAATGACCATAGCCCCCCTGCCAACGGCGCATTCGCCCGGCAGCGGGGGCTCTTTACTATCGGCTCATCGCCTGTTGACCGACAGGCCCGGACCCCGACAGAGGCCTCACCATGATCTACGCACAACCCGGCACCCCTGGCGCCATCGTCAGTTTCAAGGCGCGCTACGGCAACTACATTGGCGGTGAATTTGTCGCACCGATCGATGGCAACTACTTCACCAACACCTCGCCGGTCACCGGCGAAGTCATCGCCGAGTTCCCGCGCTCCAGCGCCGCCGACATCGAAAAAGCCCTCGACGCCGCCCACGCCGCCGCCGATGCCTGGGGCAAGACCAGCGCCCAGGACCGCTCCCTGGTGCTGCTGAAAATCGCCGACCGCATCGAACAAAACCTGGAAGTGCTGGCCGTCGCCGAAACCTGGGACAACGGCAAGGCCGTGCGCGAAACCCTCAACGCCGACGTGCCCTTGGCCGCTGACCACTTCCGCTACTTCGCCGGCTGCATCCGCGCCCAGGAAGGCGGCGCCGCCGAGATCAACGAACTGACTGCGGCCTATCACTTCCATGAGCCGCTGGGCGTGGTCGGGCAGATCATCCCGTGGAACTTCCCGCTGCTGATGGCCGCGTGGAAACTCGCACCGGCGCTGGCCGCCGGTAACTGCATCGTGCTCAAGCCGGCCGAGCAGACGCCGCTGTCGATCATGGTGTTTGCCGAGCTGATCAATGACCTGCTGCCACCGGGCGTGCTGAACATCGTGCAAGGCTTTGGCCGTGAAGCGGGGGAGGCGCTGGCCACCAGCAAGCGCATCGCCAAGATCGCCTTCACCGGTTCTACCCCGGTGGGCGCGCACATCATGCATGCGGCGGCCGAGAACATCATTCCGTCCACCGTGGAACTGGGCGGCAAGTCGCCAAACATCTTCTTCGAAGACATCATGCAGGCCGAGCCGGCGTTCATCGAAAAGGCTGCCGAAGGTTTGGTATTGGCGTTCTTCAACCAGGGCGAAGTGTGCACCTGCCCGTCGCGGGCGCTGGTGCAGGAATCGATCTACGACGCGTTCATGGCCGAGGTGATGAAGAAGATCGTCAAGATCAAACGCGGCAACCCGCTGGACACGGAAACCATGGTTGGTGCGCAGGCGTCCGAGCAGCAGTTCGACAAGATTCTCTCGTACTTGAAAATCGCCCAGGAAGAAGGTGCGGTGTTGCTCACTGGCGGCGCGGCTGAGCGTTTGGAGGGTGATTTGTCCAGCGGCTATTACATCCAGCCGACGTTGCTCAAGGGGCACAACAAGATGCGTGTGTTCCAGGAGGAAATCTTTGGGCCGGTGGTGGGGGTGACTACGTTCAAGGATGAAGCTGAGGCGCTGGCGATTGCCAACGACAGTGAGTTTGGTCTGGGTGCTGGGTTGTGGACCCGTGATATCAACCGGGCGTATCGCATGGGGCGGGCGATCAAGGCGGGTCGGGTTTGGACCAACTGCTATCACTTGTATCCGGCGCATGCGGCGTTTGGGGGGTATAAGAAGTCGGGGGTGGGGCGTGAGAATCACAAGATGATGTTGGATCATTATCAGCAGACCAAGAATTTGTTGGTGAGTTATGACGTTAATCCGTTGGGGTTCTTTTAGTCGCTTTGTGTACATATCCGTTATTTAGGTAACGGCCACCTATGGTTCCGCTCTTACAGCGGGTCACTTTGGAAAAGCCGGAGTGCCGGCCCAGCCCAAAGTAACCAAAGGGCTCTTGCCCCAACACTCGGCACCTCGCCTAGGCTCGGTGTGCCCGAACGCAGGCTTGAATCCGTGGGCCGCCGCAATGGGCCATCCATGGCCCAGTGCGGCTAACCCGGCGTCCTGCGGGGTTGCCCACGGATTCAAGCCTGCGTTCGGCCAGCGTGTTTGACGGGGCAAGTAAGATCAAAAGCAAGAGCGCGGCGGCCTGAAAACCGACCGGTTTTTGTCCAGTCGTTCACCCTTCAACTGTGGGAACTGGAACCTGTGGGAGCTGGCTTGCCTGCGATGCAGACACCTCGGTACATCAGGCACACCCAGTTGATGCCATCGCAGGCAAGCCAGCTCCCACAGGAGAACGCGCACGCTTCATCGATCAGGTCGGCTGTCAGGCCGCCTCGCTCTGCTTTTGATTTTGATCTTGGGCGCCCCGTTAAACACGCTGGCCGGAATTCGACATGGATTTGGGGGGTAAACCGGCAGGGATGCCGGTTTAGCCGCCCCGCGCCATGGATGGCGCGTGGCGGCGGCCCCCCAAATCCATGTCGGATTACGGGCATGCCGAGCCTAGGCGAGGCACCGAGTGTTGGGGCAAGAGCCCTTTGGTTACTTTGGGGCTCTTTTCCAAAGTGACCCGCCGTAAGGGCGGAACCAATAGTCGCCGTTACCCAAATAATGGATATGTACACAGAAAGACCGCCATCGCAGGCAAGCCAGCTCCCACATGTATACCCGGTGTACATCCGCGACTAATGCAGTGCGCCAACTCCTTCGAAAGTAGCATTCGCCCCCTCGGCCCCCCATGCATTAATGACCCAACCGGAATCTCCCGGCACAACAAGAGGAACGCCCCATGTGGAAAAAACCCGCGTTTACCGACCTGCGTATCGGCTTTGAAGTGACCATGTACTTCGCCAGCCGTTGATCTACCGCCGGCCAGCCCCGTGCTGGCCGGTGCTGCGTGGAAGATGACTCTTTGGTCTGATTGCAATCGCCCAAGGATCAGTTAGTGTGGAGCGCATTCTTCCAAAATAATAAGAACAGGCTTTCCAATGAGCCCAAACCTGAGCCTCCTGCGTAAATTCGTCTCTCCTGAAATCATCTTTGGCGCCGGCTGCCGGCACAACGTCGGCAACTACGCGAAGACCTTCGGCGCGCGCAAGGTGCTGGTGGTCAGCGACCCCGGGGTGATCGCCGCCGGTTGGGTCGCCGATGTGGAAGCCAGCCTGCAAGCCATCGGCATCGACTACTGCCTGTACAGCGCTGTATCACCCAACCCCCGGGTTGAGGAAGTGATGACCGGCGCCGAGGTGTACCGTGAAAACCACTGTGACGTGATCGTCGCCATCGGCGGTGGCAGCCCGATGGACTGCGGCAAGGCCATCGGCATTGTGGTCGCCCACGGGCGCAGCATCCTCGAATTCGAAGGCGTGGACACCATTCGCGTGCCCAGCCCGCCGCTGATCCTGATCCCCACCACGGCCGGGACTTCGGCGGATGTCTCGCAATTCGTGATCATTTCCAACCAGCAGGAACGCATGAAGTTCTCCATCGTCAGCAAGGCGGTGGTGCCGGATGTGTCGCTGATCGACCCGGAAACCACGGCGAGCATGGACCCGTTCCTGTCCGCCTGTACTGGCATCGACGCGCTGGTGCATGCCATCGAGGCGTTTGTCTCCACCGGCCACGGCCCGCTGACCGATCCCCATGCGCTGGAAGCGATGCGCCTGATTAACGGCAACCTGGTGCAGATGATCGCCAACCCCACGGACATTGCCCTGCGCGAGAAGATCATGCTCGGCAGCATGCAGGCGGGCCTGGCGTTTTCCAACGCGATTCTCGGTGCGGTGCATGCGATGTCCCACAGCCTCGGCGGCTTCCTCGACTTGCCCCACGGGCTGTGCAACGCGGTGTTGGTGGAGCATGTGGTGGCGTTCAACTACAGCTCGGCGCCGGAGCGTTTCCAGGTGATTGCCGAGACCTTTGGCATCGACTGTCGTGGCCTCAATCACCGACAGATCTGTGGGCGTTTGGTAGAGCATCTGATCGCGTTGAAGCATGCGATTGGCTTCCATGAAACCCTTGGCCTGCACGGGGTGCGCGTGGCGGATATTCCGTTCCTGTCCGAGCATGCGATGGACGACCCGTGCATCCTCACCAACCCGCGCGCGTCGAGCCAGCGTGACGTCGAGGTCGTCTATGGCGAAGCACTCTGACGACCCGCAACGCGCGCTATCGGCGCTGTTGGGGCTGGGTGACCAGTCGGCGCGCAAGAGCCACTACCCGGAGCTGACCGCACGGTTGGACGAGCTGGAGGCCGAGCGCAAGCGTTATATCCGCCTCAACGACGAACTGGAGCAACGTGTCGCCGCGCGCACCGACGAACTGCTGGAGGCCAACCACAACCTGCAACAGCAGATCGCCCAGCGTGAGCAGATCGAACAGGACCTGCGCGACGCCCGTGACGCCGCCCAGGCCGCCAACCGCAGCAAGGACAAATACCTCGCCGCTGCCAGCCACGACCTGCTGCAACCGCTGAACGCCGCGCGCCTGTTGATCGCCACCTTGCGTGAACGCCAACTGCCCAGCGTCGAACAGGTGCTGGTGGAGCGCACGCATCAGGCGCTGGAAGGCGCCGAGGACTTGCTCACCGATTTGCTGGATATCTCGCGGCTCGACCAAGCGGCGGTCAAACCGGATGTGGCCTTGTATCGCCTGGATGAAGTGTTTGCGCCGCTGGTCTCGGAATTCCAATCGGTGGCCCAGGCGGCCAGCCTGAATTTGCGCGTACACACCGGGTATTACGCAGTGCGCACGGACCTGCGCCTGTTGACGCGCATCCTGCGCAACTTTCTCAGCAATGCCTGCCGCTACACCGATGAGGGCTGCATCCTGCTGGGTGCGCGGCGTCGCGGTGATTGCCTGCGTCTGGAAGTGTGGGACACCGGGCGCGGGATTGCGGCGGATCGGCTGGAGGCGATCTTCCTCGAATTCAACCAGCTCGACGTTGGCCGCGCGGCGGATCGCAAGGGCGTGGGGCTGGGCCTGGCGATTGTCGAGCGGATCGCCGAGATCCTCGGTTATCCGATTGCCGTGCGCTCCTGGCCGGGGCGTGGTTCGATGTTCAGCATCGAAGTGCCGCTAAGCGCCGAGATGCCCGAGGCAATCAGCCAACTGCCGGCGCAACCGAGCACCGGCAACCCGCTGCCGGGCCGGCGTTTGCTGGTGATCGACAACGAAGTCAGCATCCTCGAAAGCATGAGCGCGCTGCTCGAACAGTGGGGCTGCGAAGTGCTCACCGCCACCGACCAGGCGGGCGCGCTGGCGGCGTTGCAGGGCAGGGCGCCGGAGCTGATCCTCGCCGACTATCACCTCGACCACGGGGTGGTGGGTTGTGAGGTGGTCAAGCATCTGCGTGAGCACTTCGCCTGCAAAATACCGGCTGTGATCATCACTGCCGACCGTACTGACCAATGCCGCCGTGCCTTGCGTCGGCTGGAAGCGCCGTTGCTGAACAAACCGGTCAAGCCTGGGAAGTTGCGGGCAGTTCTGAGCCAACTTCTCGGCTGAATACGCAGATCTTGCTGTGTAAACCCAATCCCTGTGGGAGCTGGCTTGCCTGCGATGGCGGTGTATCAGTCACCCTTTCATTGACTGAACCGCCGCCATCGCGGGCAAGCCCGCTCCCACAGTTGGATGTGTGTCAGGTTCAGAATGGGAGCGATTGATACCCGTCAACACGGAGTGCGGCAATTTGCGCCATGCTTGCCGCCTGATTCAAAGGCTGACGGAGCCCACCATGAACGCCCCCGCAACAACCGCCCCATCCTTCAAACTCCCCCTAGGCCTGGTCGTCGCCGTACTGGTGATGGCCGGAGTGCTGCTGTTGCCGCTGCCCGCCGATTTGCCGGTGGCGGGGCATCGCATGCTGGCGATCCTCGCGTTTGCCGTGGTGGTGTGGATCACCGAGGCGGTGTCCTATGAAGCCAGTGCGATCATGATCACCTCGCTGATGGCGTTCCTGCTGGGCACCGCGCCGTCGCTGCAAGACCCCACGCATCTGATTGGCACCAGCCCGGCCATCAGCATGGCGTTGACCGGGTTTTCCAACCCGGCGCTGGCGCTGGTGGCGGGGGCGCTGTTTATCGCAGCGGCCATGACCCATACCGGCCTGGACCGGCGCATTGCGCTGGTGACGTTGAGCCGGGTCGGCACCAGCACCCGGCGCATCCTGTTGGGGGCGATTGCCGTGACCATCCTGCTCAGCCTTGTCGTGCCCAGCGCCACGGCGCGCAGTGCCTGTGTGGTGCCGATCATGATGGGCGTGATCGCGGCGTTTGGCGTCGACAAGCGTTCGAACATCGCCGCCGGCATCATGATCGTGGTGGCCCAGGGCACCAGCATCTGGAACGTCGGCATCCAGACCGCCGCCGCGCAGAACCTGCTCACCGTCGGCTTTATGGACAAGATGCTCGGCCAGCGCGTGTCGTGGATCGACTGGTTGATCGCGGGCGCGCCATGGGCGTTGATCATGTCGGCGGTGTTGCTGTTTCTGGTGCTCAAGCTGCTGCCGCCGGAGACCGATAGCATTCCCGGTGGTAAGGAGGCCGTGGCCCAGTCGCTGGTGGACATTGGCCCCATGACCGGGCCACAGAAGCGCCTGTTGGGCGTGTCGGTATTGTTGCTGCTGGCCTGGGCCACGGAAGGGCGCCTGCACAACTTCGACACCACCTCGACCACCTACGCCGGGTTGGTGTTCCTGCTGTTGCCGGGGCTTGGCGTGATGACCTGGAAGGATGTGCAGTCGCGTATTCCGTGGGGCACGGTGATTGTGTTTGGCGTGGGTATCAGCCTCGGCACGGCGCTTCTCACTACCCAGGCCGGGCAGTGGTTGGGCGCTACGGTGGTGGCGCACACCGGGTTGGATCAGGTGGGGCCGTTGGGGGTGTTTGCGATCCTGGGGGCGTTCTTGATTCTGATCCACTTGGGGTTTGCCAGTGCTACGGCGTTGACCTCGGCGTTGCTACCGATCCTGATTGCGGTGTTGCAGACCTTGCCGGGGGATTTCAGTCGGTTGGGCATGACGATGCTGCTGGGGTTTGTGATGAGCTATGGGTTTATCCTGCCGATCAATGCGCCGCAGAATATGGTGTGTTTGGGGACTGGGACGTTTACGGCGCGGCAGTTTGCCAAGGTGGGGATTTTGGTGACGCTGATTGGGTATGGGTTGATGTTGGTGTTTGCCGCGACTTATTGGAGTTGGTTGGGGTGGATTTGAGATCGCTGGTGTACATATCCGTTTCTTCGGTAACGGCGGCTTATGGTTCCGCTCTTACAGCGGGTCACTTTGGAAAAGCCTGTACGGACCGGACACATGGTTGACGGGTGTGCGGGGACATGGTGGACACTTTTCGGCGAGCCAACTTCGCCGG
>NZ_JAFLWU010000054.1:0-15590 GCF_017316265.1 Pseudomonas sp. Marseille-Q1929
CACCAGCGCAATGCCCACCGCCAGCGACGCCGCCAGCATCGACAGGCGTGCGCCGTAGACGACCCGGGTAAACAGGTCGCGGCCCAGTTCATCGGTGCCGAACCAGTGGGTGAAGTTCGGCGCGCGCAGCTTGTCGGCAGGGGAGGTGGCGTAGGGGTCAAAGCCGGTCAGCAGGTGCGGCACCACGGCCGAGACCAGCGCGAACAGCACCAGCAGCAGCGCCAGGCTGAAACCGGGTTTGCGCAGCAACGGCAGCAACACCGCCGTGGCGCGTTGCAGGCGGCTGCGGCGGCGCCACAGTGGTTGGCTGGCCGGCAGGGCTTGGCCGCGCAGGTTCTGCTCAAGGATGGTCATGGTCTAGGACACCTTCGGCGTGTGGGAGATACGCGGGTCGAGCCACGGGTACAGCAGGTCCACCAGCAGGTTGACCAGCACAAACGCCGCCGCCGACACCGCGACGATGGCCAGCACCACCGGGATGTCCTGGCGCAACACCGCTTCCTGGGCCAGGCGGCCGATGCCGGAGCGCGCGAAGATGGTCTCCACCAGCACCGCACCGGACACCGTGTTGCCCACCTGCAAGCCGATCAGCGTGAGGATTGGCAGCGCCGCGTTCTTGAAGCCGTGGCGCGCCTGCACCTGGCCGCGGCTGAGGCCCTTGGCGTAGGCGGTGACGATATACGGCTCTTGCCACACGCCCTGGAAACTGCGTTGCAGCACCTGGGCGTACACCGCCGCGCTGGGAATCGCCAGGGTCACGGCGGGCAATATCAGACTTTCAAAGCCCTTGCTGCCGGTGGCCGGAAACCAGCCCAGGCCAAACGCAAACACCTGGATCAACAGTAGGCCCATCCAGAACACCGGCACCGAAAAGCCCAGCGACGGCAGGCGTGTCAGGGCCTTTTTCAACGGTTGCCAGCGGATGTACGCGGTGAGGTAGGCCAGGCCAATGCCGCCGAGCAACGACAGCACGATGGCCAGGCCGGCCAGGGACAGGGTTTGCGGCAGGCGCTCCACCAGCAATTCAGCCACCGGGCGGTTCATCGACAGCGACTGGCCGAAGTCACCGCGCAACGCGCCCCACAGCAGGTCGAAGTACTGCTCGAACACGCCCTTGTCCAAGCCGTAATAAGCGCGGGCCTTGGCCAGGTCTTCCACCGACAGCGCATCGGCTTCCATGCCCGAGGCGCTGAGCATCAGCGACAAGGTGTCGCCCGGCAGCAGATACAGGATGAAGTAGGTGATGCTGTAGGCGCCCCACAACACCAGCAGCGCCTGTCCGACCCGGCCGATCAGGTAGCGGCTCATGGCGTGCCGATCTCGATATCACCCAGCAGGGCGAAACCTTCGGCGGTCCAGCGGAAGTTTTTCACTTTGGCCGAGGTCGCGGCTTGCCACACCCGCTCATACACCGGGAACGCCGAGCTTTCATCGATCAGCAGGTCTTGCAGGTCGCCATAGGCCGCCGCGCGCTGCGGGCCCTGGGTGGCGGTGATGCCCGCATCGAACAAGCCCTTGGCTTTTTCCAGCGTGGCCGGCTCATAGGTGTTGGTGGCCACGGTGGAACTGTTGGCGGTGCGTGGGTCGAGGATGGTTTGCAGGATGATCGGGTCGGCGCGGGTCATGTAGTTGATCGTCAGGTCGTAGTTGCCCGCCGAGTTGTTGGCCACCCACTCGGCGCGGGTGACCACGCTGAGTTTCAACTCGATGCCGACCTTGCGCAGTTGGTCCTGGATCAACACGTCGCCGGCGGTTTCCGCTGGGCTGATGTTGTAGCTCAGGCTCAGGCGCTTGCCGTTTTTCTGCCGGTAACCGTCGGCGCCCTTGGCCCAGCCGGCTTGATCCAGCAACTGTTCGGCGCCCGCCGGATCATAGCCGAGCTTGGCTGCCTGGCTCTTGGCGAAGGGCGTGGTCACGTCGAAGACGCCTTGCACCACCGGGAATTCGGCGTTGTACACGGTGCTGGCGTAGCTCGTGCGGTCGATAGACTTTTGCACGGCCAGGCGCACTTGGCGGTCGGCGAGGATGCGTTCGCCACGGGTGTTGGGGTACAGGTTCAGCGCCGGGCCTGGCAGCGAGCGGCTCTGGATGGTTGCGCCCTTGGACTGGAACAGCTTCAGGTCCACTTCGGAGAACGGGTTGCGCGGCCACAGGATGTCAGCCTTGCCTTGCAAGAACAGGCCGTTGCGCACGCTTTCTTCGGGGATGTAGGTGACGTCGATGGCGTCCAGATGGGCTTCGCCCTGGTTTTTCATATTGGCCGAGGCCCAGGCGTAGCCTTTGCGTTTGGTCAGGTGCGCGCCGACTTCCGGGGTGTAGCTTTCCAGCACAAAGGGCCCGGTGCCGATGATCTTGCCCAGGGAACGTTCCTTGACCGTCAGCGCATAGGAGGCGGGCGCGAGGATCGCCAGGTTGGTGGTGGAAGTGGCCTGCAAGAAACCCGCGTTGGGCCGCGACAGCACCAGCTTGACGGTGAAGTCATCGACCACTTCGGCGTGGTCGTAACCGGCCAGGTAGGTCGCGCCAAACGTGGCCGGCAACTCGGTGGCCAGGGCCTTGTCGCTGTCGAACGCGGTCTTCACCGCCTTGGCGTCGAAGCGTTCGCCGTTGCTGAAGGTCACGTTGTCGCGCAGGTGGAAGGTGTAGGTCAGCGCGTCGTCACTGACCTCCCAGCTTTTGGCCAGCCACGGGATGATCTTGCCGGTTTCCGGGTCCTGGTCGGTGAGGGACTCGGCGACATTGCGCAGCAGCACCCGGTGTTCCAGCCAATAGACCTGGAACGGGTCGACGCTGACCAGAATGGTGTTGTCGCCAAAGAACGCGATGTTCAGGGTTTTGTTGGCCTGGGCCTGCTCACCCGAAGGCGAGCAACCGGCCAGGGCCAGCGCCAGGGCGCACGGGGCCAGCAAGCGGCTCATCAAGTTGGAGGTAGTCAATGGTTAGCCCTCATGTGGCGGTTCGGGTGCATGTACGGTGTGGATCAGAAGTCGTAGGCCAGCTTGGTGTACCAGTAGCCGCCGCCCGGGTAGAACGGCGGGTTGCCGTAGGCCGCCAGGCCCAGGTTGCTGTACACCGCGTGCTTGTCGGGGCGTACGTCGAAGATGTTGGTGCCGCCGATGCTCACGGTGAGGTGGTCGACGAAGGTGTAGCTCACGTCCAGGTCGGTGATCCATTTGGCGCCGAAGCTGCGGTCGCCACTGGGGTTGACCGCGAGGGTCTTGACCGCGCCGTAGCGGGCGGTTTGCAGGTTCACCGCGAGGTTGGCGATTTTCCAGTTGGCGCCGAGGATCCATTTGGTCTTGGGCGAGGCGTCGGTGAGGTCGCCGGCACGGTCGCGGCCCACCAGGGTCACGCCGGTGTTGGCCAGTGCGGCCGGGGTGTCACGGCTGTCCTGGATGGTGGTCTTGTTCCAGTTGAAGCCCAGGCTCCAGCGCACTTCGCCGAATGCATCCAGCGGCGTGGTGTGGTCGGCGACCACGTCCAGGCCCTTGGTGCGGGTGTCGAAGGCGTTGGTGTAGTAGTTGACCCAGGTACCGGACGGCACGCCTTGGGCGGTGAGGATCGCGTTGATCGCGCCGTTGCCACGGTCATAGATATTGCTGGTGAGGGCGATGCGGTCGTCGATGTCGATCAGGTAGGCGTCGGCGGTGATGCTGGTGCGCGGCGCCGGTTGCCAGGTGAGGCCGAGGCCGAGGTTGCGCGATTTTTCCGGCTTGAGGTCATCGCCACCGAGGGCCTTGGCCAGGTTGCTGCCCGACGGCGTCAGGCGGGTCACGGCGGGCACCACGTTGCCGTCGGCATCCAGGGCCACGCGGTTGTCGGCGACGGTGTAGCCGATCTGCGTCAGCGACGGCGCACGGAAACCGGTGCCGACGGTGCCGCGCACGGCCACGCTGTCGGTCAGCTCATAGCGTGAATTGACCTTGAGGCCGAAGGTGTTGCCCGAGTCATCGTCGTAATGTTCGACGCGACCGGCCACATCCAGGAACCATTTATCGGTCAGGTCAAAACCCAAATCCAGGTAGCCGGCGACGTTGTTGCGGATCAGGCTGACTTCATCTTCCGGGCGGATCGTCACTGCCGCCTGCGCGCCCGAGGCGGCGGGGTAGGTGCCGGTGATATAGGCCTCGCGGTCACCGGCGAAGGTGCTGAAATGCTCCCAGCGATGTTCCAGGCCAGCCGACACCTGCACCGGCGAGGTCAGGTTGAACAGGCTGTCGTAGCGGCGGGTGAAGTCGAGGTTGTTCACCCACTGTTCAAAACGAAAGGTCGCCAGGTTATCGAACTTGGTCGGCGACGCGGTGCCCAGGGACGGGTTGATATTCAGATCGCTGGAGTGGTGCACATTGTTGCGCCCGTAGGTGGTGCTCAGGTCCCAGTTCCACTCGGCCACTTCACCCTTGCCGCCGAACAGCAACTGGTAGTCGCGGTCCTTGATGTTGTTCAGCGGGTAATAACCGTCGGGGAACACTTCGGGCACGGCGGCGGTGCCGGTGGGCAGGCGGAAATAGTTGGCGGCTTCGGCATCCCGTTCGCCGTAGGTGGAGAACGAGTACAGCGTGAGGTTTTCCAGGGGCAGTTCGGCGTTGTAGGCGAGGTTGAAGGCCTTGAGATCGGGGTCGCCGTTCTTGATCGCCACGCGGTCCCAGGCGGCTTCCTTGGCCGGGTCGTTGAAGGCCTTGACGCTGCTGTCGGCCTTGTCGTTCCACGACGCATTGCCGCGTTTGCGCGCGTCGGCGGAGAGGTGGAAAAAACCGCCCTGGCCCAGCTCGAAGCCTTGGTCGCCGGCGACCTTGATCGTCTCGCCTTCGCCTGAAAACAGCTGGCCGTAGCTGGTTTCCAGGTGGCCGCCGCTCTTGCTGTTTTTCAGGATGATGTTGATCACGCCCGCCACCGCATCCGAGCCGTACTGCGCGGCGGCGCTGTCCTTGAGCACTTCGATATGGTCCACGGCGCTGACCGGGATCAGGTCGATGTCCACCGCATTCGCGCCGCTGTTGTCGATGGAACCGCGCTGGCCGGTGGCGCCGTTGTGCCGGCGTTTGCCGTTGACCAGCACCAGGGTGTACGCCGGGCCCAGGCTGCGGTTGCTCAAGGGCCGCGTCACCGAGTTGTAGCCGGCGATATTGGTGCCGAAGTTGAATGACGGCAGCAACTTGGCAATCGCCTCGGACAACTCCGCGCGGCCGGTCTTGAGCAACTGGTCGCTGTTGATCACGTCAATCGGCGCCGGGCTGTCCGCCACGGTGCGCTCCTGACCGCGCAGGCCGGTGGAGATCACGGTCACGGTGTCGAGCTTGGCGTCATCGGCAAACGCCGGCGCAGCCGCCAATAGCAGGGAACTGGTCAGCAAGGACAGGTGGAACTTCTTCAGCGGTAGGGCGCAGGCGATATCGGGCATGTCAGCAATAGTCCATTAATTCTGGTACTGGCCCGTGGCGTGGGTACAGCTTCGAAAGCGAGGTAGGGGAAACGATTAAGGTGGGGTTGAACTGAATTTATTACTATAAAAAACCTGAGTGAAATTCTTTTTTCGAATAAGCTAATTATTAAATATTGTTATTTAGATAATTTATAAAATTATTAATATTTATGAAGTGGCGTCGACCGTTTCCACGCATTGAAACCAAGGCGCTGTTTGGCGAAGTCGACTGGGCGTTCGCCCGCCGATCTCACAAACACCGCTGATCCCTGTGGGAGCTGGCTTGCCTGCGATAGCGGTCGGTCAGTTACAGGTGTGTTGTCTGATCCGCCGCCATCGCGGGCAAGCCCGCTCCCACAGGGAATGGCTGGTGTGCCTATTTCTTGAGCCAGGCGCAAATTCAAATGTGGGAGCTGGCTTGCCTGCGAAAGCGGTGGTTCGGCTGGCATTTTTGGCGACAGGCACGCCGCCTTCGCGAGCAAGCCCGCTCCCACAGGGGATGGCTGGTGTGCCTATTTCTTGAGCCAGGCGCAAATTCAAATGTGGGAGCTGGCTTGCCTGCGAAAGCGATGGTTCGGCTGGCATTTTTGGCGACTGGCACGCCGCCATCGCGGGCAAGCCCGCTCCCACAGTTGAGCGGTGTTGATGGGGGAGAAAGTGTTCGATCATTCCCACGCAGAGCGTGGGAACGATCAAGCCCAACCTCAGCGCATATGCAGAATAATCGGGCTGCTACTGGCCGGATCGGTATGCCCGCGCAGCTTGCCCACCGCCTTCGCATCCACCGCGCCGCCATTATTGCCCCAGGTGCTGCGCATATAGCTGAGGACGTCGGCAATTTCCTGGTCCGACAGTTGCTCACGAAACGCCGGCATGCGATAGGCGTCCGGCACACCTGCCGCCACAACACGTTGCGAGCCGTTGAGGGTGATGTTGATCGCCGAGGCGCTTTCCTTGGCGAGGGCCGAGGTGGCGCCGGCCAGGGGTGGCATCCACTCGGGTTGGCCCTTGCCGTCCAGTCCGTGGCAGGAGGCGCAGCGGGTGGCATAGGTGTGGGCACCCGGGCCGGTGCTGGCGGTGGCTGGCTGGTATTGCCACGGCGTGCCGTCACGCTGTGGGTCGCCGGGCAGCGACTTGAGGTAGCGGGCGATGGCGCCCAGGTCGTCATCCTGCATGAACTGGGTGGAGTTGTTGAACGCTTCGGTCATCGAGCCGTAGACCACCGCGTGGGCGTTGCGCCCGGTCTTGAGGAACTGCACGATCTGCGGCTCGCTCCAGCGCCCCAACCCGGTGTTGGGGTCCTGGCGCAGGCTCGGTGCGTACCAACCGTCGAGCAGGGCGCCGGCGAGGAACGGCGCGCCAGACTCGTCCAGTGCCTTCTCGTTGAACGCCAGCCCGCGCGGGGTGTGGCAACTGCCGCAGTGGCCAGGGCCTTGCACGATGTAGGCGCCACGGTTCCAGAGCGCATCCTGCGCGGGTTTGTTCGCGTAGGGCGTGCTGGGGGCGAACACGCCATTCCACAGCGCGATGGGCCAGCGCAGGTTGAGCGGCCAGGGAATGTCGCTGGGGATGTTCGGCTCGCTGGCCGGTTGCACGCCTTTCATGAAGAACGCGTACAGCGCACGAATGTCGTCGTCGCTGAGCTTCACATAAGACGGGTAGGGCATCGCCGGATACAGTCGTCTTCCATCCGGCGTGACGCCATGGCGCACCGCGCGGTCGAAGTCGGTCAGGGTGTAGCCACCGATGCCGTGCTCCCGGTCCGGGGTGATATTGGTGGCGTGGATCGCCCCCAGCGGCGTGGCCATCTCCAGGCCGCCGGCAAACGGCGTCTTGCCCGGCAGGCTGTGGCAGGCCACGCAATCACTGAGCCGGGCGACGTACTCGCCGCGACTGACCAGTGCGGCATCCACACTTTGTGTTTGTTCAAAAGGCGAAGCGGGCTGGCGGGTCACGTACCAGGCCAGCACGCCTGCGGCGACCAGGCAGGGCAGCACCAGCCAGCCTGCGGTTCTTGCGAATCGACGGTTGTTCATGGGCAATTCCTGGCGGTTAGCTGAAGGTGTGACGGCTCATGGGCAGGCTGCGGATGCGCTGGCCGGTCAACTGCGCCACCGCATTGGCCACGGCCGGCGCGACGGCGGGCAGCGGCGGTTCGCCGATGCCACCCATCTTTTCGCCACTCTCGACAATCCGCACATGCACCCGCGCCATCCGCGACGGCGGCAGGATCGGGTACAGGTCGTAGTTGCGCGCCCGTGGCTTGCCGTCGATAAACACCGCTTCCTCCAGCAGCGTCTGGGACAAGCCCAGCGCCACCGCGCCATTCACCTGGGCTTCGACAATCGCCGGGTTGACGATGCTGCCCGGGTCAATCGCTTCCCAGATGTCATGCACCTTGACCTGGCCCTGTTCAATCGACACCTCGGCGATCACCGCCGCGTGGGAGCCGAACGGCGAAGCCATCGCCACGCCGCGCGCACGGCGGCTGCCGTCTGCGGCGGTGAACGGGCCGCGCTTCCAACCGCCGGACAACTCGCCCACCGCTTGCAGCAGGGTGGTCAGCCGTGGGTTGTCGCGCAGCAGGTGCAGGCGCAGTTCATAGGGATCGTGACCGCCCTTGTCTGCCAGCTCATCGAGGAAGGCTTCGTAGAAGAAGTCATTCAGCGAATTGCCCACCGAACGCCAATACCCCAGCATCGCCGGGCCCTTGACGTAGATCTGCGCAATGCGTTTGTTGGGTATCGCATACGACTTGCCCGACAACCCTTCCAACGCCGTAGGGTCGAGTTTGTCGCCCTGTTTGCCGGCAATCGCTTCGGTGGGGCCTTCGGTGGCGCTCACCGCCTCGATGGCCACGGGGAAGCCTTTGTCATCCAGCGCAGCGCGGAACTTGACCACCGCCACCGGGCGCAGCACATCCCGCAGGAACTCTTCTTCGCGGCTCCAGATCAACTTGATCGGGCGGCCGACGGCCTTGGCCAGCGCGATGGCCTGAGGATACGGACTGGCCGAGTCATACAGGAAATGCCGGCCGAAAAAGCCGCCGAGCAACGGCGAGTGCAAGTTGACCTGCGCCGGGTCGAGACCGGCGCGCTTGGCGATGTCGGCGCGGAACATGTCCGGCGCCTGGTTGGGCAGCCAGATGTCCAGCGTGCCGTCGGCGTTGAAGCGGGCGAGGGCGGACGGCGGTTCCAACTGGGCGTGGTTGACGTACTGGTTGTGGTAGGTGGCCTCGACGCGGGTCTTGGCGTCTTTCAGCGCGGCGGCGACGTCCCCTTCGTTTTCATCGTCACGCGCCGGGCCTTGCTGGGCGGCGAGCACGTCGCGCCAGCCATCGCTGGAAAAGTCAGAGGGCATCACCCGCACCTTGGCGTCGGCGCCGGCTTCCTGCCAATCGACCTGGATCGCCTCCACTGCGCGCTTGGCGTGCCACCAACGTTCAGCTACCACGGCCACGGCGCCAGGCAACTGGTGCACCGAATGCACGCCTTTCATGCCTTCGACCTGCGCCTGGTTGCGCAGGCTGCCGACGGTCATGCCCAGGCGCGGCGCATGCTGCACGGCGGCGTGGAGCATGCCGTCGACCTTCAAGTCGATGCTGTACTGCGCCTTGCCGGTGGATTTGTCATAGGCATCAACGCGGCGCACCGGCTTGCCGATCCAGCGGAACTGGCTCGGGTCACGCAGGGTGATGGTGGCCGGGTCCGGCACCGGCATGTCCAGGGCGCGCCCGGCCAACTCGCCGTAGCCCAGGGAACGCCCGGACGCGGCATGTACCACGCGGCCGGGTTGGGTGCTCAGTTCGGCCAGCGGCACGTTCAATTGCTCGGCACCGGCCTGCAACAACATGGCCCGCGCCAATGCACCGAGGCGGCGCATGGTCGGGTAGCTCATGCGCACCGACATGCTGCCGCCGGTGATGCGCATGCCGTTTTCCATCACCACATAAGCTTCGCCGGGCGGCGCGGCTTCGACAATAAACGTGGCGGGGTCGGCGTCCAGTTCTTCGCCGACAATCTGCGCCATCGCCGTGTGCGTGCCTTGCCCACCTTCCATAAACGGGCTGAGCAACCGCACGCTGCCGTCCGGGCGAATCTCCAGGAACGCCGGCACCTGGGTGCCGCGCTCAGCGGTGGCGGCTTGCACCCTGGACGAACCCAGCGGCAAACCAAAACCAATCACCAGCGCACCCACCGCTGTACTCGCGAGGAAATGCCGGCGTGACAGGTTCACCGGACCATCGAATAAGTCATCGCGCGTCTTCATCAGGCGTTCTCCTGCTTGGCCAGGTCGTTGACCGCCGCATGAATCGCGTTGTACGTGCCGCAACGGCACAGGTTGACCATCGCCGCGTCGATCTGCTCAGGGCTGGGCTTGGGGGTGTGCTTGAGCAGCGCCGTGGCCGCCATCACTTGCCCGGACTGGCAATAGCCGCATTGCGCCACCTGATGCTCGACCCAGGCCGCCACCACGTGCTTGCCCACCTCGTCGGCTTCAATCGCCTCGATGGTGGTGATTTCACGCCCGACCACACCGGCCACCGGGGTCACGCAGCTGCGTACCACGTTGCCGTCCACCAGCACCGAACAGGCGCCGCACTGGGCCAGGCCGCAGCCGTACTTGGTGCCGGTCAGGCCGAGGTCATCGCGGATGACCCACAGCAACGGGGTATCGGCATCAGCATCGACCTGATAGGTCGTCTGGTTGATTCGTAATTCCATGGCTCACCTGCTGATCGACGGTAGGTGCGGCCTTTATTTAGTAAGAAATGCGCTGGCCGCTTAGTGTCGAACTTTAGACCACCGCGCAAGGGCCATGTGGCCGGCTGTCGTCAAGTCCGCAGGATCAGGCAAGGATTCGCGAGGAATGGGTCAGTCAGACAATGTCATCGATCAGGATATGGTGCTGGCCCCGGCTACACCGCTCGATGCGCGCCTCGACCTTGTACACCGCGCGCAACATCGCCTCGTTGATCACCTCATGGCTCGGCCCGCTGCCCTGGGCCGTGCCGTCGGCAATCACCAGCACCTGGTCGGCGAAGCGCAGCGCCTGGTTGAGGTCGTGCAGGGCGATAAACACGATGACCTGGCGCTGGCGGGCGAGGGCGCGCATGAAGTTCAGCACCTGGACCTGGCGGTGCATGTCGAGGGCGCTGGTGGGTTCGTCCATCAGCAGCACCTCGGGCTCGCGCACCAGGGTCTGGGCGATGGACACCAACTGTTGCTGGCCGCCGCTGAGTTCGCCGAGGTTGCGAAAGGCCAAGTCGCGGATGCCGAGGGCGTCGAGCATCTCATCCACCAATTTCAGCTCGTCATCGTGCACCGTCCAGCCCGGCGCCAGTTGCTTGCGCGCCAGCAGCACCGATTCGTACACCGTCAGCCGGGCGCTGGCGTTGAGGCCCTGGGGCATGTAGCTGATGCCTTGCACGCCCTTTGCCGAGCCTTGCAGGCTCACCTCACCCGGCCCGTCGATCAGCCCGGCGATGCGCTTGAACAGGGTGGATTTGCCCGCGGCGTTAGGGCCGACCACCGCGACCACCTGGCCGCCGACAAAACGCGCGGTGCTGACGCCGCTGATGATGGTGCGCGGCCCGTAGCAGGCGCCCACGTCGTGCAGCTGGAGACTTACCATGAGTTTTTCTTCCTGCTGAGGATCAGGGAGATAAAGAACGGCACGCCGATCAGCGAGGTGACCACGCCAATCGGGAAGATCGCCCCGGGGATCAGGGTTTTGCTCACCACCGAACTGGCTGACAGGATCAACGCGCCGGTCAGCAACGAGGCGGGCAGGAAGAAGCGTTGGTCTTCGCCGATTAGCATGCGCGCGATGTGCGGGCCCACCAGGCCGATAAAGCCGATGGTGCCGACAAACGCCACCGGGAACGAGGCGAGCAGGCTGACCATGATCAGCGTCTGGAAGCGCAGGCTGCGCACGTTGATGCCGAAGCTGGCGGCCTTGTCATCGCCCAGGCGCAGGGCGGTCAGGGCCCAGGCGCGTTTGGCGAAGATCGGCAGGGTAATCAGGATGACCAGGCAGATCACCCCGAGTTTGGGCCAGGTGGCCTTGGTCAGGCTGCCCATGGTCCAGAACACCACGGCGGCCACCGCTTGTTCGGTGGCAAAGAACTGCACCAGCGCCAGCAGCGCATTGAAGGTGAACACCAGGGCGATGCCCAGCAGCACGATGGTTTCCGCAGTCACGCCACGGCGCAGGCTGAGGAAGTGGATCAGCAGCGCGCAGAGCATGGCCATGATGAACGCGTTGAGCGGCACCATGTACTGCGCCGCCAGCGGAAACAGCGCCACGCCAAATGCCAGGCCCATGGCCGCGCCGAAGCTGGCGGCGGCGGACAGGCCCAGGGTGAACGGACTGGCCAGCGGGTTATTGAGGATGGTCTGCATCTGCGCCCCGGCCAGGGACAGCGCGGCGCCCACCGCCACGGCCATCAAGGCCACGGGTAGGCGGATGTCCCACATCACCACGCGCACTTGCGGGGCTGCACTGTCTGGCGAGAGCAGGGCGCCGAGCACTTCGCTGAGGCTGTAGCGCGCCGGGCCCAGGGCCAGGTCGAGCAGCACACTGCACAGCAACAGCACGGCCAGGGCGCAGAGGATCAGGCGTTTGCGCAGGACCAGGCGGCGGTAGGTGACCGTCATGGCTTGAGGCTCACAGAGTAGCCCGGCTCATACGGTACCGGCAGGAAGCGCTCGTGCAGTTCGCGAAAGGAGGCTTCGGGATCGAGGTCGGCAAACAGCGTCGGGTGAAACCACTTGGCCAATTGCTGGATCGCCACGAACTGGTACGGGCTGTTGTAGAACTGGTGCCAGATGGCGTGGAAGGCCTGGTTTTGCTGGGCCTGGATGCCGGCATAGGCCGGGCGACCGGTGTACCACGCCAGTTTGCGTCGGGCCTCGGCCATGTCGGCGCCGGGGCCGACTCCGACCCAATGCCCACCCGGTGCGAACGCCTCCCAGTTGGCGCTGGTCACCACAACATGGGCGGGGTTGGCGACGATCACCTGCTCGGGGTTCAACTGGCCGAACGTGCTGGGGATGATGCCCTTGGCGATGTTATTGCCACCGGCCAGCTCGACAAACAGGCCGAAGTTTTCATTGCCGAAACTCAGGCAGCAATCGTCGGTATAGCCGCCGATGCGCTCGATAAATACCGCCGGGCGCGCCGGTTGCTGCGCCGCGATCACGTCGGTGACGCGGCGGATCTGTTGGTTGCGAAACGCGATAAATGCCTCGGCCTGTGGCTCCTTGCCGAACAACTGGCCGAACAGGCGCATGGTCGGCTCGGTATTGGTCATCGGCTGGTTGCGAAAGTCCACGTACACCACCGGGATGCCCAGGGCGTCGAGCTTCTCGATATAGCGCGCATCCTCGGTGGCGTGTTGCGCCTCGATATTCAGGATGATCACGTCGGGGCGCTGGGAGATGGCTTGTTCGATGTCGAAGGTGCCGTCTTCAAAGCCGCCGAAGGTGGGGATCCTGGCGATGGCGGGGAATTTGCGCAGGTAGGCGTTGTAGGTGTCCGGGTCGGATTGGATCAGGTCCTTGCGCCAGCCGACGATGCGTTCGATGGGGTTGTGCGTGTCCAGCGCGGCCACCAGGTACAGCTGGCGGCCCTCGCCGAGAATCACCCGTTGCACCGGCAGGTTGACCTTGACCTGGCGACCGAGCAGGTCGGTGACCGTAGTGGGTGCTGCCAACGCCGGCATTGCCAGCCACCCGGTGAACAACAGCGCCGCCAGGACGTGGCCGCGTCGAACAATCGAAAGCATCATGGGAGCCCTTGCAGGTATCAGAAATCGACCGTGGCCGAGAGGAGGAGGGTGCGTGGCGACGCCTGGGAGAACGCGCCGTAGGAGGCCACGCCGGACCAGTACTGGCGGTCGAACAGGTTCTGCACCGTGGCGCGGAATGTGGTCGGCCGCTCGGCGATGCGCGTGCTGTAGCGCGCGCCAACATCGATGCGGGTCCAGGGATCGAGCCGCTGGGTGTTGGCCTGGTCGACGTACTGGCTGCCGGTGTAGATCGCGCCGCTGGTCAACGTCAGCCCCTCGACCCACGGCGTGTCCCATTCGCCCCACAGGTTGGCTTGCACCTCGGGCACGCCCACCGGTCTATTGCCGCGATTGGCGGCAGTGCCGGTCTGGGTCAGCTGCGCATCCAGCAAGGTCACGCCCGCGAGCAGGCGCGTGCCTTGGGCGACTTCGCCAAACAGGTTCAATTCCAGGCCACGGTTGCGCTGTTCGCCCTGCACCGAGAAGCGTCCGGCGGCCAGTTCACCGCTGGGTTTTTCGATCTGGAACAGGGCCAGGGTGGACATGAAGGTGCCGTAGTCGAGCTTGACCCCCACTTCATGCTGCCTGGACACGTACGGCGCAAAGACCTCCCCGGCGTTCGCCGCGTTGGACGGCGCCACGTCGCCCTTGCTCAGGCCTTCGAGGTAGTTGTAGTAGAACGCCACGTGCTGCCACGGCTTGAGCACCACGCCGAACAGCGGCGTGGTCTTGCCGTCGTCGTAGGCCGTGGTCACCGCGCCGGCGCTGTTGTAGTTGTTGGACTGGATGCGCTGTTGGCGTAGGCCCACCGTGACCTGCACACGCTGGTCGAGCACGGACAGGGTGTCGGCGATGGCCACGCCGGACAGCTCGGTGGCGGAGACTTTCGGCGCGTCCGGCTTGGCAATCGACGGCTTGGGGCGGTCGATGGGGTGGTAGATATTCGACAGCACCGAGGCGCCGGAAATAATCCCCCGCGACAGCTCATCGCGATAGCGGCTGGCCTGCACCACGCTGCTGTGGCTGATCGGCCCGGTGTCGAAACCCATGCGGGCGCCGGCGTCGACGGTGTAGCGCTGCACTTCGAAGCGGTAATAGCCCGGCGTCGAATCGGTGTCGCCGGCGGCGTTGATGATCTTCGGGGTTTGGTCGGACATACGCGCCACCGCCGATTTGCCGCCGCCGGCGTGGGCGAACAGGGTCAGGTTGTCGCTGAGGTCATATTCGCCGCTGAGCAACGCGGATTTGTCACGGGTGCGCGACCAGCCCCAATCCTGGCTGACATTGGTGCGGCCGTTGGCGGCGCCGGGAATGGCCACGCCGGGGGCGATCAGGAACGGGCGGGAGGCGGCGTCGAACTCTTCTTCCTGGGAGATCAGGTCCAGGCTGGTGCGCAGGCGCTCGCCCTGATAATCCAGGGACAGCGCACCAATCCCGACTTCACGGGATTGGTCGTCGATCACCGTGTTGCCCTGCTGCACGCCACCATTGAGGCGCAGGCCAAAACGACGCTCGTCGCCAAAGCGCCGGCTGATGTCGATGCGGTTGCCGACGTGCGAATCCTGGGCATAGCTGGCGGTGTAGCGGGTGAGGTCTTCGTCGAGGGAACGCTTGGGCACCACGTTGATCACCCCGCCCACCGCGTTGTTGGGCGACATGCCGTAGAGCAGCGCGCCCGGGCCCTTGACCACTTCGATGCGCTCGGCGTACTCGGTGAACACGCGGTAGTTGGAGGCCACGCCGTACACGCCGTCGAAGGCCAACTCGCCGAGGTTGCCTTCGCCGACCGGGAAGCCACGGATGAAAAACGAATCGACAATGCCGCCGGTCTGCCCGGTGGAGCGCACTGAGGAATCACGCTCCAGCAGGTCGCCGACGGTGGTTGCCTGTTGGTCCTTGATCAACGTGGCGGTGTAGGTGCTGACGCTGAACGGGGCGTCCATTACGTCGCTGTTGCCGAGCATGCCCAGGCGCCCGCCGACCGCGACCTGGCCGCCGGAGTACGCCGGTGGCAGGCTGTCGGCGCGCTGTTCGGTGGCGCTAACGGTGGTTTGTGACAGGGTGACGCGGCGTTGTACCAGGGTGTAGCTGCCGTCTTCGCGCAAGACCATTTCCAGGCCGCTGCCGGCGAGCAGGCGGGTGACGGCTTCTTCGGTCGAGTAGGTGCCGGAGAGGCCGGGGCTGGTGAGGCCTTCGGTGAGGGCGGGGAGGAACGACAGGGCGATGCCGGCGTCCACGGCGAAGCTCGACAGCGTGGCGCCGAGGGGGCCGGGGGTGATTTGGTAGGTGTGCAGGGTGACAGCGTCCAACTGCGCGGCCATGGCGGCGCTGGTGAGGGCCAGGCTGAGCAGTGCGCTGCGGATCACGAGCATGGGT
>NZ_JAFLWU010000055.1:0-12206 GCF_017316265.1 Pseudomonas sp. Marseille-Q1929
CTCAATAACCAGAGTGGAGAGGTGGATGGCAGCTTAGGCTCCCACACGTGCTTCAAGCACCGCTGTCGGTCAGCTTGCCATCCACCGCTCTCATCCACAGTCTAATCCCGGCGAAAGACACAAGCTGTCGAGCTTTAGCGAGGCTGCGAAGGCGGCGGCACTGCTGGTAGAAGTGTCGCCTGACCCACCGTTGACCTTCATTCAGCCCATGCCGCCTTCGATTCAATGCAGCTGTGCGCCTGTTTGTGCGGAATAAACGGGGTGTCGAGCGTGCCCAGCGCAATCGAAATCCACTCTGGATAGAGCCCGTTGGCATCCTGCCAGAACAGCGATGATCCGCACGCGAGGCAAAACTGGCGAGTGACACCCGGTGAGGATTCATAGCTTTTCAGCGTATCTGCAACAGCCTGGATGCTGACGGCGGAGCGGGGCGCACTGGCGTAACTGGCAAACGCAGCGCCATGGCTTTTCTGACATTTGCGGCAATGGCAGTGGGTGACGGCCTTGAGCGGTGCAGTGACTTGATACGTGACTGCGCCACAGAGGCAACTGCCTTGGGTAACGGCATCCATGTTGGTTTCGATCCTGAAAGGGGCAGACAAGCACTATACCTGTGGCGAGGGAGCTTGCTCCCGTTAAGGGCGCAACCACAAACGTACAAGAATCCCCCCAACCCCCCTCAGTAGACTCGCCACACTTCCTCTACTGCAGGTCTTCCATGGACATCTTCCTCTACGCCTTCAGCGTCATGTACAGCCCTGGCCCAGTAAACTTCATGGGCCTCAACGCCGGCCTCACCGGCCAGTTCCGCCGCTCCACCGGGTTTTTCATCGGGGTGGGCTGCGCGATGCTGCTGTTGTTTGTGCTGTTTGGCTACACCGGCGAGGCGATCATTTCCCAGGCGGCGCTGCCATATATCTCGCTGATTGGCGGCGTGTACACGCTGTACCTCGCCTATCAGGTGTTCACGGCGCGCACGGTGGTGGATGAAACGGCTTCAACCGTGCCCGTCAAAACCCTTACGTTCTGGAACGGCCTGGTGATCCAGTTGCTCAACCCCAAGGGCATCATGGCGGTGTTGCCGATCACCAGCGTGATGCTGCCGGCGGCGCATATCACCGGGGTGTCCATTGCGCTGGTTTCGGCGGTGCTGGCCTTTGGCGCGTTCGGCGCGCCGTGGATTTACGCGTTGCTGGGGGCGCTGCTGGGGCGGCGGATCAATGGCACGTCGGCGTTTACGCTGTTCAACCGGTGCATGGGTGTGGCGCTGGCGGTGTGTGCGTATTTCATGTTTCACGCGTTCTATATCCATTGGTTCTCAACATGAATGGATCTTGTGATGATCTAGAATAATATGAGTTTGTCTCACTATCGCCGTGTGCCGACAATAGCTGCCATACATAACGACATCGGAGTTGTAAGTCATGGCAGTCGCTCATTCCCTGGGATTTCCGCGCATTGGACGCGATCGTGAACTGAAAAAAGCGCAGGAAGCGTTCTGGAAGGGCGAGCTCGACGAAGCCGGCTTGCGTGCCGTTGGCCGTGACCTGCGCAAGACCCATTGGGACCTGCAAAAACAGGCCGGCATCGAATTGCTGCCCGCCGGTGATTTCGCCTGGTACGACCAGGTGCTGACCCACTCGCTGATGTTTGGCGTGATCCCCGAGCGCTTCCGCCCGGCCGATGGCCAAGCCACGCTGCAGACCCTGTTCGGCATGGCCCGTGGCGTCAGCGACAGCTGCTGCGGCGGCGCCCACGCCCAGGAAATGACCAAGTGGTTCGACACCAACTATCACTACCTGGTGCCTGAATTCAGCGCTGACCAGCAGTTCCACCTGGGCTGGGATCAACTGTTCGAAGAAGTGCAGGAAGCCCGCGAGCTGGGGCACAACGTCAAACCCGTGGTGATTGGCCCGCTGACTTATCTGTGGCTGGGCAAGGCCAAGGGCGCTGATTTCGACAAGCTGGACCTGCTCGATCGCCTGCTGCCGCTGTACGGCCAGATCTTCCAGCGCCTCGCCGACCTGGGCGTGGAGTGGGTGCAGATCGACGAGCCGATCCTGGTGCTGGACCTGCCGCAAGACTGGAAAAACGCGTTTGAGCGTGCCTACAACCTGATCCAGCGCGACCCGCTGAAAAAGCTCGTGGCCACCTATTTTGGTGGGCTGGAAGAGAACCTCGGCCTGGCCGCCAACCTGCCGGTGGATGGTTTGCATATCGACCTCGTGCGCGCACCGGAACAGTACCCGACCATTCTCGACCGCCTGCCGGCTTACAAAGTATTGTCCCTGGGCGTGGTCAACGGCCGTAACGTCTGGCGCTGCGACCTGGAAAAAGCTCTCGCTACCTTGCAACACGCCCATGACAAGTTGGGTGACCGCCTGTGGGTCGCGCCGTCCTGCTCGTTGCTGCACAGCCCGGTCGACCTGGCCCGCGAAGACAAACTGGATGGCGAGCTGAAAAGCTGGCTGGCGTTTGCCGTGCAGAAGTGCGCCGAAGTGGCGGTGCTGGCGCAAGCGGTCAATGAGCCTGAAGCCTCCAACGTGTTGGCCGCTTTAGCGCAAAGCCGTGCGGTGCAAGCTGCCCGCGCTGCGTCGCCACGCATCCACAAACCTGCCGTGCAAGCCCGCGTTGCCGCGATCACGGCCAAGGACAGTCAGCGCCAGTCGCTGTTCGCCCAGCGCATCGAGAAACAGCGCGCCGGCCTCAACCTGCCGGTGTTCCCGACCACCACCATCGGTTCGTTCCCGCAAACCGCGTCGATCCGCCTGGCGCGCCAGTCGTACAAGGCCGGCAAATTGAGCGAAGCCGAATACGTCGAAGCCATGCACAGCGAGATCAAGCACGCCGTCGAAGTGCAGGAAAACCTCGGCCTGGACGTGCTGGTACACGGTGAGGCCGAACGCAACGACATGGTCGAGTACTTCGCCGAGCAGTTGGACGGCTATGCCTTCACCCGCTTTGGCTGGGTCCAGAGCTACGGTTCACGCTGCGTGAAACCGGCGCTGATCTTCGGCGACCTGAGCCGCCCGAAGGCCATGACGGTGGAGTGGATCCGCTACGCCCAAGGCCTGACCCACAAGGTGATGAAGGGCATGCTGACCGGTCCCGTGACCATGCTGATGTGGTCATTCCCGCGCGAAGACGTGAGCCGCGAAGAACAGGCGCGGCAACTGGCCCTGGCCATTCGCGACGAAGTGGTGGACCTGGAAGCCGCCGGTATCAAGATCGTGCAGATCGACGAAGCCGCCTTCCGCGAAGGCTTGCCGTTGCGCCAGGCGCAGTGGCAGCACTACCTGGACTGGGCCACCGAAGTGTTCCGCCTGTGCGCCTCGGGCGTGCGCGATGAAACCCAGATCCACACGCACATGTGCTACAGCGAGTTCAACGATGTGATCGAAAGCATCGCGGCGATGGACGCCGACGTGATCACCATCGAGACCTCACGGTCGGACATGGAGTTGCTGGACGCGTTTGAAGCCTTCGCCTACCCGAACGAAATCGGCCCGGGGGTGTATGACATCCACTCGCCACGGGTGCCGGATGCGTCGGAAATGGCCAACCTGTTGCGCAAGGCGGCCAAGCGGATTCCAGCTGAGCGCTTGTGGGTGAACCCGGATTGCGGCTTGAAGACCCGTGGCTGGCCGGAGACGGAGGCGGCGTTGATTCATATGGTCACTGCTGCTCGCCAACTGCGTGCCGAACTGGCCTAACACCGCCTGAACATGTGGACACCGGCTTCTGTGGGAGCTGGCTTGCCTGCGATAGCATCACCTCGGTGTGTCTGATGTACCGAGGCGCCTGCATCGCAGGCAAGCCAGCTCCCACACAAGAGCAACCGAGTGTTCAGAGGTATTTGAGCCAGGCCAAGTCGCGGCGCCGCGCCTTGATCCCGGCGAACCAACGCACTGGCGGATACAGTGCAATCGGCAACAGCAGCGCTACCAGCCACACCGCGCCAATGCCATCGAAGCCAAAGTAGCTGCCATGGTTCAAGCCAAACAACGCAACACAAGCAACATAAAGCACTTTCAACACATACAAATGCAGCAGATAAAAGAACATCGGCGCCGCCCCAAACGTCGCCAGCATGCCAATCCAGCGCTTATGCCCCGCACGCTCAAACGCCAGCAACAGCAGCAACCCCATCCCCAAGGTGAACGCCAGGAACAACAGCGAAGGCGGATACTTGGTCACGTTGAAGAAACTCATCAGCGTCTGCACACCACTCTCATACGCCTGCCAAGGCTTTTCGCCGTAGCCATTGAGCGCACGCAACAGCACAAACCCAACCAACGCCCCCACGCCCGCCAGCGCCAGGTATCGCTGACGCAGCGCCGGCTGCACGCCGTTGGCAAACCACGGGCCCAGGCCATAGCCCAGCGCAATCACGCCAATCCACGGCAACACCGGGTAGGTGATGCGCAGGCGCAGGCTGTCACCTACCTCGATCCAACTGCGTTCATGCAGGATCGCCCAACCATTTTGCAACATCGAACCTGGCGCGAAGTGCAGGCCGTCCAGCAGATTGTGCCCGCCAATCAGCGCAATCGCCACGGCGAACAACAGCGGGCGCGGCAGCCACACCAGTGCGGCAAGGGCGAGCATGCTCACGCCAATCGCCCAGATCACTTGCAGGTAGATCACGCTGGGCGGCAGTTGGAAGGTCCAGGCGAAGTTGACCAGGGTGAATTCCAGCACCACCAGGAACAACCCGCGCTTGAACAGGAACGCCGATACGTCGCGGCGGCCTTGGTATTTCTGGCCGTACAGCCACGCCGACAGCCCGGTGAGCAAGACAAACACCGGGGCGCACAGGTGGGCGAGGGTACGGCTGATAAACAGCGCGGGCTCCGTGCTGTCGATACTCATCGGGTCGCTGACCTGGCGGTGCAGCAGGAAGGTTTCGCGCACGTGATCCAGCAGCATGAACAGGATCACCAGGCCGCGCAGGGCGTCGATGGAAAGCAGGCGTTGGCGTAGGGGAGCAGCGTCGGGCATGGGTGAAGTCACAGGGCAGGGGAGAAGTTGGGTGTTATTCTATAACATTAAACGGTGGGAGCGGGCTTGCTCGCGATGAGGGTGTGTCAGCCCAAGCATTTGTTGACTGACACACCCCCATCGCAGGCAAGCCAGCTCCCACATTGGGCCGCGTCGTCTGTTCGATTCTGCTAACGTCTGCCAGATCGCTTTCGCAGGTATTCACCATGACCACCGCAAAATCCGTCATCGACTTCTGGCAAAACGCCGGCCCCCAGCGTTGGTTCGCCAAGGACGAGGCCTTCGACGCCAGCTTCCGCGACACCTTCCACAGCGCCCACCTGCAAGCCGCCCGCCGCGAGCTGGAAAACTGGCTGGACTCGGCAGAAGGCGCCCTGGCCCTGCTGATCCTGCTCGACCAATACCCGCGCAATGCCTTTCGCGGCACGGCCCATATGTTCGCCACCGACCCGTTGGCCCGCCTGTATGCCGGGCGCATGGTCGACGCTGGGTGGGATCAGTTGATCAAGCCCGCCTTGCGTGCGTTCTGCTACCTGCCGTTCGAGCATTCGGAAGACCCGGCGGACCAGCAGCGTTCCCTGGCCCTCAACCAGACGCTGGACGCCAACACCTATCACTGGGCCAAGGAACACGCGGAGATTATCCAGCGCTTTGGGCGGTTTCCTCATCGCAACCAGGTGTTGGCCCGCGCCAGCACTGAGGAAGAGCAGGCTTTTTTGGACAAGGGTGGGTTCGCCGGGTAGGTCATTCCCGCCAGGAATGCCCCTATAAAAACCTACCATTGTCTTTCCCGTCACAGATCTCGTAGCGTGGGCTTTCATCCGAGGAGACCCGCCATGCACCCACCGTCGCTGCGCTTGTACGTCGATAGTCTGTTCACCAGCCCCTATGCAATGTCAGTGTTTGTGGCCCTGCGGGAAAAAGGCCTGGCCTTTGATACCTTGACCCTGGACCTGGACGCCGCGCAAAACCAGACGGCCGATTTTGCCAGGCTGTCTCTGACCCAGCGCGTGCCTACCCTGGAGGAGGGCGATTTTGCACTGTCGGAATCGTCGGCGATCACTGAGTATCTGGAAGAGGCGTATCCCGAGCCAGCGGTATACCCGGCCGACCCCAAGCAGCGCGCACGGGCGCGGCAGGTGCAGGCGTGGCTGCGCAGCGATTTGCTGCCGATTCGCCAGGAGCGTTCGACGCTGGTGGTGTTCTGCGGGCAGAAGATGCCGCCGTTATCGCCCGTGGCCCAGGTGGCTGCGCAAAAGTTGATCGCTGCGGCGCAAACATTGTTGGCCGATAACCCGGACTACCTGTTCGGCACCTGGTCGATTGTCGACGTGGACCTGGCCGTAATGCTTAATCGCCTGATCCTCAACGGCGACAGCGTGCCCGCCGAGTTGGCAGCGTATGCGCAACGCCAGTGGCAACGGCCGTCGGTGCAGGCCTGGGTCAACCTGCCGCGGCCTGCGCTCTAGGGCGTTACAGCCATTCCTGGGCGACGCGGCGGTCCAGGTCTTCCCAATCGGCCATGCCCAGCACGCGCGTGGTGTTCAAGCCGCGCAGGTAGCCGCGCAACTGTTGGGCGCTGGCGCAGCGTTGATCGGCGTCGGCCGTTTCGTCCTGCAATACGCTTTCATAATCGACCAGGTAATCGGCGACCCGCTCGCGAAACTCCGGTAGAACGGCTTCGCGGATGCGGTCGAAGGTTTTCTGGTGGGGCTTCATGGTCGGGTCCTTATCTATTTTTTATGTAGGCACTATCGGTTCAGATAATAGTCACCATCACCGATTGCAAGTTCTGTTTTTTTCGCAGAAGCGCAAAATTGCCCCATCGAAACGCTGTTCAAGGAAATGCGCGATGAGGACGATAATTCAGTTGGCATTGATGGCCCTGATGCTGGGCACTGTGGCGGTGAACAACGCAGCGATGGCCGATGAACTGCGTACGAGCCATTTGCTACCCATCGACGCTAGCGTAGACTCCCTGCAGCACGCGCAGTCGGTAGGTGTGTTGTTGAGTGATAGCACCCGCGACAACCTCAGCTACCTTGAACGCTATCACGACATGGCCTTGAACGGCGCCAAGGATGCCCTCGACGAGCGTATCCGCCAGGCGTTCGTCAACAGCTCCGACCCGGAACTGGCCATCGATTGGCTGATGGGTTCGCTGCAAGGTGCCTTTGTCTCGGTGACGGTCTACGACACGCTGGATGCCTTGGTGCAGGCGCACCCGGATGTGGTGGTGATGCTCGACACCCACAATCAACTGCTGACCCAGCGTAATGACAGGGTCGAGGCACGGTTTATTGCGCGGTTCTATAACGCGAACCTGCAATACATCGCCAAGGCCGAAGGCTCGGTGTACAAGCAAGTGCCGTCGGTGTGGGTGCATGACAAGGCGGCGCCCGAGATTGCTGCACAGATCGAGCAACAGCGGGATGTTCAGCAAGCGGCCTTGCGCCAGTTTGACGCATCGCTCAAGGCGTTGGTCCAAGCCGGTTGATGTGAATTTTTTGATTATTTTCCAGGAATTTTTATGCGCTCTTTTTTCGTCCCGGCCCTGGCCTTTGCTTCGTTGTGGCTGGCCGGTTGTGTGTCTGCTCCCAATGCGCCGACGCTGACCCTGCAAACCGCTAAGACCCCCGAAGGTTATACCCAATGCGTGCTGCCCAAGCTGGAAAAGCACGGCATCACCTCGACGGTCACGCAGAACTCGCGCCACGCCAAAGTGGTGTTGACCAGCAAGATTGCCGCGGATGATGTGCTGGAGGCGTACAAGACCCAGGATGGCACCAAGGTGTTCCTGTATGAGCGCAAGCCGTTGGCATCGACGCTGACGCCGTCGCGGTTGGAGTTGGTGGCGCAGGAGTGCAAGTAACAGACACACAAACAAACCCTGTGGGAGCGGGCTTGCCCGCGATAGCGGTGTGTCAGCCGACAAATGCTTGGGCTGACACACCCTCATCGCGGGCAAGCCCGCTCCCACATTTTTGATTTGTGTGTGGCCTAGGGCTTGGCTTCGTTGCTGAAGTTGCTGACCGTCGCGATCAACCCCTTCGCCGCCAACGCCACCAACTCACCGCCTTTCTCCACCGTCGCCAGTGCCGGGTCCGAGCCCATGCGCCCGTCGGGGAAGCGTGCGCGGAAGTCCAGCGCTTCGCGGATCGGTCCGGTATTGGCGATCTGCGGCGAGTACTCGGCCGATTTGATCGACTCCGGGTAGGCCCACTGCGTCACCGCAATCTCCGACGGTGTGGCGTGGCTGCCGTGGCCCACCGGGAATTGCTGGTGGGCGAGGTCGTTGACGCCTTCCAGGTCCCACCAGTTCACCAGCTTCAAGGCAAACCCGGCCGGGCGGCGGGCGAAGCTGGCTTCGGCGTACAGCTCGGAAAACGCGGCTTCAATCGTGGCGATGTTGCCGCCGTGGCCGTTCAGGAACAGGATCTTGTCGAAGCCATGCCCGGCCAGCGAACGCACCCAGTCGCCAATCGCGGCAATAAAGGTGGAAGGGCGCAGCGAAATGGTGCCGGGAAAACCCAGGTGATGCTGGGCCATGCCGATATTGAAGGTCGGGCCGATCAGGATGTCGGCGTTCTTCTGCGCCTCATGGGCGATGATCTCCGGGCACATCCAGTCGGTGCCCAGAAGGCCGGTCGGGCCGTGTTGTTCGTTGGAGCCGATGGGGATCACCACCGTACGGCTGCGCTCCAGAAACTGCCCGATTTCGATCCAGGTGGATTGGTGTAGAAGCATGCGTTGCTCTCTTTTATCGGTGGGGACAGGCTATCCGCCACGGATTGTACGACTACTCGCCACCTGTTGGGGTTTGCAGTTGAGGTACGTCGAGGACTTCAACCAATGCTGGTCCGGGTACCAGGAAAACATGAACTGGCCATCTTTGAGCTTGTCCACCACCTGGCGCGCCACCTGCGGACGCACGGCCGGGCACCCCTGGCTGCGGCCGATACGGCCTTCGCGCTTGCTCCACAACGGGCTGACGTAGTCGGCGGCGTGGATCACGATGGCGCGGTCGCGGGCCTGATCGTTGAAACCTGGCTCCAGGCCATCCATGCGCAACGAATAACCGTGGGTGCCCAGGTAACTCTCCTGGGTGCGGAACAAGCCTAGGCTGGACTGGTGGCTGCCCTCGCGATTGGAGAACTGGGTGGCGAAGTTTTCCCCGGACTTGGCGCCATGGGCCACCAGGTCGCGCAGCACCAGGGTCTTTTTGCGCAGGTCGAAGATCCACAGCCGACGGGCGGTCGAAGGCTGGGAGTAGTCAATCACTGCCAGGCGCTCGGAGCGTTCCTCGCCATTATTGACCGCACACTGCATGGCGCTCAGGGCGCTTTTCAATACAGTGGGATTGAGTTCTGGAGCCGAGCGCGCCAGGCTGCTATACAAGGTAGGAGGGTTGCCATTGGCGGCGAGGGCATTCGTGCCCAACGCGGCCAGGCTCACGGTGATCAAGCCGAGGCGGCACAAAAAAGTCAGCATCTACAGTACATCCCCCCGCTGTGGATTGGAGCAAAGCCATTGTTCAAAAAACACGCATGTTACTTGAGCATTTGCCTGCTCGTTGCACCATTGGTCGCGACAGCCGACGAGCTGCCGGTGGAACCTGTGCCAATTGTTTCCGCCAGTCCGCTGCAACAAGCGCTGGCGGCACTGCCTGCGGTGTGCCCCCATCTGGCGCCGCAGATCGATGCTGCTGCCCAGTCGCGCCTGCAAGCGTTCTACCAGCAGCAGGGCGATGTGCCGCTGTGGCCCGCCGAGCGCCGGCAGGCATTGCAGGCCCAACTGTCGTTGCTTGCCGACGACGGCCTGGACCCCAACCACTATAGCCTGCCTGCACCAGACGCCACGGCCAACGTGCTGTGCAGCGATATCGACAGCAGCCGCCAGTACCTGCAAGCCCTGCAGGATTTGCACTACGGCCGCCTGCAACAATCGCGCTTCGAACCGCTGTGGCACGCCCAGCCGCCGACCCGTGACCCGAACACCGAAGTGCTGGCCTTCGCCGCCACTGGCCTGCAAGACATGACCCAAGGGTTTGACCAGGCCCGCCCCAGCGCCGATTTGTACCGCAGCCTGCGCAACACCTATGCCACCGTGCGCCTGCAACCGTTGCCGCACTGGGACCCGATCGCCAGTGGCCCACTGCTGCGCCCTGGCAAGGAAGACCCGCGCGTGCCGGACCTGGCGCGGCGCCTGGTCAGCGGTGGCTACCTGGCCAGCGCGCCGAGCGGCAAGCTCTATCGTGATGAGCTGGTCAAGGCGGTCAAGGCCTTCCAGCTCAGTCACTCCTTGCAAGCCGATGGCGTGATCGGCGCCGGCACGGTGACAGAGTTGAACATCAGCCCGGCAATGCGCCGCGAGCAACTGCGCATCAACCTCGAACGCTTCCGCTGGCTGGCCCAGGACCTCGAGCCCGAGGGCGTGCTGGTCAACGTCGCCGCCGCGCAACTGAGCGTGTACCAGAGCGGCATCCCGGTGTGGCAAACCCGCCTGCAAGTGGGCCGCGCCGAACGCCAGACGCCGCTGCTCAAGTCGCGCATCACCCGGCTGACCCTCAACCCCACCTGGACCATCCCGCCCACCATCATGCGCGAGGACAAACTCCCGGCGATCCGCCTCAACCCCGAATACCTGCGCCAGCAGAACCTGCAAGTGCTCGACCCCGAAGGCCGCCCGCTGGCGCCCGAACAGATCGACTGGGCACGCCCCGGCAACATCCTCCTGCGCCAGGAAGCCGGCCCGCGCAACCCGTTGGGCAAGATCGTGATGCGCTTTCCCAACCCCTACTCGGTGTACCTGCACGACACCCCCAGCCAACCCCTGTTCAGCAAGGGCCCGCGGGCATTCAGCTCGGGCTGTGTGCGGGTCGAACAGCCGTTGATGCTGCGCGACCTGCTGGTGACCCCGGCCGAGCGCGCGCGCACCGATGAACTGCTGGCCAGCGGCGTGACCCATGAATTCAGGCTGGCCACGCCGGTGCCGGTGTTGCTGGGCTACTGGACCGTGGAGGTCGATCGCCAGGGTAGCTTGGTGTACGCGCCGGATATCTACTCGCGGGATTTGGCGCTGATGAAGGCGATGGGCGCGACGCTTTAGCTCTCTACTTTCCTTACCGGCCGACCACAGGACAAACCATGCCTTTGCCGTTCGTAAAAATGCACGCCCACGGCGACGACTTCATCATCGTCGACCGCCGTGGCCAGGACGACCCGATTACCGCGCAAATCGCCCGCCGCCTGGGTAACCGCCATACGGGCATCGGCTTCAACCAGCTCGCCGTGTTGCTCGATTGCGAGGATGCGGCGGCGCGGGTCAAGTTCTGGAACCCCAACGGCACGCCATTGCAAACCTGCGGCAGCGCCGCCCGTGGCGTGGCGGATCGCTTGATGCAGGAAACCGGCAGCGACTCGATTGTGCTGCGCACCGACCGCGGCTTGCTGACCTGCGTGCGGGCGCCGGGGCGGCAGGTGTCAGTGAACATGGGCGAGCCATCGCTGGACTGGGCGGCCGTGCCGCTGGCCGAGGCCATGGATACCCGCACCTTGCCGCTCGCAGGCGAGCCGGCGGCGTGCAGCATGGGCAATCCGCATTGCACGTTTTTTGTCGATGACATCACGGCTATCGACGTGGCGGCGGTGGGCCCGGCGTTGGAGCAGCACCCGTTGTTTCCGGCCAAGACCAATGTGCATTTCGTGCAGGTGCTGGACCGTGGGCACATCCGGCTGCGCATCTGGGAGCGCGGGGGTGGTGTGCCGCTGGGGTCGGGGTCGTGTTGTTGTGGGGCGGTGGTCAATGGCATCCGCCGTGGCTTGCTGGATGCCAGGGTTCAGGTGCAGTGCGATGGCGGTACGGTGACGGTGGAGTGGGCGGGTGAGGGGGGTGTGGTGTTGACCGGGAGTGTGGAGCCGGTGATGCAGGGTAATGTGTTTGGTATCGGTTGAAGGTAGGCAGTTGAAGGTGGGGTGACTGGGCGGCCGTCTTCGCGAGCAAGCCCGCTCCCACAGGGGATTGGGTTTGCAGGTTGGGGCAGGTGTACACAGTTCAGGGATTGGGTTTGTAGTTCAGGGCAGGTGTACACAGCTCAAAATGTGGGAGCGGGCTTGCCCGCGAAGGCGGCCTGTCAGTTAACACAGATGAAGCTGACCCACCGCTATCGCAGGCAAGCCAGCTCCCACAGGGGATTGGGTTTGCAG
>NZ_JAFLWU010000056.1:0-11445 GCF_017316265.1 Pseudomonas sp. Marseille-Q1929
GTCAGTGGGGCGGGCGGGACAACCTCAATAGCCGCGCGATTGGCATCGAAATCGTCAACCTGGCACGGGATGACGGCGGCGTGTTCACCTTTCCTGCGTACGCTGAGGAACAGGTCGATGTATTGATCGCGCTGATGCGCGACATTCTTGGCCGTTATCCGCAGATCGGTCCGAGCGACATCCTCGGGCACTCGGACGTGGCGTATTGGCGCAAAAGTGACCCCGGCCCGCGCCTGCCGTGGCAGCGTTTGCATGAAGCGGGGATCGGTGCCTGGTTCGACGAGTCGACGCGGGCGATGTACCAGCGCCGGTTTTGCCTCGGCTTGCCGTCGGAAGTCGAGGTGGAGCGGGCGTTTCAGCGTTACGGGTACAAACCTGCGCAGAACCGGCGGGCGTTTGAACAGCGCACGCGGGCGTTCCAGATGCACTTTCGGGCGTGGGATTATGGCGGGTTTCTGGATGCGCAGACGTGCGCGATTCTGTATGCCTTGAACGAAAAGTACCGCAGCCTGTAAGGCCTGACCGCTCTTCTGTGGGAGCTGGCTTGCCTGCGATGCGGACAACTCGGTGTATCAGGTGAATCCGGTTGATGCTATCGCAGGCAAGCCAGCTCCCACAGAAGAACGACCATAGGCCTAAATCCTCCCTTCGCTGGTGCGTTTCCAGAACAGGAATCAGATGAGGGATCGAGTAATGTCCGTCGCTATCAGCCATATCGAAGACACCCCGCTTCACGAAACGCTCTACCAGTTCGACGAAACCCCGCTGCTGGCCCGCCAGCGCCAGCAGGAATCCAACGCCCGCAGCTACCCGCGGCGCATCCCCCTGGCGCTCAAGCGGGCCAAGGGTATCTACGTGGAAGACGTGGAAGGCCGCAGTTTTATCGACTGCCTGGCCGGCGCCGGCACCCTGGCGCTGGGGCATAACCACCCGGTGGTCATCGCGGCTATCCAGCAGGTGTTGAGCGATGAGCTGCCGTTGCACACCCTGGACCTGACCACGCCGGTCAAGGACCAGTTTGTGCAGGACCTGTTCGGCCTGCTGCCGGCAGAACTGGCGCGGGAAGCGAAAATCCAGTTCTGCGGGCCCACCGGTACGGATGCGGTGGAAGCCGCATTGAAACTGGTGCGCACGGCCACCGGACGCAGCACGGTGTTGTCGTTCCAGGGCGGCTACCACGGCATGAGCCAGGGCGCGTTGAGCCTGATGGGCAGCCTGGGGCCGAAAAAGCCCTTGGGCGCGTTGCTCAGTAACAGCGTGCAATTTTTGCCATACCCTTACGACTACCGTTGCCCGTTCGGCCTGGGTGGCGCGGAGGGGGTGCGGGTGAATCTGCATTACCTGGAAAACCTGTTGAACGACCCGGAAGCCGGGGTGTTGCTACCAGCGGCGGTGATTGTCGAAGTGGTGCAGGGCGAGGGCGGTGTGATCCCGGCCGATCTTGACTGGCTGCGCGGCCTGCGCCGTATCACTGAGCAAGCCGGCGTGGCGTTGATCGTCGACGAGATCCAGAGCGGTTTCGGTCGCACTGGCAAGATGTTTGCCTTTGAGCACGCGGGCATCATCCCGGATGTGGTGGTGATGTCCAAGGCCATCGGCGGCAGCCTGCCGCTGGCGGTGGTGGTGTACCGCGACTGGCTCGACACCTGGCTGCCGGGCGCGCATGCCGGGACGTTCCGTGGCAATCAGATGGCCATGGCGGCGGGTTCGGCGGTGATGCGCTACCTCAAGGAACACGACCTGGCCGGCCATGCCGCCGCCATGGGCGAGCGCCTGGGTGAACACCTGCGCATCCTGCAACGCGACTTCCCGCAATTGGGCGATATTCGTGGGCGCGGTCTGATGCTGGGGGTGGAGCTGGTCGACCCGCAGGGCGCCGTCGATGTTCAGGGCCACCCACCGGTACATCGCCAACTGGCGCCGCTGGTGCAGCGCGAATGCCTCAAACGCGGCCTGATCCTGGAACTGGGCGGGCGTCATGGCAGTGTGGTGCGCTTCCTGCCACCCCTGGTGATCACCGCTGCCGAAGTGGACCAAGTGGCCGAGATCTTCGGCCGCGCCTTGGCCGCAGCGGTCGCCAGCCTCTAATTTTTCTGCGGCTCTGTACGTTTCTACAGATATCAGCGCTGCGCGTGGTGCGCAGCCAGCCTTTTAGCGATGGAGAACAGCAATGACCTCAGTATTTGACCGCGACGACATCCTGTTTCAGGTAGTGGTCAACCATGAAGAGCAGTATTCCATCTGGCCCGACTACAAGGCCGTGCCGGAAGGCTGGCGCACCGTGGGCAAGAGCGGCCTGAAGAAAGAGTGCCTGGCCTATATCGAAGAGACTTGGACCGACATGCGCCCGCTGAGCCTGCGCCAGAAAATGGATGGTGCTGCGATCGCTTAAACACCACCAATCCCATGTGGGAGCAGGCAAGCCAGCTCCCACATTAAGATTGCGTTGCCTGTTAGGTATTTTTCTCTTTCTCCAGCCCGCCCGACGCCCCCGTCACCACCTGCACACTCAAACGCGGCGTAGCCAGATCCAACCCCGCCTCATCCAGATGCCGCTTCAGTGACAAGTTGAACGCCCGCGATACTTCCCACTGCTTGATCGGCGCCGTCTTGAACCGTGCGCGCAGGATCGCGCTGCCCGACTCGAAACTCTCCACCCCCTGAATCTCCAGTGGCGACCAGATATTGCGGCGTTGCAGCGGGTCGTTGCGCATCTTCTGGCCGACATCGCGCATCAGCTTGATGGCGTCGTCGATTTCCATGTTGTACGGAATCGCCACCCGGAAGATCGCGTAGCCGAACTCCCGCGAGTAGTTCTTGATGCTCTTGATTTCGCTGAACGGGATGGTATGCACGATGCCGTCGATATCGCGCAGGCGCACGGTACGGATGGTCAGGCCCTCGACGGTGCCGAGGTGGCCACCGACGTCCACGTAGTCATCGATGGCCAGGGAGTCTTCGATGATGATGAACAGGCCGGTGATCAAGTCCGCCACCAGCGACTGTGCGCCAAAGCCGATGGCCAAACCGATCACACCGGCACCGGCGAGCAGCGGCGTGACGTTCATGCCCATGTTCGCCAGGGCGACGATGGCGGCGATGATAAAGATGGTCACGAACAGCACGTTGCGTATCAACGGCATCATGGTCTGCGCACGCGCATTCGCCAGGCCTTTGCGCGAGCGGGTGAGGGCGTGGTGGATCGCGGTGTCGCTGAGGATCCAGATCAGCCACGCAAACAGCAATGTGCCGGCCAGGCCGAACAGCTTGACGCTGACTTCATGGCCGTCGCCTTCGGTAAAGCGAATCAACGACAGGCCCCACACCCGTAGGCCCAGTTCGATAAACACCAGCCACACCACCAAGTGGGCCAGGGTGTAGACAAAGCTTTTCAATCGCTCGGAGTACAGCGCATGGCGCTTGTGCCCGCGCTGAGGCTTGAGCGCGTGACGGCGCACCAGGCCGTTGATCACCATGCACAACACCAGCAACACCGTGCACAACAGCGATTGGCGCAACGCGGTGCTGGTGTCGCCGGCGGAGACAAAGGTAGCGAACAGCGAGATACCCACCAGCAGCAAGGCCGGGATGTACCAGAAGGAACCGATGATCTCGATGGTGTCACTCAGGGCGCGGCGGGTGAGGCGGCGTGACAGCGGCTGGTTGCGGATCAGGTGGGCAATCGGTCGGCGGAAACGCAGGATGAATACGCCGGTGGACAACGCAGCCATCACATTGGCAACGGTGGCCGCCGTGTGGGACAGGTGCTGGCCCAGGGCCTGGACTAGCCGTGGGTCGCTCAAGGCTTCACCGAAGGCGGCAAAGCTGCCGATCCACCACAGCGGGCGGAAGGCCTGGTGGCGCAGGATATACAGGGCGCGATGGCGGTGCGGGCCGTCGAGCACCGAAAAGGCAATCACGCAGATCGCCGAGAAACAGGTGCCGACCACCAGCGCGTAGGCCAGCACCATCGCCAGGGATTTGCCCAGGGACGACGGCAGCACGTAGCTCAGGTACACCGTGATCACCAGCGCGATCAGCCATGGCCCCAGTTTGCGCAGGGCGAAGCGCACCATGTCCCAGGTGCGCGGGTGTTGCGGCAGCTCTTCGGGCAGGCCGAAACGTTCGCGCACGCGGTGGCTGAGCCAGATCAGCGCGTAGGCCAGCAGGCTCCACACCGCCAGGATCAAGGCAAAGCCGAAAATGATCGGCAGCCATTCGTTGGCCGGCAGCAGCAGGGCGCTGAATTCATCCTTGGCTTGATCGAATTCATCGGACCAGCGCCCGAGCGGGCTGTCGGCCCCGGAAAACTGCGCTTCCAGATTGGCCAGCGTACCGCCGATCAACCCCAGCACGCCTTCTTCGGCGGCGGGTTGGGCTTTTTGCGTGGCGGCGCGCAGTTTTTTCAGATTGCTCAGCAGTTGGGTGCGCTGCTGGTCGTTCTCCAGGGTCTTGATGACTTCGTCCAGGGACTGCCCCAGCGGCACTTCGGCCTGGGGTTGGCTCTTGTTGCCGCTGCCAAGTAGACCGGGCAGGCCCACGGCTTGGGCAGGCGCAAGCGGCAGCAAGGTGAGCAGGGCGATCAGCAGGTAGCAGGGCAGGGCAAGCAGGCGGGAGAACACTAGGCGGTCAACCTTGAACACGACGGGTTGACCGAGTGTACGAGGGCAGGGGTCATTCGGCCAGTTTGGCGAGGATTTTGTACACCACGGTGCCGAGGATCAGCAGCATGCCGATCCACATGCCGAACACGCCGAGGGGTTTGTCGCGAAAGTTGAAGCCCACGGCCAGCATGATCATGCCGATAAGAATCGGGATAAGCATGGCGTGGAAGGAGGACATGGAGATCATGGTGCGACGGCCTTGTCGGAGTGGGAATAGTGACAAGTCTAGGTCGGATTGCGGGAAATGGCGTTGATGTGTGTCAGATAGCGTTGGGGTGTTCGGGAGATCGCTATCGCAGGCAAGCCAGCTCCCACATTTGAATGTGTTCACACATCAATATGTGGGAGCTGGCTTGCCTGCGATGGCCGCCCCTCGGTCTTAGGGCAGGTCGCGACTGGCGTAAAAAGCCCCCAACACCTTCACCAGATGCGCCAGGTCATGGCTGCCGCACAGCTCGCGAATCGAGTGCATGGCAAACGTCGGCAAGCCGATATCCACGGTGCGCACGCCCAGGTGGCTGGCGGTGATCGGGCCGATGGTCGAGCCGCAGCCCATGTCGCTGCGCACCACAAAGCTCTGCACCGGCACTTCTTCGGCCATGCACAGGTGGCGGAAGAACCCGGCGGTTTCGCTGTTGGTGGCGTAGCGCTGGTTGCTGTTGACCTTGATCACAGGCCCGGCGTTGAGCTTGGGGCCGTGGTTGGCGTCGTGCTTCTCGGCGTAGTTCGGGTGCACGCCGTGGGCGTTGTCCGCCGAGACCAGCAGGGATTTCTGAATGGTGCGTACGAATTCATCGCCTTCCGGCAGCAGGCGGCGCAGGGTCTGTTCCAGCATCGGGCCGTCGGCGCCGCAGGCCGAGCAGGAGCCGACTTCTTCGTGGTCGTTGCACACCAGCACGCAGGTTTCATCGGTTTCGCTGGTGAGCAAGGCTTGCAGGCCGGCGTAGCAGGACAACAGGTTGTCGAGGCGGGCGCCGGCGATGAAGTCGCCATTGAGGCCGATCACGGCTGCGCTTTGCGTATCGTAGAAGCTCAGCTCGTAGTCGAGCACCACGTCGGCGTTCAGGCCGTGTTCGCGGGCGAGTTGCTCGGTGAGCACGGCGCGGAAGTCCACGCGCTCGTCGCCGGCAAATTGCGCGAGGATCGGCGGCAGCTCGGTCTGGGCATTGATCGCCCAACCCTGGTTGGCTTCACGGTTCAGGTGGATGGCCAGGTTGGGGATGATGGCGATGGGCAGCTTGAAGTCGATCAGTTGGCTTTCGACCTTGCCGTCGCGGCGGAAGGTCACGCGGCCGGCCAGGGACAGGTCGCGGTCAAACCATGGTGCCAGCAGTGCGCCGCCGTAGACTTCGACGCCCAGCTGCCAGAAACCCTGGCGTTGCAGCTCGGGTTGGGGCTTGACCCGCAGGCACGGGCTGTCGGTGTGGGCGCCGACCAGGCGGATACCGCCCTGCAACGGCGAGTGGCGGCCGAGCTTGAAGGCGATGATCGAGGAGTCGTTGCGGGTCACGTAATAGCGCCCGTTGGCCTCGGTGGCCCAGGTTTCGCGCTCGTCGAGCCGTTGGTAACCGGCGGCTTCCAGGCGCTGGGCCAGGGCAGCAGTGGCATGAAAAGGAGTAGGGGAGGCCTTGAGGAAGTCGATCAGGCCTTGATTCAACGCTTCGCGCATAAATAGCTCCAGACAGCAATGCGCGGAGTTTACCGTATTGGCTCGGGATTTGGCGCGAAGCTGCTTTCTTGAGCACAACACAGAACCATTGTGGGAGCAGGCAAGCCAGCTCCCACATTGAATGCATTTGCAGCTTTAGAAGGGTGCAGGGCACTCGAAGCGCAAACGCTCGCCGCTTTGCGGGTGGGTGAAGCTGAGCATGCTTGCGTGCAGGCACAGGCGTGGCCAGGCGGCCAGGGCTTGTTCGTGGGCGTACAGGCCGTCGCCCAGGAGTGGGTGGCCGATGGAAAGCATATGCACGCGCAACTGGTGCGAACGCCCGGTAATCGGCGTCAGCTCCACACGGCACCAGTCGCCACAGCGTTCCAGCACTTTCCAGAAGGTCAGCGCGTGTTTGCCGAACTCGTGGTCCACCACATGGCGCGGCTTGGTGGGCGGGTCGTAGCGCAGGGGCAGGTCGATGCTGCCGCTGTCCAGTTCCGGTTGGCCCCAGGCCAGGGCTGTGTAGGTTTTTTCGGTTTCACGGTCGTGAAACTGGCGGGACAGTTCGCGGTGCGTGTCGGCATCGCGGGCCAGCAGGATGATCCCCGAGGTTTCCCAGTCCAGGCGATGGACGATGCGGGCTTCGGGGTAGCCGTTTTCCTGCAGGCGGGTGATCAGGCAGTCCTTGTTGTCATCGGCGCGGCCAGGCACCGAGAGCAGCAGGGTCGGCTTGTTCACCACCAGGACGGCATCGTCCTGATGAATGATATGGATATTGGACAACGGCATTAAACAGCCTCGTAACAAACGCCAACGGCGGCTCGCTCACCTGGGTCCCCAAAAGGGATCAAGGTGCGCGAGCCGCCGTGGCGACCGCCTGTTCGCTTAACGATCAGGCAGGGTGATATTGAGTTCCAGAATCGAGCAGCTGCCGTCGTTTTCCAGGGCGACATGCACGTCATCGTTGCCGATATTGACGTACTTGCGGATCACCTCGACCAGTTCCTTCTGCAAGGCTGGCAGGTAGTCCGGCGTACTGCGTTGGCCGCGTTCGTGCGCCACGATGATCTGTAGACGCTCTTTCGCTACCGACGCGGTACTTGGCTTTTTGTTGGCGCGAAAGAAGTCGAGAAATTTCATTGTTTAGTTGCCTCCAAAGATACGCTCGAAGAATCCCTTCTTCTTTACATCGAGGAAGCGATGTTCCACGGTCTTGCCGAGCAAGCGATCAACCGCATCGCTGTACGCCTGGCCGGCGTCGCTCTGGTCATCAAGAATCACCGGCACGCCCTGGTTGGATGCCTTCAGTACGGCCTGGGATTCCGGGATCACGCCCAGCAGGGTCACTGCAAGGATGTCCTTCACGTCTTCAACACCGAGCATTTCGCCATTGCTGACGCGCTCAGGGTTGTAACGGGTCAGCAGCAGGTGTTCCTTGATCGGGTCTTCACCTTTTTCGGCGCGCTGGGACTTGCTGGCCAGCAGGCCGAGCATGCGGTCCGAGTCACGTACCGAGGACACTTCCGGGTTGGTCACGACGATGGCTTCATCGGCGAAGTACATCGCCAGGTGAGCACCGGTCTCGATGCCGGCCGGGGAGTCGCAGACCACGTATTCGAAGGTTTCCTTCAGTTCAGCGAGGACTTTGCCTACGCCTTCCTTGGTCAACGCATCCTTGTCGCGGGTCTGGCTGGCAGCCAGTACGTACAGGTTCTCAAGGCGCTTGTCCTTGATCAGGGCCTGTTGCAGGTTGGCTTCGCCGTTGACCACGTTGACGAAGTCGTACACCACGCGGCGTTCGCAGCCCATGATCAGGTCGAGGTTACGCAAACCGACGTCGAAGTCGACGATGACTGTCTTGTGGCCGCGCAGAGCGAGGCCGGTACCGATAGCGGCGCTGGTGGTGGTCTTACCCACACCACCCTTGCCGGATGTAACCACGAGAATCTTGGCCAAGGTGTTTCACCCCTAAGGAAAAAGGACTTTTCAGTCCCTGAAAAACATCTCTTGATACTCGCCGCAGGCGGACAGCCTTTGTAGGGAAAAGACGGGTTTGCGCAGGAAAAACGCCAACCTTCAGATGTTCCTACACAAGTAATGCCAGTTTCGCTGTGCTATCAGAGTCTAGAGATGCTTGGAAAATGCGGCAGTATCCGTTAAAGACGGATGATGTTCAACACATCGCCCGACAGGCTGACCTGCACCCCCGCCCCCCAGAGCGGATCACGGCGCAAATCTTCGGAAACCTTGTACCGGCCTGCGATGGACACTAGCTCAGCGGTCAATTGCTGGCAAAAAATCCGCGCCTTGGTATCACCCTTGATGCCGGCCAGGGCACGGCCACGCATCGGGCCGTATACATGGATGTTGCCATCGGCGAGAAGTTCCGCCCCGGGACTGACCGAGGAGATCACCACCAGGTCGCTGCCCTCGGCGTAAATTTGCTGCCCGCCGCGTACGGGCGAGGTGATGATCTTTGTAGGCTTGATCGTCGGAGCCGGCGGTTTTTCCGGTTTTTTCTTCTCTTCAGCGACCAATGGTTCGATTGGACGCTCCCGCGCGCCGGACGGCGGCAGTACTGGCAGTTCAATGGCGATGGCCGCAGCAATGTCTTCGATACGGCTGGCACGAATCGCCAGGGTGCGCAGGCCATGGGAGCGGCACACGCGCATCAGGCCGGGCAGGTCGATAAGGCCCTGGCCAGCCGGGAGTTTGTCCAGGGCCAGTACCAGCGGGGCATTGTTGAAAAAGTTCGGCGCCAGGGCGACCTTGGCGGCGAGCTGGCGGTCCAGAGCGTCGAGGTCGTTGCGGGCCAGTTCCAGCACGGTGATGGCGAGCATGCTGCCTTTCAGCTGGAACACGGGATCTTGGTCTAGCGGTTCGGTTTGGCTCATGGTCGGCATAAAGCGGCTTGTCACGAAAAGTGTCGAGACTTATAACGAGAACATCCACTGGCCGCAAGCCGAGTCGAACCGTTGTAGAATGCGCGGCCCTGTCTTTACCGGAATCTGTAATGGATCGCCCGCGTTTTCGAGCTGTATTTTTTCACCCGCGTTTCTGGCTGTTATGGCTGGGGCTCGGCCTGCTGTGGCTGGTCACCCAGTTGCCCTACCGTGCGCTGTTGACCATTGGTCGCCTGCTGGGTGCGGGGATGTACCGTGTGGCCGGCGAACGCCGCCGCATCGCCGCGCGAAACCTGGAACTGTGCTTCCCGGAAAAATCCGCGAAAGAGCGTAAACATTTGCTTAAAGAAAACTTTGCCTCCACCGGCATTGCCTTCTTTGAGATGGCCATGAGCTGGTGGTGGTCGCGCCAGCGCCTGGCACGCCTGGCCCACGTCGAGGGGTTGGAACACCTCAAGCAGGCCCAACTGGATGGCAAGGGCGTGATCCTCATGGCCCTGCACTTCACCACCCTGGAAATCGGCGCGGCGTTGCTGGGGCAAAAGCACACCATCGATGGCATGTACCGCGAGCACGGCAACCCGTTGTTCGACTTTATCCAGCGCCGTGGCCGTGAGCGCCACAACCTCGACTCCCTGGCCATCGAGCGCGAAGACGTGCGCGGCATGCTCAAGCTGCTGCGCGCCGGCCGTGCGATCTGGTATGCGCCGGACCAGGACTACGGCGCCAAGCAAAGCATCTTCGTACCGCTGTTCGGCATCCAGGCCGCTACCGTGCCGGCCACCAGCAAATTCGCCAAGTTGGGCAAGGCGCTGGTGGTGCCGTTTACCCAGGAGCGTCTGGCGGACGGCAGTGGTTACCGGCTGGTGATCCATCCGCCGCTGACCGACTTCCCGGGCGAAAGCGATGAAGCCGACTGCCTGCGCATCAACCAGTGGGTTGAAGCCTCGGTACGCCAGTGCCCCGAGCAGTACCTGTGGACCCACCGCCGCTTCAAGAGCCGGCCACCGGGCGAGCCCAAGCTGTACGAAAAACGCCGAAAATAAGACTGACCTTTCCCCACATGGAGTGACGCGATGCGCCCAGCTGAACCGGTTACAGGCTTGATTCTTTCCGGCGGTGGGGCGCGAGCGGCGTATCAAGTGGGGGTGTTGGCAGCGATTGCCGAGTTGTTGCCGCCGGGGGCACCCAACCCGTTTCCGGTGATTGTCGGCACCTCGGCCGGTGCGATCAATGCCGTCAGCCTGGCCAGCGGTGCCACGGATTTCACCGCGGCGATCCAACGCCTGACGGCTTTCTGGCAGGGCTTTCGCAGCCATCTGGTGCTGCGCAGTGATTGGCCGGGGGTGATTCGCCAGGCGAGTCGTTTCTTTATTCACAGTTTGCTGGGGCTGGGCTCGCAGGTGCCGGTGGCGCTGCTCAACAGCACGCCGTTGAAGGCGTTGCTCAAGGACAAGTTGCATCTGGACGGCATCGACGAGGCTATCCGCAACAAACACCTGCATGCGGTCGCGGTGACGGCGTTTGGTTATGAGTCCGGGCAAGCGGTGACCTTCTATCAGGGCGGCGGCACCATCGACGCCTGGTTGCGCCATCGGCGTATCGGCGTGCCCACGCAATTGTCGGTGGAACATCTGCTGGCCAGTTCGGCGATCCCGTTGCTGTTCGCCCCGGTCAAACTCGACCACGAATACTTCGGCGATGGTGCCGTGCGGCAGTCCGCGCCCATCAGCCCGGCCCTGCACTTGGGCGCCAGTCGGGTGTTGGTGGTGGGCGTCAGCGGCAACCCACGTGGCAATGAGCCGGCCGTGCAGCGTACGTTCACTGGCCAGGAGCCGACCCTGGCGCAGATTGGCGGGCATATGCTCAACAGCACGTTCATTGACAGCCTGGAAAGTGATATCGAGTTGCTGGAACGCCTCAACCAGTTCAGCCATTTCCAGCCGGCCGACAGCGCGGCCCGTGGCCTGGCGCCGGTGGAAGTGCTGGTGATTGCACCGAGCCAGCCCATCGACGAGATCGCGGCACGGCATCGCCAGGAATTGCCGGCGGCGTTGCGTCTGTTCTTGCGGGGGCCGGGGGCCGTCTCTCATGCACATCTGGCGCTTCCTCCGGAGCGGACAGGGCCGCACCTACTGCACTCCCTCTCTTGAATAAACGACCAGTCAATCACTCCGCTTTCGCAATCGCCGCATCAAGTACAGTACGACCAACATGACAACACGAA
>NZ_JAFLWU010000057.1:0-6591 GCF_017316265.1 Pseudomonas sp. Marseille-Q1929
CTTGAATCCGTGGGCCGCCGTCATGGGCCATCCTTGGCCCAGGACGGCTAACCCGGCGTCCTGCCGGGTTACCCACGGATTCAAGCCTGCGTTCGGCCAGCGTGGTTAACGGGGCGCCTAAGATCAAAAGCTGAAAAGCCAAAGCCAAAGCCAAAGCCAACGCTTCGGGTTTTGTCAGGTCCGGTAGTTGTGTAGATACCTATGGCCATCGGGGGTAGGCCCATCCCACCTGCCTTGGGGAAAATGTGGGTGTTGGCCTTTACGAAAGCGCGGGGAATTAAATGGACTGGGAAATAGTCGGCATAGTTGCTGCGCTGATCATGATGCTTAGCTTTCCAGGGATCGCTTACAGCATGCTGACCAAACTGGAAACAGCGGAAAACTATTTGCCCCATAGCGTTTTCATCGTTTCAAACAAGTATCTATTTCGCGGTCAGCCTTTTGAGGGGAAGGCAATGCGATTAATGCTGCTGGCCTATGTGTTGATCATGCCGAAAGTCTTTTACTGGCGAAGACTTGTGGACCTTGACGAGGTGGCGAGAATCCCAAGAAGATTAAAGTTCTGGATCATCGCGCCCTGCCTGGTGCTCAACCTTTCTGGAGCGGTCATGACCGCCACTGGGATAGCGCATTATTTATAAGACACCCACCCACAATCCCCACTTCTTGATCGCCATCAATCACTTTCCATACCCCGCCTTCCTATCATGGCCCCCGCCAAGCCATGAGGAAGACGACCATGTCAGAGACCTTCACCAAGGGCATGGCCAGGAATATCTACTTCGGAGGGAGCGTGTTCTTCTTCCTGATTTTCCTGGCCCTGACCTACCACACCGAACAAACCTTTCCGGCCCGTAGCAACGTCGACCAGCTCACTGAATCGGTGGTGCGCGGCAAGGGTGTGTGGGAGCGCAACAACTGCGTCGGCTGCCACACCCTGTTGGGCGAGGGCGCCTACTTTGCGCCGGAGCTGGGCAATGTGTTCAAGCGCCGGGGCGGTGACGAAGGGTTCAAGCCGTTCCTGCACGCCTGGATGAAGATGCAACCCCTGGGCGTGCCAGGGCGCCGGGCCATGCCGCAATTCAATCTCAGTGACCAGGAGGTGGACGATATGGCCGAGTTCCTCAAGTGGAGCTCGAAGATCGACACCAATAACTGGCCACCGAACAAGGAGGGCTGAGCCATGCGCAGCGCCAACCCCTATCTGAAATTCCAATCCCAGGCCGTGGCCAAACCCTACTTTGTGTTTGCCCTGATGCTGTTTGTCGGCCAGGTGCTGTTCGGTCTGATCATGGGCCTGCAATACGTGGTGGGTGACTTTCTGTTCCCGTTGATCCCGTTCAACGTGGCGCGGATGGTCCACACCAACCTGCTGATCGTCTGGCTGCTGTTCGGCTTCATGGGCGCCGCCTATTACCTGGTGCCCGAGGAGGCGGACCGCGAGCTGCACAGTCCGAAACTGGCGATCCTGTTGTTCTGGGTGTTTGCCGTGGCCGGGGTGCTGACCATCCTCGGCTACCTGCTGGTGCCCTATGCGGCGCTGGCCAAACTCACCCATAACGAGCTGCTGCCCACCATGGGCCGCGAGTTCCTTGAACAACCGACCATCACCAAGATGGGCATCGTGGTGGTCTGCCTGGGCTTTCTCTACAACATCGGCATGACCCTGCTCAAGGGCCGCAAGACCACGGTCAGCATGGTGATGATGACCGGGCTGATCGGCCTCGCGGTGTTCTTCCTGTTCTCTTTCTACAACCCCGGCAACCTGGCGCGGGACAAGTTCTACTGGTGGTGGGTGGTGCACCTGTGGGTCGAAGGCGTATGGGAATTGATCATGGGTTCGATGCTGGCGTTCGTGCTGATCACGGTCACCGGTGTGGACCGTGAAGTGGTGGAGAAGTGGCTGTACGTGATCATTGCCATGGCCCTGATCACCGGGATCATTGGCACCGGGCACCACTTCTTCTGGATCGGCGCGCCGCAGGTGTGGCTGTGGGTCGGCTCGATCTTCTCGGCGCTGGAACCGCTGCCGTTCCTGGCGATGGTGATGTTCGCCTTTACCATGGTCAAACGCCGGCGCCGCGAGCACCCCAACCGCGCCGCGACATTGTGGGCCAAGGGCACCACGGTGACAGCGTTCTTCGGCGCCGGGGTCTGGGGTTTCCTGCACACCTTGGCGCCGGTCAACTTCTACACCCACGGCACCCAGCTCACGGCGGCCCACGGGCACCTGGCGTTCTTCGGTGCCTACGCAATGATCGTGATGACCTTGATTAGCTACGCCATGCCGCGCCTGCGCGGCCTCGGTGAAGCGCCGGATGCACGCGCGCAGACCATTGAGGTCTGGGGCTTCTGGCTGATGGTGTTGTCGATGGTGATGATCACCCTGTTCCTCACCGCCGCCGGCGCGGTGCAGGTGTGGTTGCAGCGTTGGCCGGTGGACGGCGTGGCACTGCCGTTCATGGCCACGGTGGAGCATCTGAACACGTTGTTCTGGGCACGCTTGGCCAGTGGCGTGGTGTTCCTGCTGGGGCTGCTCTGCTACCTGTACAGCTTCCGGCAACGGCGCGCGGTGGTCGGTGAAGCGGTGCCGATTGTGAACTGATCGTTAATCCCCAAGAGGGCGGCCCGGCTGGTACAGCGGGCCGTTTTACGTTTGGAGCAATGCCCATGGCCTTTACCCTGGAGCTGGAAGAGTGGGTCGGTAGTGCCTGGCACCGCTTTATCACCCGCCGTGCGAGCGTGGATTTCCCCGCCGCGCAGGTGCACTTGCACGACCGCCAACGCAGCCTGGCGCTGCTGTTTCGCGCCCTCGGCGGCGCCGGCGGCATCGCCCTGGAAGCGGCGGGCGAACGCGACCTGCTGCTGCGCCGCAACCTGCTGATGCGCATCGCCGGCACCTGCAAACAGGCACCGCTGGCTTCCTGCGACGGCAACCGTTTGCGCCTGCCGTCGCGCCTGGCAGTGTTCCCCCACGCGGCCCTCAACCTGGAGCTCTACCGCTGGCTGGCACTGCTCGCCGCACAATCCGGCCCGATGACCCACTGGGCGCGGGACAACCAGCGCTGGACCTGGTTGCTGCTGCAACGCTATCCCGCCATGGGCCCCAGCTATCGGCGCCTGGTCGATGCCCATCTCGCCTTGCGCCCTGACCCTGCCAGCCTGCGCCCCGACGAAGCAGCGTTGGAAAAAGCCTTGCGCAAGGCTCTGCGCGAACCCGGCAGCGTGCGCCACTTGCCGCGCAGTCAGCGTGCGCCCTGGCCGCTGCCGTTATGGCTGTACCCGCCGCTGCACCTGGACACGCCGCAAAGCGCCGACCTCGATGATGAAGGCGACGACCTCGCCGCCCATCCCGGCGAGCAACGCGGTGCGCCCAAACGCGCCACACGCCTGGACGACCAGCGTCGCGACGGTGGCCTGCTGGTGGTCCGCCTGGAAAACCTGTTCAGCTGGACCGAACACGTCGACCTCGACCGCTGGACCGACGACGGCCACGACCCGGACGCCGCGCGCGTCGCCGAAGACCTCGACCAGTTGAGCCTGTCGCGCCAACGCGTGCGCAAGAGCGGTGGCCTGAAACTGCACCTCGACCTGCCGCCCGCCGATGTCGATGACATCCCCCTCGGCGAAGGCATCAAGCTGCCCGAATGGGACTATCGTCAACAGCGCCTGCAAGACGCCTTCGTCAACCTGCAACTGATGCAGCCGCGCGACGCTGCGCCGCAACCGCTGCCGCCACGCCTGCAAGCCCAGGCCCAGCGCCTGCGTCGCCAGTTTCAGCTACTGCGCACCGACCGCCAATGGCAGTGCCAGCAACCCCAGGGCAGCGAACTCGACCTGCAAGCCTGGCTGGATTTTCATGTGCAGCGCCAGCACGCGGCCTGTGCCGAGCGCGGCCTGTTCATGGAGCAGCGTCACCGCCAGCGCGACCTCGCGTGCCTGCTGCTGGCGGACCTGTCGATGTCCACCGACGCCCATCTGAACGACACGCAAAAAGTCATCGACGTGATCCGCGACAGCCTGCTGCTGTTCGGTGAAAGCCTGGCCGGGGCCGGGGACCGGTTTGCGCTGTATGGGTTTTCGTCCCTGCGCCGGCATCACGTGCGCTTGCAGGAGCTCAAGTCTTTCCAGCAACCCTACGACGACCGTATACGCGGCGTGATCCAGGGTCTCAAGCCGGGTTATTACACGCGCATGGGCGCCGCCATCCGCCAGGCCACCCAGCTGTTGGGCGCCTGCCCGCAGCGGCGCAAGCTGCTGTTGCTGCTCACCGATGGCAAGCCCAATGACCTGGACCTGTACGAGGGCCGCTATGGCGTGGAAGACACCCGCCAGGCGGTGCTGCAGGCGCGGCGCGCGGGCTTGATCCCGTTCTGCATCACCATCGACAAACAGGCCGGCGACTACCTGCCGTACATGTTCGGCGCGAATGGCTTCACCCTGATCCGTCAGCCGCAGCAGTTGCCGCAGCGCTTGCCGCAGTTGTACCGGCAGTTGACCGAAGGTCAGTAAATACCCCGGGGCAACCAGAAGAACATCGCGATGCAAAACAGCAGCAGCCCCAGGCAGAACCACTGGAAGCGGCTCAGCCGCCGGGCCTGGTTGCTGGCCTCGGACGCCGGCAGCGGCATGGCGCAGTGCTCGCAGGTGTCGCGCTCCACGGCATTGCGGTGCTGGCAGTAGAGGCAGGTTTTCACTCGAATTGCTCCAGGCGCGAACGGTCGAGAATGGCGATATGGCGACCGTCCTGGGTGATGATTTTTTCATCGATCAGGCGCCGGATAATCCGCGAGAACGTCTCCGGCTGGATCGACAAGTGCCCGGCGATCAACTGCTTGGCCATGGGCAGTTCAAAGCGCGTCTCGGTGCTGTGCAGGCGCACCAGTTGCGTGAGCAGGTAGCGCACCACGCGGTGGGTGGCGTTTTTCAGCGACAACGTCTCGATCTCGTTGACCCGCTGGTGCAGGCGTACGCACAGCGTGCCGAGCAAGGCGAAAGTCAGGCGGCTGTTGCTCTGCAACAGGCGCATGTAGGTGGCGTTGGACAGGCGATACACCTGGGTCGGGCACACCGCTTCGGCGCACGCCACATAGTTGGGCGTGTCCATCAACATCATCGCTTCGGCAAAGGTCTGGCGTTCGCCGATGACCTCGAACACTTTCTCCTGGCCGTCCGGCGTCAGGCGGTAGATTTTCACCGCACCGGCAATCACAAAGTAAAACGCATCGGCCGGCTCGCCCTGGCGAAACAGCGGCTCGCCCTTGTCGACATTGAGCAATTGGCTGTTGCTCATCAACTCACTCAGTTGGGCCTCGTCCATGGGCTCGAACAGGTGGTGACTGCGCAGGATCTGGTGATGGACACGATGGAGCACCATCAATACCTCGGGACACAAAGGGGAAGGGGGCTCAAGGCTAATCCGACTGCCCTTGGCACAGCTTGATCTGCGACAAGGGCAAGACGCGGGCACAGGCGCACCATCGCCACAGAACTGAGTTGAGGAGCCGCAACATGCACGTACTGGATCGGCGCAAGGCATTGTCGATTACCCCGTTGTTTCGCCTGGCCTTCCGGCCTTTTTTTCTCGGTGCGTGCCTGTTGGCGGCACTGGCGATTCCCCTGTGGCTGCTGGCCCTGGGCGGCATGACCGGCGGTTGGCAACCGGCGGGCGGCTGGCTGGCGTGGCATCGGCATGAGCTGTTGTTTGGCTTTGGCGTGGCGATCATCGCCGGCTTCCTGCTGACGGCGGTGCAGACCTGGACCGGCCGCCCCGGCCTCAGCGGAGCGCCCCTGGCCGCACTGGTGGTGGTGTGGCTGGCGGCGCGCGTCGCGGGGTTGCTCGACCTGCCGCTTGCGTTGCGGGTGCTGCTGGAATTGAGCTTTCCCCTGGCCGTGGCCGGGGTGATGGGCTGGACGCTGTGGAAGGTCCGGCAGACGCGCAACTATCCGATTGTGTTGGTGTTGGTGCTGCTGGCGGGGGTGGATGGGTTGTCGTTGGTTGACGCGGGCCTGCAACGCCAGGCGGTGCTCGCTGGGTTGTGGTTGGTGGCGGCGATGATGGGGCTGATTGGGGGGCGGGTGATTCCGTTTTTTACCCAGCGGGGTTTGGGGCGGGTTGAGGTGGTCAAGCCTTGGCCGTGGTTGGATTATCTGTTGCTGGGTGGGTCGGTCCTGGTTGCGTTGTTTTATGCCAGTGGGGTGGCGCTGTTCCCTCAGTTGTGGCTTGGCGCGCTGTTCGTTGTGCTTGGATTGGGGCATTTGTTGCGGTTGGTGCGCTGGCATGATCGTGGGCTGTGGCGTGTGCCGCTTTTGTGGTCGTTGCATTTGGCTTATGCCTGGCTGGCGTTGGCGTGCCTGGGTATGGCGCTGTGGCATTTTGGGGTGTTGTTGAATCCTAGCCTGGCGGTGCATGCGTTGACGGTGGGGGGGATGGGTGGGTTGATTTTGGCGATGATTGCGCGGGTGAGTCTTGGGCATACGGGTCGGCCGTTGCAATTGCCACGGGGGATGGGGGTGGGGTTTGTGTTGTTGAATGTGGCGTGTGTGTGTCGGGTGTTTTTGGTGGGGGTTTGGCCGGTGGTGGGGTTGTGG
>NZ_JAFLWU010000058.1:0-5576 GCF_017316265.1 Pseudomonas sp. Marseille-Q1929
GAAGTTGAAAAAGAGGTGTTGACAGCAGCGTGTAACGCTGTAGAATTCGCCTCCCGCTGATGAGAGATCTGAAGCGCAAGTGGTTGAAGTTGTTGAAGAATTCTTCGAAAGCTTCTGAAAATAATCACTTGACAGCAAATGAGGCTGCTGTAGAATGCGCGCCTCGGTTGAGACGAAAGATCTTAACCAACCGCTCTTTAACAACTGAATCAAGCAATTCGTGTGGGTGCTTGTGGAGTCAGACTGATAGTCAACAAGATTATCAGCATCACAAGTTACTCCGCGAGAAATCAAAGATGTAACCAACGATTGCTGAGCCAAGTTTAGGGTTTCTTAAAAACCCAAAGATGTTTGAACTGAAGAGTTTGATCATGGCTCAGATTGAACGCTGGCGGCAGGCCTAACACATGCAAGTCGAGCGGTAGAGAGAAGCTTGCTTCTCTTGAGAGCGGCGGACGGGTGAGTAATGCCTAGGAATCTGCCTGGTAGTGGGGGATAACGTTCGGAAACGGACGCTAATACCGCATACGTCCTACGGGAGAAAGCAGGGGACCTTCGGGCCTTGCGCTATCAGATGAGCCTAGGTCGGATTAGCTAGTTGGTGAGGTAATGGCTCACCAAGGCGACGATCCGTAACTGGTCTGAGAGGATGATCAGTCACACTGGAACTGAGACACGGTCCAGACTCCTACGGGAGGCAGCAGTGGGGAATATTGGACAATGGGCGAAAGCCTGATCCAGCCATGCCGCGTGTGTGAAGAAGGTCTTCGGATTGTAAAGCACTTTAAGTTGGGAGGAAGGGCAGTTACCTAATACGTGATTGTTTTGACGTTACCGACAGAATAAGCACCGGCTAACTCTGTGCCAGCAGCCGCGGTAATACAGAGGGTGCAAGCGTTAATCGGAATTACTGGGCGTAAAGCGCGCGTAGGTGGTTTGTTAAGTTGGATGTGAAATCCCCGGGCTCAACCTGGGAACTGCATTCAAAACTGACTGACTAGAGTATGGTAGAGGGTGGTGGAATTTCCTGTGTAGCGGTGAAATGCGTAGATATAGGAAGGAACACCAGTGGCGAAGGCGACCACCTGGACTAATACTGACACTGAGGTGCGAAAGCGTGGGGAGCAAACAGGATTAGATACCCTGGTAGTCCACGCCGTAAACGATGTCAACTAGCCGTTGGAAGCCTTGAGCTTTTAGTGGCGCAGCTAACGCATTAAGTTGACCGCCTGGGGAGTACGGCCGCAAGGTTAAAACTCAAATGAATTGACGGGGGCCCGCACAAGCGGTGGAGCATGTGGTTTAATTCGAAGCAACGCGAAGAACCTTACCAGGCCTTGACATCCAATGAACTTTCTAGAGATAGATTGGTGCCTTCGGGAACATTGAGACAGGTGCTGCATGGCTGTCGTCAGCTCGTGTCGTGAGATGTTGGGTTAAGTCCCGTAACGAGCGCAACCCTTGTCCTTAGTTACCAGCACGTAATGGTGGGCACTCTAAGGAGACTGCCGGTGACAAACCGGAGGAAGGTGGGGATGACGTCAAGTCATCATGGCCCTTACGGCCTGGGCTACACACGTGCTACAATGGTCGGTACAGAGGGTTGCCAAGCCGCGAGGTGGAGCTAATCCCATAAAACCGATCGTAGTCCGGATCGCAGTCTGCAACTCGACTGCGTGAAGTCGGAATCGCTAGTAATCGCGAATCAGAATGTCGCGGTGAATACGTTCCCGGGCCTTGTACACACCGCCCGTCACACCATGGGAGTGGGTTGCACCAGAAGTAGCTAGTCTAACCTTCGGGAGGACGGTTACCACGGTGTGATTCATGACTGGGGTGAAGTCGTAACAAGGTAGCCGTAGGGGAACCTGCGGCTGGATCACCTCCTTAATCGACGACATCAGCTGCTCCATAAGTTCCCACACGAATTGCTTGATTCATTGAAGAAGACGATAAAGAAGCAGCCCGAAATTGGGTCTGTAGCTCAGTTGGTTAGAGCGCACCCCTGATAAGGGTGAGGTCGGCAGTTCGAATCTGCCCAGACCCACCAATTTTGTGTGGGAAACGCCTGTAGAAATACGGGGCCATAGCTCAGCTGGGAGAGCGCCTGCCTTGCACGCAGGAGGTCAACGGTTCGATCCCGTTTGGCTCCACCACTACTGCTTCTGTTTGTTGAAAGCTTAGAAATGAGCATTCCATCGTGATGATGGTGAATGTTGATTTCTAGTCTTTGATTAGATCGTTCTTTAAAAATTTGGGTATGTGATAGAAAGATAGACTGAACGTTACTTTCACTGGTAACGGATCAGGCTAAGGTAAAATTTGTGAGTTACTCAGTTTTGAGTATTATCGAATTTTCGGCGAATGTTGTCTTCACAGTATAACCAGATTGCTTGGGGTTATATGGTCAAGTGAAGAAGCGCATACGGTGGATGCCTTGGCAGTCAGAGGCGATGAAAGACGTGGTAGCCTGCGAAAAGCTTCGGGGAGTCGGCAAACAGACTTTGATCCGGAGATGTCTGAATGGGGGAACCCAGCCATCATAAGATGGTTATCTTACGCTGAATACATAGGCGTAAGAGGCGAACCAGGGGAACTGAAACATCTAAGTACCCTGAGGAAAAGAAATCAACCGAGATTCCCTTAGTAGTGGCGAGCGAACGGGGACTAGCCCTTAAGTGGCTTTGAGATTAGCGGAACGCTCTGGAAAGTGCGGCCATAGTGGGTGATAGCCCTGTACGCGAAAATCTCTTAGTCATGAAATCGAGTAGGACGGAGCACGAGAAACTTTGTCTGAATATGGGGGGACCATCCTCCAAGGCTAAATACTACTGACTGACCGATAGTGAACTAGTACCGTGAGGGAAAGGCGAAAAGAACCCCGGAGAGGGGAGTGAAATAGATCCTGAAACCGTATGCGTACAAGCAGTGGGAGCCCACTTTGTTGGGTGACTGCGTACCTTTTGTATAATGGGTCAGCGACTTATTTTCAGTGGCGAGCTTAACCGAATAGGGGAGGCGTAGCGAAAGCGAGTCTTAATAGGGCGTCTAGTCGCTGGGAATAGACCCGAAACCGGGCGATCTATCCATGGGCAGGTTGAAGGTTGGGTAACACTAACTGGAGGACCGAACCGACTACCGTTGAAAAGTTAGCGGATGACCTGTGGATCGGAGTGAAAGGCTAATCAAGCTCGGAGATAGCTGGTTCTCCTCGAAAGCTATTTAGGTAGCGCCTCATGTATCACTGTAGGGGGTAGAGCACTGTTTCGGCTAGGGGGTCATCCCGACTTACCAAACCGATGCAAACTCCGAATACCTACAAGTGCCGAGCATGGGAGACACACGGCGGGTGCTAACGTCCGTCGTGAAAAGGGAAACAACCCAGACCGTCAGCTAAGGTCCCAAAGTTATGGTTAAGTGGGAAACGATGTGGGAAGGCTTAGACAGCTAGGAGGTTGGCTTAGAAGCAGCCACCCTTTAAAGAAAGCGTAATAGCTCACTAGTCGAGTCGGCCTGCGCGGAAGATGTAACGGGGCTCAAACCATACACCGAAGCTACGGGTATCACGTAAGTGATGCGGTAGAGGAGCGTTCTGTAAGCCTGTGAAGGTGAGTTGAGAAGCTTGCTGGAGGTATCAGAAGTGCGAATGCTGACATGAGTAACGACAATGGGTGTGAAAAACACCCACGCCGAAAGACCAAGGTTTCCTGCGCAACGTTAATCGACGCAGGGTTAGTCGGTCCCTAAGGCGAGGCTGAAAAGCGTAGTCGATGGAAAACAGGTTAATATTCCTGTACTTCTGGTTATTGCGATGGAGGGACGGAGAAGGCTAGGCCAGCTTGGCGTTGGTTGTCCAAGTTTAAGGTGGTAGGCTGGAATCTTAGGTAAATCCGGGATTCTAAGGCCGAGAGCTGATGACGAGTTAACTTTTAGTTAACGAAGTGGTTGATGCCATGCTTCCAAGAAAAGCTTCTAAGCTTCAGGTAACCAGGAACCGTACCCCAAACCGACACAGGTGGTTGGGTAGAGAATACCAAGGCGCTTGAGAGAACTCGGGTGAAGGAACTAGGCAAAATGGCACCGTAACTTCGGGAGAAGGTGCGCCGGTGAGGGTGAAGGACTTGCTCCGTAAGCTCATGCCGGTCGAAGATACCAGGCCGCTGCGACTGTTTATTAAAAACACAGCACTCTGCAAACACGAAAGTGGACGTATAGGGTGTGACGCCTGCCCGGTGCCGGAAGGTTAATTGATGGGGTTAGCTAACGCGAAGCTCTTGATCGAAGCCCCGGTAAACGGCGGCCGTAACTATAACGGTCCTAAGGTAGCGAAATTCCTTGTCGGGTAAGTTCCGACCTGCACGAATGGCGTAACGATGGCGGCGCTGTCTCCACCCGAGACTCAGTGAAATTGAAATCGCTGTGAAGATGCAGTGTATCCGCGGCTAGACGGAAAGACCCCGTGAACCTTTACTATAGCTTTGCACTGGACTTTGAATTTGCTTGTGTAGGATAGGTGGGAGGCTTTGAAGCGTGGACGCCAGTCTGCGTGGAGCCAACCTTGAAATACCACCCTGGCAACTTTGAGGTTCTAACTCAGGTCCGTTATCCGGATCGAGGACAGTGTATGGTGGGTAGTTTGACTGGGGCGGTCTCCTCCTAAAGAGTAACGGAGGAGTACGAAGGTGCGCTCAGACCGGTCGGAAATCGGTCGTAGAGTATAAAGGCAAAAGCGCGCTTGACTGCGAGACAGACACGTCGAGCAGGTACGAAAGTAGGTCTTAGTGATCCGGTGGTTCTGTATGGAAGGGCCATCGCTCAACGGATAAAAGGTACTCCGGGGATAACAGGCTGATACCGCCCAAGAGTTCATATCGACGGCGGTGTTTGGCACCTCGATGTCGGCTCATCACATCCTGGGGCTGAAGCCGGTCCCAAGGGTATGGCTGTTCGCCATTTAAAGTGGTACGCGAGCTGGGTTTAGAACGTCGTGAGACAGTTCGGTCCCTATCTGCCGTGGACGTTTGAGATTTGAGAGGGGCTGCTCCTAGTACGAGAGGACCGGAGTGGACGAACCTCTGGTGTTCCGGTTGTCACGCCAGTGGCATTGCCGGGTAGCTATGTTCGGAATAGATAACCGCTGAAAGCATCTAAGCGGGAAACTAGCCTCAAGATGAGATCTCACTGGAACCTTGAGTTCCCTGAAGGGCCGTCGAAGACTACGACGTTGATAGGTTGGGTGTGTAAGCGCTGTGAGGCGTTGAGCTAACCAATACTAATTGCCCGTGAGGCTTGACCATATAACACCCAAGCAATTTGCTTCTCGAAAGAGCATCAGATTGCGGTGTGTGAAGACGATAGAACCGAAAGTTCGATGCTCACAAAACACCGAAGCTATCACATACCCAATTTGCTGAAGCGAGACCAACTGGTCACGACTCAGTACCCGAATTTCTTGACGACCATAGAGCATTGGAACCACCTGATCCCATCCCGAACTCAGCAGTGAAACGATGCATCGCCGATGGTAGTGTGGGGTTTCCCCATGTGAGAGTAGGTCATCGTCAAGATTAAATTCC
>NZ_JAFLWU010000059.1:0-4527 GCF_017316265.1 Pseudomonas sp. Marseille-Q1929
TAACCGTGTGTGATTTATTTATTAGTACCGTGTGTATTCTGATCTCTACCTGTTCTCTTGTTCAAACTCCACATATCCTCCCTTCTGCCTCCCTTTTTTTTTTTTTTACAAGAAGAAGACGGCATACGAGTTCCCTCTCCGTCTCGTGGGCTGGGAGATGTGAAAAAGAGACAGCCCCCCACCCCCCGCCACAACCACCCCGGCAACACATCCGAATCCAAACTATCAATCAAATTCTTCAACCCCAACCCCAACTCCGTATCCCCCTCAATCACCAACCGCCGCCGAAAGAACAACGTATCCGGATCCTCCTGCCGACTAGCCAACAACAAAAACTCCCGCCAATTACCACTGATGGTCACCTGCGCCTCAGCCTTGTCAGCAATACGCAACCCATCCCGCGCCAACGTCAGGTACCAACACAACCCCAAATCAGGAATCCGCAAACACATCCAACGCCCACGCAGCAAATCGAAGCCCCCCTCGCGCAAAGGCTCAGCCAGACAACGATTAAGTCCCTGCTCCAAGGCCACACGCTGCACCGCAAACGGCACCCGCCGCACCAGCGGCAACAACCGGTCGGCCCCCTTGAGCAACCACTGCTTGCGACTCAACACAGCCCCACCTCCTCAACCCGCAACATGCCCGCCTGGCCATGCCAGTAGCCGTTGCAACCCTCGACAAACACCGGCGGCATCGCGCCCTGCCGCACCTGATCGTAGGCGCGTACCACATCGGCCATGCCTTCCGCACGCGGGCTCAGGCGCAACACATCAGCGCCACAAGCCACCAGCCCGGGATAGTCGGCCAGCAGGTTAGTCACATCCGCCGACATCGTCTGAATCCCATTCAAGGTAAACAACGCCTGCCCTTCCTGGCTGGTCAAGGCCATGCCGTCCGGGTAGTTGATACAGCAGAACTGGCAGTCGTCCTTTGGCCGGTTTTCGGCGCGGGCGGTGAAGCAGCGCGCCGAGTAGGCCAGGGGCAAATGGCCGTAGGCGAAGATTTCCACCTCCGGCAACGGCCTGCCCAGTTCCTGCACCTGCGTCAGTACATCGGCGATCAAGCCTTGAGAGCACTCCACTGGCGGCACCCAGCGTTGCATACCCAAGTCAAGCAATTGCACCAGGGCGTGGCCGTTATAGAGGTTGAGCGCCGGGCCGCCGACAAAGGGCAATTTGCGCTCAACCAGCAACTGCACCGCACCCATGTCGTTGGCTTCCACCAGCATCTCGCCGTTGTCGCACAGGCGGCGCAGGCGGGACAGTTCGGAGGCTGCCTCGATCAGCGTGAGGCTCGACAACACGATCTGCGCCGAACTGCACGTCTGCAACTCGCGGCCCAGGCCCAGCCACTGATCGAGGTTGAACACGCGGCGTTTCGAGCACACGGTTTCGCCCAGGTAAATCACGTCCAGGGGCAAGTCGGCCATGTCTGCGTAGAAGCGCCCGAGGTGGTCCTTGTCCCAATAAAACAGCACCGGTCCGAGGCTGAGTTTCATGTGTGTGTGTCCTCACTGCCATGCACGATGGTAAGCACCCAGGGTGGTCTGGCTGCCTTCGGAAAGACCAGCCAATACCTGGCGCCATTGCTCCTTGACGACAAAGTTGGCCGGGTTGCTGCGGTGGGCGTCGAGGGCGGCGCGCCAGACGCGGGTGACTTGCTCCACATAGGCCGGGCTGCGTTGGCGACCTTCGATCTTCACCGCTTCCACGCCAATGGCGGCCAGTTCCGGCAACAGGTCAAGGGTGTCGAGGCTGGTAGGTTCCTCCAGCGCATGGAAGCGCTTGCCGCCCACCAGGAAGCGGCCCTTGCACAGGGTCGGATAGCCGGCGGGCTCGTTCGGGGTGTAGCGGTCGATTAGCACTTCGCTCAAGCGCGCGCTCAGGCCGTCGGCGTCGTCGCTCCAGCGCACTGCCTTGGCCGGCGAGCACACGCCGCACAGGTTGGGCGATTCGCCGGTGATGTAGGAGGACAAGTGGCAGCGCCCTTCGGCCATGATGCACAGGCTGCCAAAGCCGAACACTTCGATGGGCACCGTGGCACTCGCCGCCACCTGCTTGACCTGGGCCAGGGACAACACCCGTGGCAGCACCGCGCGGCGGATGCCGTAGCGTTCGACGTAGAACTTCAACGCCGCCGCGTGGGTGGCCGAGCCCTGCACCGACAAGTGCAAGGCCATCTGCGGGTGGCGCGCGGCAGCGTAGCCGAGCACGCCAGGGTCGCCGGCGATCAATGCGTCTACACCATGGTCGGCGGCGCGATCGACGGCGCGTTGCCAGCGCGGCCAGATCTTCGGTTGCGGGTAGGTGTTGACCGCCACGTAGAGCTTGCGCTGGTGTTGGCGGATATGGGCGACGGCGGCGTCGAACTGCTTGTCGTCCATGTTCAGCCCGGCGAAGTGCCGGGCGTTGGTGTCATCGCGAAACCCCACATACACCGCGTCGGCGCCTTGGCGTACAGCGGCTTTCAGCGCAGGCAAGTTACCTGCCGGGCAGACCAGTTGCATGGTGGCTCCTTATTGAAAATCGGCAAAGGACAGAAACGGCACCGCCGCGCCCTTGAGCACCTGCTGCCCGCGCTCGACGATCACCAGGCCGTCGGCCCAACAGGCCGCGACCAACATCGCCGAGCTTTGCTGCGGGTGCAGGATCGCGCGCAGTTGCCCATCGCTGCCGGGGCTCAAGCGCGCACGCAGGTATTGGCGGCGCGGGTTGGGCTTGAGCCATTCAAACGCCGCCGGCACGCTGGCCGGCATCGGCAACACCCGCTCCGCGCCCTGGGCACGCAGCAGGAACGGGCGCACCACCACCAACGCCGTGACCAGCGCGGCCGTCGGATTACCCGGCAGGCCTATCCATGGTTTGCCCGCCACCTGACCAAACGCCAGGGGCTTGCCAGGCTGGATCGCCAAGCGCCAGAACTCGACCTTGCCCAGCTCGCGGATCGCTTGTTTGAGGTGGTCCTCCTCCCCCACCGACACGCCGCCGGTGGTCAGCAGCAGGTCGCATTCGGATGACGCCAGCGCCAACGCATCGCGACTCGCCGTGAGGGCGTCGGCCATCACGCCGTAGTCGTGCACCTCCACGCCCCAGCCCCGCAGCAGCGCCGCGATCAGGTAACGGTTGCTGTTGTAGATCTGCCCCGGTGCCAGTGGCTCACCGGGTTCGCGCAATTCATCACCACTGCTGAGCAGGCACACCCGCAGCGGCCGATAGACCTTGACCCGGGGAATGCCCGCCGCCGCCAGCAGGCCGATTTCCTGGGCGCGCAGGCGCTTGCCGGCGCTCAACACCTGCTGCCCGCGTTGCAGCTCTTCGCCGCGCTTGCGCACGTGCTCCCCCAGGCGTATTGGCGGGCACCAGATGCGTTGGCCATACACGCGGCAACGTTCTTGGGCGACCACACTGTCGGCCCCCGGTGGCAGCGGCGCGCCGGTAAAGATGCGCACCGCCTGCCCGGCTTGCAACGGCTCATCACTGCTGTGCCCGGCAGCGATGCGCCCGGCGACTTCCAGGTGACCGCCCTGCTCCGGCACGTCAAACGCGCGCAGGGCGTAGCCGTCCATGGCGCTGTTGTCCCAGCCCGGCAAGTCGAGGGGCGAAAACACCTCTTCGGCGACCACCCGCCCGAGGGCCTGGGCCAAGGCAATCACCTCGGTGGGCGGTGGTGGCGGCGCCTGGGCGAGCAACTGCTCGATGGCGTCCTCGACCGGCAGCAGGTCGCCGCTGTCACACACGTTCATGAGCGTGACTCACAGGCGTTGAGGGCTTGATCGAGCTGCGGCTTGAGGTGCGGCGCGAAATTACACGGGCCGGTGCGGCTGTCCAGTTGGCCGACAAGAATCTGGTCCCAGGCCGTGCGGCACGCCCCTGGCGAACCGGGCATGCAGCACACCAGCACACCGTTGCTGAAGCCGGCCAGGGCACGCGATTGCAGGGTCGACATGCCGATTTCGGCCAGGGACACCTGACGGAACAACTCGCCGAAGCCGTCCACTTGCTTGTCCAGCAGCGGCAGTACGGCTTGGGGTGTGTTGTCGCGCGCGGTGAAACCGGTGCCGCCGGTCATCAGTATCACTTGCACCTGGGGGTCGGCGATCCACTGCGAAACCCGGGCGCGGATCTGGTAGATGTCGTCCATCACGATGCCGCGGTCGATGAGCATATGGCCGGCGGTTTGCAGACGGTCCACCAGGGTGTCGCCGGAGGTGTCGGTGTCGTAGGTGCGGGTGTCGCTGATGGTCAGCACGGCGATGTTCAGGGAGACGAAGTTTTGCTGGGTCAGGTGGGCCATGGTCCGGGCTCCAAGCGTTGGAAAGATGGGGGCAGCCTGCGCCGCATTGGGCGTAGGGCCTATTCCTCGGAGGAGGTATGCCGTTGGGGGCGTGGTCCTTCAGGGGGTTTGGCACAGTGTGGGAACTGGCGCTTTGGGAGCTTTTGATCGTGGTCAACGGTTGGATGTGGCATGGGGTCGCACAGGGGTTCGAGGGGACTGCTTTTTTGTGGGAGCTGGCTTGCCTGCGAT
>NZ_JAFLWU010000005.1:0-239551 GCF_017316265.1 Pseudomonas sp. Marseille-Q1929
TGCCCAGGTGGTGAAATTGGTAGACACGCCAGCTTCAGGTGCTGGTGATCGCAAGGTCGTGGAAGTTCGAGTCTTCTCCTGGGCACCAAATTCAGATCAAACCCGCGAAAGCGGGTTTTTTCGTTTCTGACCCTCTAAAAAATGCCTGATGCTGCGCCGCTCACCGCGAAATGAGGGAGCAACACCAAGATATCTCTGAGTGTCTCCCCCTAAAGACTTGCCCCGCCTCTGAATCCGATATCGGCTTATTGCTTCTTGCCGCCGAACGCTACAGAGGTAGCAGGGTTGCCCGTGTGATACATACCGGCGAGCACTTCTGCCCCTGAACCATAGAACTGCCCTTTGATGATCCCTGTTGCGTTCTTGAAGGAACCATTCGTGGCAATGGTGGTGCCTGTAAAGTTTACGGTACCCGCGCCACCAACAATAGAACCGGCCAATGTACCGCCACCGCCGCCGTAATTAGCGGTTAGTGTGCCCGTTGAAACACTAGGCGCGCTCGGGTCAAATCGCCGGATACCGACCACGTCGTACTTAGCGTTAACCAACGTCGGCATGGCGTTGGTGGGATTCTCGCCCGCATAAAAGACAGTACGATTGGCGCTGGTCAAGTTGAGATCTGTGCTGTGATCCGGCGACATACCGGCTTTACGCGGCGCCCACTCGCCGAAATACACCTCGACGCCGGAGACTTTAGCAATTACTTCACCACCAAATAGCGGGAAGGCGCCAATCGAATCAGAGACAGGACGATAAGAATAGACGTCAACTCCAGCCCCCACCGAGGACTTCCACGTCTCGGCAAGGTTGCGCCCAGTTAAAACGACATAAGCAGAGGAAATCCCCGGAGCAGCAATTACGCTATCAGTTAAATTGATATAGCCACTTCTCAAACCGACAACATAATTTGTATTAGCTATTCGCCCCTCGGCCGTCGGAACAGCAATTCCAGCGGCCCCGACATCCAATATATTAGACTGGCCAACAACGACATAACTCGATGAAGACCCGCCCGACACGGACGCTGCAACACTACTTGAAGCATCCAACGCCAACGCAGCGAATACAATTAGCTTTCTCATAAAACCTCCTAACCAGTAAAACTACTGTTTATTGAAAGCAATAAACTTGGAAATCTCTTCATCCCTAAAAACTCTTTTCTACTTTGAGTGCCACTTCGGTCTGGCGGTAGGTGTATGCCCAGTCAATGCTGCTCGCGTTGACCGTGCGCTTCACGTAAAGGCTTGGCACCAGGCCAGCGAACTTGAAACGCGGCACGGCCAGGTTGGCGATATAGATCTGCTGGCGATCTTCGCGCAGCCCGCCGAGAAACGTGTCCGCCTCGTCATAACGCGTACGCCGATACAGCGCGGTGGCATTCAGATTGATCCCCACATCAAACATCCGATACAGACCCAGGCTGGCCATGTACTCCTTGTTGCGGGCCGATTCCTGCGGCTGGGTGCGGCGCGTGTAGGTCAGGCCGCCGTAGACCAGGGTCTGGCTGCCCAGCAGGAAGGACACGGAACCGCCCACCATGCGTTCGTCGTAATTCTCGAAGTAATCCCGCTCTTCGCCCTGGAAGCGAAAATGCTTCTGTTGCGCCTGGGCGGTAAGTTGCAGGCGCTCGGTCAGGGTGTGCTTCCACTCGGTGCGCAGCCCCGTCGCTTGGTACTTGTTATGCCGATCACCCCAGTAACTCTCGAACAGCGGCGAGACCGAGACATCATCCAGTGCACTCAGGTAGTTGTAGCCGACGTAGATCACGCTGGTGTTGTCGTCGTAATAGGTCTGCGGCTCGTCTTCCTTGTGCCGATGGTAGTAATTGCCGTAACTCAGCCCGCGCACCAGTAGGTGGTGGTTGCCCTCGATCTGAAAACGCCGCTCGGCCACGGCGTCATACACCAAGCTGGAGGATTTGATTGGCACGGGCATCTTGCGGTTGGTCTCGATGCACTCGAAAAAACTGCACACCTGAGTACGCGTGGTCATGCCGTTGCCCTGGTTGATATTGCTGTTGTAGCCAGTGCCCATCGACACCGAACCATGCCAACTGTCGCGCTCGCGCAATGCGCCCTGATAGCCCTCCAGCACCGGCACCACCTGCTCGGGCACCGTGCTTTGCGCCACCTCATCGAACAGAGCCTTGGCTTCGCGGGATTGATTGTCCTCAAACAGCGCCCGCGCCAGCTCCAGCTTCGCCCGGACAAATGACGGGTTTTGCGCCACCGCCCTGCGCAGGCTGGCAATCGCCTCGCGGTAGTGCTTCTCCTGACGGGCCAGCATGCCCTCGGCCATCGACACCAGCGCCGGCTCATGGCCGGGCAACTGCCGGTAGCGCTCAACGAACTGGCGCACCTTGGACCACTGCTGCAGATTCAGCGTGACGTAGATCGCAGGGCCGAGGTCTTCCAGGGTGTTCTGCACGTTGTAGGTACGGCCCTCAATGGTGATCAGCGAGGCGTTGTCCTTGGCCGGGTCGGTATCCACCAGATGGGCGCGCTCGCGCTCGGCCATGGTGCGGTCGATCTTGTTCAGCAGTTGCCGGGTGTCGTCTTCATCGGCCCAGGCGATGCAGGCCAATGAACTCAGGAATAGGGTTAAAGCAAGCCGCAGGGGCAGGCACAGGGGCATGTGGGTCAGATCCAGCGAAGGGACGATGATGAAAAAGGGAGAGATCAACTCTCCCTTTTCTGACGCGGGGTTTTAGTTATTGCTTCTTGCCGCCGAAGGCGACGCTGGTGGCGGTATTGCCAGTGTTGTAGATACCGGCCATGGCTTCTGCACCGGTGCCGTAGAACTGGCCTTTGATAGTAGTGGTAGCGTTTTGGAACGAGCCGTTCGACGCAATATTGGTACCGTTGAAGTTCACAGTACCTGCACCGCCAGCAATGGAGCCCGCGATGGTGCCGGCGCTGCCACCGTAGTTGACGTTCAGGGTCCCCGAGGAAACGCTTGGCGCACTTGGATCAAACCGCTTGATACCGACTACGTCGTACTTGGCGTTAACCAAGGTTGGCATGGCGGTCGTCGCGTTTTCACCGGCGTAGAACACCGTACGGTTGGCGCTGGTCAGGTTCAGATCCGTGCTGTTATCCGGCTGAACGCCGGTTTTACGCGGAGCCCATTCACCGAAGTACACCTCTACACCCGGCACCTTGGCGATCACCTCACCGCCAAACTGCGGGAAGTTAAGCAGCGGGTCGGAAATCTGGCGATAGGAATACACTTGGGTGCCGTAGGCGACAGACGATTTCCAGGTTTCGGAGATCTTCACGCCGTTCATCACGATGTGCGCGGATGTCGTACCGGCTGCAGGGATCAAAGCGTTGGTTTGAGCGATGGGGCCGCTTTTGAAACTGACAATCTTGGTGAGGTCTGCCGTACCTCCCACCGCCGTCGGCATGGCTATTCCAACCTCGCCAACCCCTTGCAAGTTAGACTGCGCCACCGCTACATAGCCAGTAGAAGACCCGCCCGTTACAGCAGCGAAGCTAGTCGAAGTAGCAAGTGCCAGGGCAGTAAACACAAACAGCTTTTTCATAACAACTTCCTAGTTAGAATGATAAAAACCACTGTTTTTGATTAAAAACAGCAAAAAATCAGAATCGCGCTGTTAAACCAAGTTTCATCGTCCGGCCAGGCGCCGGCATCATGACTCGCGCCAATGGATCAATGTAATAACGATTGGTCAGGTTATTGACCCCGAAATCCACATCAACATTCTTGTTTACGTGATAGCTGGCGTACGTATCAAACACCCAAATCGGATGCCAATTAAACGGACGGTTATAACCATCAACGTACTTCACACCATTGCGAATCCAATCTTCTTCGTCTTTGTTCACGGCACTACTGTGATAAACCATACGTCCGCCCAACTCCAAACTCTCGTTGAACAATCGCACACCGCTGTCCAGGTTCAACGAGTAGGTCGGTTGCATGCTGCTGCGCGAGAAGGTGGTCGGAAAGCCCGCAGTCACGCACGTAGAAATGGCCGAATTATAATAAGGGTCTAACGTCGCGGCATAATCCTTGTCACACAGCTTTTGTTTGAGGCGATAACTAGCCGAAAAATTGCTGAAATACTTGCCACTGTCGAATCGAGTCTGCAGCTCAATACCCGAATACATCTTCTTGTCGTATTGAACGATTGCAAAATTGTAATCACGGTCGACGAAATCACGAATGGTATTGTCGTAATAGTTTATTTTGAAATCGGCATGACGCAGGCCCTTAAAATAGCCAGTCAAGTCGTGAACATAACCCACTTCCCAATTATAGGAATGTTCAGGGCGCATTGAATTATTCGACGCACTCGGCCCGAAAGAGCTCCCCCCAAGCGCTTGCGTATCCTCATAAATAGAAGCAAATCGAACAAACTCTGTATACCGCGCGTAGACCCGCGCATGCTTAGTCAGGAAAACGGTCGCCCCAGCCATTGGCGCCCACGCGCTGTCTTGGCGTTTCTTGGGAATCGCCCATTTATTGACGGGCTCCGCTCCAGGGTACGCCCCCCCAGAATTCGACGGGTCAACTACATACTTCGCATAGTCCCCCGAAACGCCCTGCGGGTTGGTGACTGTTTCATGCAAATTGATACTGCCATTTAAAAAAGGGTTCCGTGACCGATCCAGCGTGAAACCGTTATATGGAATATCGACGCTTGCGTTAGCGTAACGAACACCATTAACAGTATCCCTCGCGAGCAAAAAAGGAACCTCTTCCTCCGGCAACTCCCCGTTGGCAACTGATTCGTTTACGTTATCTATGAAACGCTGATTTTCGGCATCTGTCATAATTCGCTGATATTCAAAGCGCTTTCGAACAAGAGGAGCATTCTCCTGCCAACCCGCATCCTGATTCTCCCGATGCTTCTTAAGCCCCGTATCCATCGAGTTGTAATCGCTATACCGCGCGCCCGCCGTCAACAACAACCACGGCGTCGGCGTCCAATCGGCACTGAACGCAAAGTTATACTGCTGCCGCTCACCACTGCGCGGCCCCATATAACGGTTGCCATAGGTGAACTGGGTTGACGAGCGCCCTTGCGAAGCATCGGTCTGATCGAGCTTCTCTTCGCTGAAATCGCTGGACAGCGTCAACGCCACATCATCACTCAACTGCAACTTGTTGCTGACATTCACGCCCCAGCGATCATGCTGGGAAACCTGCAGGGCCTTGGCGTAAATCGAATAACGCCCATCGGTGTTCGGCAACTTTTCCGGCGCAGTTCCGCAACGACTCGGATTGGCGCCGGCCTGGCATTGCACATAGTTATTCCACGCCACGTCCTGGTCCCGAACATCGTGGGCCGAGATGCCGTAGACGTCGTCGCCGTTCTGATGACGCCGGGTGTTGCTGCGGGTCATCCATAGACCGGTCTTGAGATCGATCAGTGGGTTTTCCGGGTTCCAGTTGTAAGTCAGGTTATAAGTATCTTGCTTGAGTTCGCTGTAGGGCATTTGCAGGCCGATGTTGTTCTCACCGGCCTTGGCCAGCCCCACGTAATAATTGACCAAGTAAGGCGAACTCTCACCGTACTCCGACTCGTTGTGCATATAGGACAGCTTCAGACTTTGCTCATCGGACAGGTAGAAAGTGCCCTTGAGCAACGTTGTGCGCATTTCGCTGGAGGTGTTGGCGACTTCGTGACCAGGCAGGTACAGATTTGCCATGTAGGCCTGCTGGTTTGCATTTCCTGAGCCCGCGCTGGCATCGGCCTTGGCGTCGCTGAACCAACTGTCGGTCTTGTAGCGCTTGGCCCCGCCCTTGCCACTGAAGTAATTGCCTTTGCTGCGGTAGCTGTAGGCCGCGAACAGGTCGAAGTTCTCCTGGCGCGTGCCGGTGGCCAATCGAAACGAGTTGTCTTCAAAGTTGACGTTGCCGGAGTGCTTGCCGGTGTTCGGGCTGAATTCAGTACCGCCGCCGCCCTGGGTGAAGACCAGGTTGCCGTCGTAGCCCGCATAGGCGCCCGGAATATCGCGATAATCACGCCCGAGGGTCTTGATTGCGGTCTCGTCCGGCTTCACCGAATTGGTCCCGGTCTCAGTCTTGAGCTCCAAGGCAAAGGTTTCACCGGGCCGCAGGATGTCATCCAGGTCGAGGGTCTTGATCTCCACCGAACCACCCACGCCGCTCTTGATATCCGGGTTCAGCGACGGCCCCTTCTCCACCGAAATACTGCCAATCATGTTCGGGTCGATGTAATTGCGGTTGGCCACGCCCGCCGAGCCCATCCACACCGCCGTGGCTTGCTCGGTGCCGTCGACGGTGACGGGTATGCGCCCTTCGCCCTGGATGCCCCGCACGTTCGGGTCCAGCGCGCCGCTGTTGCGCGAGTCGCCGCTGTACACGCCGTTGAGGCCCTGGAACACATCCGCCACGCTGGTGCCCTTGTAGCGCTCCAGCTCGGTCTTGCCGACGTAGACGTTGGAGACGTCCTTGGCGAACACGTTATTCTGCCCGCGCTCATCCTTGGTCTCAAACTCGCCGTTGACTTCGATGGCCTGCAGTTCGTGCTCGGCCTTCTCTTCGACGCCGCCGGGCAACTCGACGGGGTTGGAACCCATCTTGATCGGCGTATCAGCGCAGACATAAGGCGCGGAAAACGCCAACAGAATCGAGCAAGCCAAAGGCTTCAAGCGGCTTAGGGACGGGGGCGGGCCAAGGGGGGACATAGCGGGAACCTGTAGTGGTTATGCACTGCGATAGGCCCTCTCGGGCGACGCAGTGATACTACTCACAGATACGAATGAATCTCACTTGGCTTTGTATGCATAACGAAGTAATTCCTATGCGGTCGGCGGTTTTCCCTCGGAACGGCCCTTGAGAAACAATATCGTTTATCATTGTTTCCAGATATGTAGCCGTAAGCGAGGATGTACCCGCATGACGATTCGCAACAAACCCCTGCTGCGCGGCCTGGCCGCTTCTCTCCTGGGCCTGATGCTTGGCGCCTCCACCGCAATGGCCGCCGACCCGGTCACCCTCACGCTCTACAACGGTCAGCACAAGGAAGTCGGCGATGAACTCGCCAAGGCCTTCGAAGCCAAGACCGGCATTCACGTCAACGTGCGCAAAGGCAGCAGCAACCAGCTGGCCAGCCAGGTCGTCGAAGAAGGCGCGCGCTCCCCGGCCGATGTGATCTACACCGAAGAGTCGCCGCCGCTGAACAAACTCGGCGAGCAGGGCATGCTGGCCAAGATCGACGCCAGCACCCTCGACGTATTGCCCAAGGACTACGTCGGCGCCAATGGCGACTGGATGGGCGTGACCGCGCGCACCCGCGTCGTGGCCTTCAACCCGAAACTGATCGCCGAGAAAGACCTGCCCAAGTCGGTGCTGGATTTCGCCGGCCCCGAGTGGCAAGGCAAGGTCGGCTTCGTGCCCACCAGCGGCGCGTTCCAGGAACAGGCCGTGGCGATCATCAAGCTGCACGGGCGCGACGCCGCCGAAGAATGGCTGACGGGTCTGCGCGCCTTCGGCAAGGTATACAGCAACAATATGGTCGCCCTCAAAGCCGTGGAGAACGGCGAAGTGGCCACGGTGCTGGTGAACAACTACTACTGGTTTGCCCTGAAAAAGGAAAAGACCAATCTGGATTCGCAACTGCATTACTTCACCGATGGCGACGTCGGCGGCCTGATCACCGTGTCCTCGGCGGCAGCGCTCAAATCCAGCAAGCACCCCAAGGAAGCCCAGCAACTGCTGGCGTTCATGGCCAGTGAAGAAGGCCAGCGCGTGATCACCAACACCTCGGCCGAATACCCGCTGCGCAAGGGCATGGAATCCAGCCGTGGGCTCAAGCCATTCAGCGAGCTGCAACCGCCGAAAGTCACCCCCGCGGACCTTGGCAACGCCGAAGAAGCCCTGGACCTGGAACGTGACGTTGGCTTGAACTGATGAACCCATCGCTCTCCGCCCCCGCCCTGCGCGGGGGTTTCAGGCCACGGCGCAAACGGCCGTCGGTCTGGCTGCTGATGCCCGTATTGTTCCTGGTGGGCCTGAGCCTGCTGCCGCTGGCGTATGTCGGGCTCAAGGCTTGGCAGGCAGGCTGGGCCGAGGCCGTGCATCTGCTGTGGCGGCCGTATGTGTTTGGCCTGCTGCGCAACACCCTGGCGCTGATGGTGGGCGTGACGCTGACGTGCGGCGTGGTCGGGCTGTCGCTGGCGTGGCTGCTGGAGCGCAGCAACTTGCCGGGGCGACGCATCTGGGGGGTGATCCTGTGCCTGCCGTTTGCAGTGCCGGCGTTTGTCAGCAGCTTTACCTGGGTGTCGCTGAGCGCCAGTTTCGAAGGGCTCGGCGGCGCGATCCTGGTGATGAGCCTGTCGAAGTACCCGCTGGTGTTCCTGCCGGTGGCAGCGACGCTGCGCAATCTTGATCCGTCCCTGGAAGAGTCCGCGCGAACCCTGGGACTGAATCGCTGGGGCGTGTTCTGGCGCGTCACCCTGCCCTTGTTGTGGCCATCGCTGCTGGCCGGGGCGCTGTTGATCGCGTTGCATATGCTGGTGGAATTCGGCGCGCTGTCGATCATCGGCTTGCAGACATTCACCACCGCGATCTACCAGCAATTCGAGCTGGAATTCAGCAACGCCAACGCGGCGATGCTCTCGGCGGTATTGCTGGTGTTGTGCCTGACGCTGCTGTGGCTGGAGCTACGCGTACGCGGCAAGGGCCGGCACGTACGCATCGGCCAGGGCGCGGCGCGGCATGCCGAGCAGGTGCGCCTGGGCAAGTGGGCGCCGCTGGGGCAAGTCTATTGCCTGGCGCTGGCGATCATCGGCAGTGGCATTCCGCTGGGGATGCTCGGCTATTGGCTGGCGGTCGGTTCGTCGGCGGCGTTTCCCGTGGCCGCGATCAGTGAGGCGCTGCTGTCCTCCCTGGCGCTGTCCCTCGGCGGCGCCGCGTTGTGCCTGGTGCTGGCGGTGCCGGTCGGGCTGCTGGTGGTGCGTTACAAAGGCCAGCTGGCGATCTGGGCTGAGCGCTTGCCGTACCTGCTGCACGCCCTGCCCGGCTTGGTGATTGCGTTGACCCTGGTGTATTTCGCGCTGCATTACGTGCCGGCGCTGTATCAGACCTCGGCGCTGTTGCTGATTGCGTATGCGCTGCTGTTTTTGCCCTTGGCCCAGGCGCCGATCCGTACGGCGTTGAACAAGGCGGCACCGCAATTGGAAGAGGCAGCTCGCACGTTGGGCGCGTCGTCGTTCAGTGCGTTTTGTCGGGTGACGTTGCCGATCATCTTTCCGGCGTTGGGCGCGGCGTTTGCGTTGGTGTTTCTGGATGCGATGAAGGAATTGACGGCGACGTTGCTGCTGAGCCCGACCGGGTTGAATACCCTGGCGACGGCGGTGTGGGCGCATACCTCGAATGTGGAGTTTGCGGCGGCGGCGCCGTATGCGGCGTTGTTGATTTTGGTGTCGGGGTTGCCGGTTTATTTGCTGACGACTCGGATGTATCTGAGTCGCTGAGACCGCCTTCGCGAGCAAGCCCGCTCCCACATTTGGAATGCATTTCAAAATGTGGGAGCGGGCTTGCTCGCGAAGGCGTCGGCACAGGCAACACTAAGCCCGAAACTGCCCCAGGCTAGCCTTCAACTGCGCCGCCAACCCATCCAGCACCTTGCCACTGGCGGTCGTCTCCACCACCGCCTGCGCCGCACGCTCAGCCTGGGCATGAATCACCTCAACCCGCCCACGCACAGCATGCGCGCCCTGCGCCTGGTGCTCCGCCGCACGCGTCGCCAACCCAATCGCCGCATGCACTTGCTCAACCGAAGCCTGCACCGTCTGCTGCAAGCGCACACTGTCACGCAACACCAGCAAGCCTTCATTGGCCTGACGCCCGGCCTTGCCGATGGTTTCCACCGCTTCCCGCGCACCTTGTTGCAACGCGACGATATGCGCCTGGATATCCCCGGTGGAGCTCTGGGTCTTGCTGGCCAGCGCACGCACTTCGTCCGCCACCACCGCAAAACCACGCCCGGTCTCGCCGGCTCGTGCCGCTTCAATCGCCGCGTTGAGGGCCAGCAAGTTGGTTTGCTCGGCGATGCCGTGGATCACCGTCAACACCACTTCAATCTGTTCGCTCTGCTGCGCCAGGCGCTCGATGACCTTGGAGCCGGCCTGCACCTGCCCCGCCAGCGCTTCGATCAGTTCGCCCACTTCGGTGGAGGTGCGCGAGTTTTCATCGGTGGCCTGGCGAATATCCACCACCTGCTGCAATGCAGCCTGCATGGCATGGCTTTCGGCCTGGGCCTCGTCGGCCATTTGCGACAGCGCGCGCAGGCTCTCGGCTACCTCGTCGCGCTGCAAACCGGCGGCTGCGTCGGCGCCGGCGTTGCGCAGCGTCATGGCGCCGATTTCCACGCCGGTGCGCTGGGCCACGTCGCCCGCCTCACGCACGATGGGCTGCAACTTATCCACAAAGCGATTGACCGCCGAGGCCATGTCGCCGATTTCGTCCTTGCTGCTGATTTGCACACGTTTGGTGAGGTCGCCCTCGCCCGCGGCCAGGTCGTCCATGGCGGCAATCAACAGCTTCAAGCGATTGACCACACGACGGCCGAGCACGATGGCGATCAGCAGCAATACGCCCAAGCCGACCAAGGCCAGGCCCATGCCGATGCGCCAGCGCAGGGTGCCGGCGGCCTCTTGCACAGCACTGGTGGTGTTGGCAGTCATCTGGGTGGCGGTGGCTTGCGCCGATTGCAGGCGTGCGCCCATGGCGGTCGCACTGTCGGCGGCGGCGCCCTTGAGGCTGTCGCCGACCAGTTGGTCACCGCTGGCGATCAGGGCGGCGAAGCGCTTATCCAGCGCTTGCAGGTCGGCCTCTACCGAAGCGGTCGAGACGCCCATGAGGACTTTGCCGATTTCCACGCCGTTGGGGCTGATGGAGGCCTCGACGTAGTACACCGACGGATCGTTCTTGGCAGCATTCAACACTTTGTCCAAGGCACGGTCGCCCTGACCTTTTTCCAGCAACGCCTTGTTGATCGGGTTTTCCCGGTTCAGGTAGCGGGTCAGGTGCTCACCCGCCGCGTCGTCGTAGACCACAAACAACACGTTGGGATTGCGCTGGGCTCGCCGGGCGAATTCCGACAACGTCGGCACATCGCTGTCCCACATGGCGCGCGGCGCCACCGAGGCCAGCAGTTGGGCCATGTCATTGGCGGAGTCTTTCAGGTCTTTTTCCAGGGTCGCACGCAGTTGCTTCTGCTCTTCCTGCAGGCGCGTCGACAGCCCTGCGGTCAGACGCTGGCGCGTGCTGGTGGACAAGCTGTCGAGGCTGGACGTGACTTCCTTGCCCGCCTGCGCCAATTCGCCAGAGAGCTTCTGGCTGTCGATGCCCAGGCGATTGCTCAAATCAGCTTCCAGCGCGGTCACGGTGCTCCGCGTCAGAGCGACGGCCACCAGCACTTGCACCAAAAGGGCGATACCTAGGGTAACGAACACCGGCCGCAACAGACGGCTTTGTAACAATGAGAGAACGGCAGACATCGGGAATCCCTCCACCACGGGTGCCATTAAATTGATAGCACCGCGAAAGAGACAACCGAAGCAAAGGTCGTGCCGCCCGGACGGCAGAAACGACAAAGGGCTCCCGAAGGAGCCCTTTGCTTTTTACATCAACAGCTTATTACGCGAACGGGTGACGCAGAACGATGGTCTCGTTGCGGTCCGGGCCCGTCGAAATAATGTCGATCGGTGCGCCGATCAGCGCTTCAACACGCTTGATGTAGGCACGAGCGTTGGCTGGCAGTTCTTCCAGGGTCTTGGCGCCCACGGTCGATTCGGTCCAGCCCGGCACTTCTTCGTACACAGGCTGCAGGCCTACGTAGCTGTCGGCGTCGGTCGGGGCAACATCATTACCGTTGGCGTCTTTGTAGCCGACGCAGATGTTGATGGTTTCCAGACCGTCGAGTACGTCCAGCTTGGTCAGGCAGATGCCCGAGATGCTGTTCACATCGATAGCGCGACGCAGGATGACAGCGTCGAACCAGCCGCAACGACGGGCACGGCCGGTGGTTGCGCCGAACTCGTGGCCTTGCTTGGCCAGGTGCGCGCCGACTTCGTCGAACAGCTCAGTCGGGAACGGACCCGAACCTACGCGAGTGGTGTAGGCCTTGGTGATGCCGAGGATGTAGTCCAGGAACATCGGGCCAACGCCGGAACCGGTGGCAACGCCGCCAGCGGTGGTGTTGGAGCTGGTCACGTACGGGTAGGTGCCGTGGTCGATGTCCAGCAGGGAGCCTTGGGCGCCTTCGAACATGATGTCTTTGCCAGCGCGACGCAGGTCGTGCAGCTCAGCGGTCACGTCCAGCATCAGCGGCTTGAGCAGCTCGGCGTATTCCTTGCACTCGGCCAGGGTCTTGTCGAACTCGATGGCCGGCTCTTTGTAGTAACCGACCAGCATGAAGTTGTGGTAATCCACCAGTTCACGCAGCTTGTCTTCAAAGCGCGGCATGTTGAGCAGGTCGCCCACACGCAGGCCACGACGTGCGACCTTGTCTTCGTACGCCGGGCCGATGCCGCGACCGGTAGTACCGATCTTCAGCTCGCCACGGGCCTTTTCACGGGCCTGGTCCAGCGCAACGTGGAAGGACAGGATCAGCGGGCAGGACGGGCTGATACGCAGGCGCTCGCGCACCGGTACGCCTTTCTCTTCCAGCTTGATGATCTCGCGCAGCAAGGCGTCAGGTGCAACCACCACGCCGTTGCCGATCAGGCACTGCACGCCTTCGCGCAGCACGCCCGACGGGATCAGGTGCAAGACGGTTTTTTCGCCATCGATGACCAGGGTGTGGCCAGCGTTGTGGCCACCTTGGTAGCGCACTACGGCGGCAGCATGTTCGGTCAGCAGATCAACGATCTTGCCTTTGCCCTCATCACCCCATTGGGTGCCCAGGACTACGACATTCTTACCCATAACACTTGTCCTCATTCGCGCAAACTTGGTGCCGGCGATGGCCGGCAGGAAAACTCAAGAAGCCAGTGGCGATACTTGCCAAAGCCCGTTCTGCTGAATCAATTGCCGGTCGCAGTCCGCTTCACGGGCGGCGGCCAATGGCTGCCCAGGCAAGGCCTGGACGACACGCTGACCCTCACTGCGCAACTGGCAAACCTGCTGCCAGAGTGCTGCGTCCGTACTGTCGGGCATCCAGATGCCACCAGACGGTAGCTCGACCTCAGCACGCCCCAGGGTCACCAGGGTTTTCAAATCGGTAGAGAAGCCAGTTGCCGGACGGGCGCGACCGAAGTCGGCGCCGATGTCGTCATAACGACCGCCTTGGGCGATGGCTTGGCCAACGCCCGGTACAAACACCGCGAACACCACACCGGTGTGGTAGTGGTAACCGCGCAACTCACCCAGGTCAAAGTACAGCGGCAACTCCGGGAAGCGTGCCGACAACCGCTCGGCAATCGCCAGCACGTCGTCCAGCGCAGCCAGTACCGGCGCCGGCGCCTTGGCCAGACGCTCACGCGCCGCCACCAGCACTTCACGACCGCCGCACAGGTTGACCAGTGCACGCAGCATCTCGGCCAAATCCGCCGGCACGCCTGCGGTCAAGGCGATCACTTCGTCGATGGCCTTGCGTTGCAGGGCATCGAACAGCTGTTGTTCCACTTCACCGGACAAACCGGCCGCACGCGCCAGGCCACGGTAGATACCGACGTGGCCCAGGTCCATGTGGACATCCGGCACGTCCGCCAGTTGCAGCATGGCCAGCATCAAGCTGATCACTTCAACGTCGCTGCTCGGGCTCGCATCACCGTACAACTCGGCGCCCAACTGGATCGGGCTACGGGAAGACGACAACGCACGCGGCTGTGCATGCAGCACGCTGCCGGCGTAGCACAAGCGGCTCGGGCCTTCGCGACGCAGGGTGTGCGCATCGATGCGCGCCACTTGCGGCGTGATGTCGGCACGGAAACCCATTTGCCGGCCCGATTGCGGGTCGATGACCTTGAAGGTGCGCAGATCCAGGTCCTGGCCCGCGCCGGTCAGCAGGGATTCCAGGTACTCGATATGGGGGGTCACGACAAACTCGTAACCCCAGCTCTGGAACAGATCCAACACCTGGCGACGCGCTACTTCAATGCGCGCAGCTTCTGGTGGCAGTACTTCTTCGATGCCATCTGGCAGCAGCCAGCGGTCTACCGTTGCCATTACGCCAATCCCCTTTGATCCGGGCGGCCAGCCCTCGGCCGAGCCTTGAGTGAAGCAGAAAATACCCGCCCCCTGCATAAACCACGCGCAAGAACGACGTGACGAACGGCCTGTAATCGGCCTCGTCAGGCACTTTCCTCGAAAAACCTGTCACGCCTGCCGAATCAAACATGCAGACGCAAAAAAGCCGGGAATTTCCCGGCTGCCGCATCATACACCCGTTTTCTGAAAGGATCACCCCGCCAGGCGTTTTAGCCGCCCGACGGAGTGCGCCCTACACAGGGACGAGCTGATTACTTGGATTTTTCCAGGTAGCGGAAGAAATCGCTACTTGGGTCCAGCACCATGACGTCGGTTTTGTTCGCGAAGCTTTCACGGTAGGCGCGCAGGCTACGGTAGAACGCGTAGAACTCCTGGTCCTGGCCGTAGGCCTTGGCGTAGATCGCTGCGGCCTGGGCATCACCATCACCACGGGCCACTTCGGACTCGCGATAGGCTTCTGCCAGCAGTACACGGCGCTGACGGTCGGCATCCGCACGGATACCTTCAGCCAGTTCGTTACCCTTGGCGCGGTGCTCACGAGCTTCACGCTCACGCTCAGTGCTCATACGCTCAAAGACGCTGCGGTTCACTTCCTTCGGCAGATCAATGGCCTTGACCCGGACATCAACCACTTCGATGCCCAACTCTTTTTCCGCCATCGCATTCAACGAACGCGTGATGTCAGCCATCAGCGCGTCACGTTCACCGGACACCACCTCGTGCAGGGTGCGCTTACCAAACTGGTCACGCAGGCCCGACTCCAGACGGCGCGACAAACGATCGTCGGCGACAGACTTGCTACCAGAAGTTGCCGTGTAGAAACGCTCGGCATCCTTGACGCGCCACTTGGCGTAGGCGTCAACCATCACGGCTTTCTTTTCCAGGGTCAGGAAGCGTTGTGTCGGTGCATCCAGCGTCATCAGGCGCGCATCGAACTTGCGCACCTGGTTGACGAAGGGGACTTTCACATGCAGGCCCGGCTGGACATCTGCCTGGACCACGCGACCGAATTGCAGCATCACCGCGCGCTCGGTCTGAGACACGATGTAGAAGCAGTTCCAGGCCGCGATGACCACGACGACGCCCACAATCAGGGCGGTCAGCGATTTATTGCTCATCAACGACTCTCCCTGCTACGTGTTTGCTGTTGCAGCAAGTCAGCGGCCGCACGGGCGCTCGCTTCGTTGGCAGCGGCTGTCGAACCGGTGGCTGGTGCGCTGGTGCTGCTACGACCACCTTCGATCATCTTGTCCAGCGGCAGGTACAGCAGGTTGTTCTGCCCACCTTTGTTGCCGGTCACGAGAACCTTGCTGGTGTTGCTGAAGACTTCCTGCATGGTGTCCAGGTACAGACGCTCACGGGTAACTTCCGGTGCCTTGCGGTACTCGGCGACCAGTTTGGTAAAGCGATCTGCCTCACCCTTGGCGCGGGAAACCACTTCGTCACGATAACCGTTGGCATCCTCAAGGATACGCTGGGCCTGACCACGGGCTTCCGGCACGACGCCGTTGGCGTAGGTTTCAGCCTGGTTGCGCGAACGCTGCTCGTCTTCACGGGCGCGGATCACGTCATCGAAGGCTTCCTGCACTTCACGCGGTGCCGCTGCGCTCTGTACGTTCACCTGGGTCACGGTGATACCGGTGCGATAGGTATCGAGGAAACGCTGCAGGCGTTCCTTGATTTCGCTGGCCATCAGTTCACGACCTTCGGTCAGCACCTGGTCCATGGCGGTGGAACCCACCACGTGGCGCAGGGCGCTTTCGGTCGCGTGCTGCAGGCTGACTTCAGGCTGATCGACGTTCAGCACGAAGTCTTGCAGGTTGCTGATCTTGTACTGCACGGTCAGCGGCACTTCGACGATGTTCTCGTCTTCGGTCAGCATCTGGCCCTGCTTGGTATAGGCACGCTCACGCGTGACGTTTTCCATGTACTTCTTGTCGATCGGCGGGAAGTAGATGTTCAGGCCCGGGCCGACAGTCTCGTAGTACTTGCCGAAGCGCAGCACCACGGCTTGTTCCTGCTCGTCCACGACATAGACGGCGCTGTACAGCCAGACGGACGCCAGCACGACAAGACCCAGGCCCAGCAGGCCGTAGCCGCCGCCCTTGCTTGTGCGACCGCCGTCGTCACCACCACGTTTTTTTCCACCACCGAACAACCCATTCAGGCTTTCCTGCAGCTTTCGGAAGGCCTCGTCGAGATCTGGTGGCCCCTTGCGGTCGCCATTATTGCGGCGTTTACCACCCCAAGGATCCTGATTATTCGAGTTGCCACCCGGCTCATTCCAAGCCATAGCGCTCTCCATCTGATAAAGCAAAGACGCACCCACGGCGCGCCGACCAATGCTACAGAATGCCTGCTACTGCGGCACAACCGCTTTCGGAGGCTTTTATTGCAAAGTGTGTTGTTCGATGAACTCTGTCGGTACAACGCCTTCACGACTGACCAGCCGATTAAGCTCCGTGCGCGGCAATCGAACGGCCAGCAAGCTGACACCTTCTTCGTCGTATTCTTCTTTCTGTACTGCGCCCAGCTCGAAGAACTGTGCACGCAGTCGAGCAAAACGCTGGGGCAAGCGCAAGGTGCCGACGAACAAATCACTGCCAAGCAACTCGGCAATGGCTTGTTCAAGCAGCTCCAGGCCACTGCCATCACGCGCCGACAGCCATACCCGCTGGGGCTTGCCGTTCTCATCGCGCTGGATCTGTGGCTCAACGCCTTCAAGCAAATCGAGTTTGTTATAGACCTCGAGGATCGGCAAGTCCTGGGCGCCAATCTCTCCCAGCACCAGCATCACCTGCTCGATCTGCAACATGCGATCCGGTTCGGCCGCATCGATCACGTGCAACAGCAGGTCGGAATTGCTCGACTCTTCGAGCGTAGACCGAAATGCCTCGACCAGCTTGTGGGGCAAGTGACGAATGAAACCCACGGTATCGGCCAGGACAATCGGCCCCAGGTCGTCAAGATCCAGACGACGCAGGGTCGGGTCGAGCGTGGCGAACAACTGGTCGGCCGCGTACACGTCGGATTTGGTCACGTTGTTGAACAGCGTGGACTTGCCGGCGTTGGTATAGCCCACCAGGGACACGGTAGGGATATCCGCGCGGGAACGGCCACGGCGTGATTGCTCACGCTGGCTGCGCACTTTCTCGAGGCGGCCCTTGATCTGGCGCAGGCGCACCCGCAGCAGGCGTCGGTCGGTTTCCAGCTGGGTTTCACCCGGGCCACGCATGCCGATACCGCCGCCTTGACGCTCAAGGTGAGTCCAGCCGCGAACCAGCCGGGTGCTCATGTGGTCAAGCTGGGCCAGTTCAACCTGGAGCTTGCCTTCATGGGTACGGGCGCGTTGGGCGAAAATATCGAGAATCAGACCGGTACGGTCGATCACGCGACACTCGAACACACGTTCGAGGTTACGTTCCTGACTGGGCGTGAGGACGTGATTGAAGATCACCAGATCGGCTTCTTCGGCGTGGACCAGGTCGCGCAGTTCCTCGACCTTGCCGCTGCCAATCAGGAATTTGGCGGTTGGCCGATGACGCGGTACGTTAAAAAACGCAACGGTCTCGGCGCCGGCCGAATTCGCCAACTCCTGAAACTCCTGCGGATCTTCGCGCGCCTCAGGGTCCTGTCCATCCAAGTGAACGAGGATTACCCGCTCACCACCACCGTGGCGCTCAAAGAACAAAGGAGACTCCTATCAGGCGTTACCTGGCTCAGCGTCAGCTGCTTCATCACCCGCTGCGCTTGGCAGACGGATTGGACGCACTGGAACGACTGTCGAGATAGCGTGCTTGTAGACCATCTGGCTGACGGTATTTTTCAGCAGGATCACGAACTGGTCGAACGACTCGATCGTGCCTTGCAGCTTGATACCGTTGACCAGGTAGATGGAAACCCCCACTTTCTCTTTACGTAAAGTATTCAAGTAAGGGTCTTGTAGCGAATGCCCTTTTGACATGTGCCGCACTCCTTTAAGGATCAATAATAAAAAATCGGAAAATAGATAGCTCAAGGCCGTCACACCCCCAAGGATAGACGGCAATTGCAAGGACTCAGCTCAATATGGAGACCGTTCCCAAGTATTTCAAGGCGCGTGACAGATTGTCGCTGTCCAGGCTGTCCAGCCAGTGCAAATCGCTCCAGCTGCGCAACCAGGTGAACTGGCGCTTCGCCAATTGGCGCGTGGCAATGATGCCGCGTTCCTGCATTTCGGCTGACGTCAGCTTGCCATCCAGGTGTTCCCAGACTTGGCGATAGCCTACAGCACGTATCGAAGGCAACCCTAGATGCAGGTCACCTCTGGAACGCAGTGCTACGACCTCGTCCACGAACCCCTGTTCCAACATAATTGTGAATCTTTGTGCAATTCGGTCATGCAGCACCTGGCGATTCGCCGGGGCAATGGCCAGATTCGCCACAGTATAGGGCAATTGTGACCGTCCAGATGCGCCTGCGTCGGCACTTTGCGCAGTTTGTTTCAGCCTGTGTTCAGTCATCGTCTGGCCACTCACACGCCAGACTTCCAACGCGCGGCTGAGGCGCTGCGGATCATTGGGGTGAATGCGCGCGGCGGATACCGGGTCAATGGCCGCCAATTGGTCGTGCAAGGCTTGCCAGCCAAGGCGTGCAGCCTCTTCCTCAAGCTCGGCGCGCACCTGGGCGTCTGCCGCCGGCATATCTGCCAGACCTTCCTGCAAAGCCTTGTAATAGAGCATCGTGCCGCCCACCAGCAGCGGAATATTGCCGCGCGCGGTGATCTCGGCCATGGCGGCCAGGGCGTCGGTGCGGAAATCCGCCGCCGAATAGCTTTCGGCCGGGTCGATGATGTCGATCAGCTTATGCGGATACTCGGCCAGCAGCGCTTTGGACGGCTTGGCCGTACCGATGTCCATGTCCCGGTAAACCAGGGCAGAGTCGACGCTGATCAACTCGCACGGCAGCACTTTGCTCAGCTCGATGGCCAAGTCGGTCTTGCCAGCGGCCGTGGGGCCCATCAGGAAGATCGCGGGGGGCAAGGCACTCATCAGCGACCGCGCAAGAACAGTTTGTCCAGATCGTCCAGGCCCATTTGGGTCCAGGTCGGTCGGCCATGGTTGCATTGCCCGCTGCGCTCGGTGTTTTCCATGTCGCGCAGCAGCCCGTTCATTTCCGGCAGTGCCAGGCGGCGGTTGGCGCGGATGGCGCCGTGGCAGGCCATGGTGCCGAGCAGTTCGTTGATATGCGCCTGCACGCGGTCGCTGGTGCCGTATTCCATCAGGTCGGCGAGCACGTCGGCGACCAGGCGGTTGGCCTCGGCCTGCTTGAGCAGCGCCGGGATCTGGCGGATAGCCAGGGTTTCCGGCCCCAGGCGTTGCAGCTCAAAGCCGAGTTTCTGGAACACAGCGGCATGTTCTTCGGCGCAATCGGCTTCGCGCTGGCTGACCGCCAGGGATTCCGGCACCAGCAGCGGCTGGCCGCTGAGGCCTTCGCTGGCCATGGCGATCTTGAGGCGCTCGTACATGATCCGTTCGTGGGCGGCATGCATGTCCACCAGCACCAGGCCGTGGGCGTTTTCCGCCAGGATATAGATGCCCTTGAGCTGCGCCAGCGCGTAACCCAGCGGCGGAATATCACCGCCACCTTCCGGCAAGGCCACCGCAGCACCCGGCTCGGCACCCGGCAGCGGCGCGAAAAACTCGCGATACGCCGCCTGCGCTTCAGCCACCGGCACAGCCGATTGCGGACGCGGCGTGTATTGATATTGATAGCCTGCACCCGCGCCAGAACCCGGCGCGGCGAACGATGGCTGCGGCGGCGTCGATTGCAGCAGGTTGCCGGCCAGGCTCATTTCGCCCTGAGGGCCAAACTCACCCGCCTCCGGCCCACTCGGGCGCACCACGGCGGTGACGATCGGCGCAGCCAGATGATCATCCGGGCGCACATCGCCCAAGGTGCGGTGCAACGTGCCATAGAGGAAGTCGTGCACCATGCGCCCATCGCGGAAGCGCACTTCGTGCTTGGTCGGGTGCACGTTGACGTCCACCACCGAGGGGTCGACCTCGAAGAACAGCACAAACGTCGGGTGCCGCCCGTTGAACAGCACGTCGCGATACGCCTGGCGCACCGCGTGGGCCACCAGCTTGTCGCGCACCGCGCGGCCATTCACGAAGAAGTACTGCAAGTCCGCCTGGCTGCGGGAGAACGTCGGCAAGCCAACCCAGCCCCACAAGCGCAAGCCGTTGCGTTCGATTTCAATCGGCAGCGCCTGTTCCAGGAAGCCCGCGCCACAAATCGCCGACACCCGGCGCGCACGCGCGGCTTCGTCATGGGCTTCGTGCAGGCTGAGGATGGTCTTGCCGTTGTGGCGCAAATGAAACGCCACATCGAAACGCGCCAGGGCCAGGCGCTTGATGACTTCTTGCAGGTGATCGAATTCGGTTTTTTCAGCCTTGAGAAATTTGCGTCGCGCCGGGGTATTGAAGAACAGGTCGCGCACTTCCACCGAAGTGCCCACCGGATGCGCCGCCGGTTGCACCCGGGGCGCCATGTCGCGACCTTCGGTTTCCACCTGCCAGGCCTGTTCGGCGCTGCGGGTGCGCGAGGTCAAGGTCAGGCGCGCCACGGAGCTGATGGACGCCAGCGCCTCACCACGAAAGCCCAGGCTCATCACCCGTTCCAGGTCTTCGAGGTCGCGAATTTTGCTGGTGGCGTGACGGGCCAGGGCCAGCGGCAGGTCATCGGAAGAGATGCCGCTGCCGTCATCGCGCACCCGCAGCAGCTTGACGCCGCCCTGCTCTACGTCCACATCGATGCGCTTGGCGCCGGAGTCGATGCTGTTTTCCAGCAACTCCTTGATCACCGAGGCCGGACGTTCAACCACCTCACCGGCGGCAATCTGGTTGGCCAGGCGTGGGCTGAGCAGCTCGATGCGCGAGCCGTTGTTCAAGACTGATTCACTCATTACTGTGCTGCCAATTCGGTGCCGGGGATGGTCAACACCTGGCCGACTTTCAATTCATCGGTCTTCAGGCTGTTGGCGCTGCGCAATGTGGCGGCCGAAACCTGGAAGCGCACGGCCAGCATGGCCAGGGTGTCGCCCGGTTGCACGCGATGGTCACGCGGGCCCTGGGCGATTTTCCCGGAGTCGCGCAGCCAGGCGATATACGTGCCCGGCGGCGGGTTCTGCTGGAAGAACTGACGGATACCCGCGCTGATCGAACGCGCCAAGGCCTGTTGGTGACTGGCGCTGGCCAGCTTCGAGGCTTCGTTGGCGTTGGAGATAAACCCGGTTTCCACCAGGATCGACGGGATATCCGGCGACTTCAACACCATGAACCCGGCCTGCTCCACGCGCTGTTTGTGCAGCGACGTGACCCGGCCAATATTGCTCAGGACTTTCTGGCCGACGTTCAGGCTGGAGGTGAGCGAGGCGGTCATCGACAGGTCGAGCAGCACGCCAGCGAGCATTTTGTCCTTGTCATCGAGGGACACGTTACCGGCCCCGCCGATCAGGTCGGAACGGTTTTCGCTGTCGGCCAGCCAACGGGCAGTCTCCGACGTGGCGCCACGGTCCGACAGGGCAAACACCGAAGCGCCAAACGCGGCGGTGGACGGTGCGGCGTCGGCGTGGATCGAGACGAACAGGTCGGCGCCCTTCTTGCGGGCGATTTCGGTACGCCCGCGCAGCGGGATGAAATAGTCGCCGGTACGGGTCAGCTCGGCGCGGTAGCCCTTCATGCCGTTGACCTGGCGCTGCAGTTCGCGGGCGATGGCCAGTACCACGTCTTTTTCATGCTGGCCGCGCGAGCCGGAAGCGCCCGGGTCTTCGCCGCCATGGCCGGCGTCGATCACCACGATAATGTCGCGCTTGCCCGCCGGGGCCGGTGGCAGCGGCGGCAACTTGACCTGCGGCTGTGTCGGGTTGACCGGCACCGCAGGCACCGTCGCGACACTTGGCGGTGGCGCTGGCGGCGGGTTGGCATCGGCGGCGTTGTCGAACAGATCGACCACCAGGCGGTTGCCGTACTGGGCGTTCGGCGCCAGCACAAAGCTTTTCGGGGTGACGGTCTTTTTCAGGTCGATGACCACCCGCAGGTCGGTCGGCGTACGCTGGGCCGAGCGCATGGCGGTAATCGGCGTATTGGCGGTGGAGACTTTCAACGGCGCGGCCAGGGTCGCACCGTTGATGTCGATCACCAGGCGATCGGGCGCCGTCAGGGTAAAGACACTGTGCTGGACCGGGCCAGACAGGTCGAACACCAGTCGCGTGTTATCCGGCGCTCGCCACAGGCGCACACTTTTCACCTGCGAAGCAGCCAGAGCATTGACAGTCATTGCCGCAAGCAACACCCCTACGACAGCAACCAACGCGCGAAAGCGCATACCTAACCCCACCAATTATTTGAATTCCAATGCCAAAGCGGCGCACCACGACTGGCCGCGCGCGCTTTGGGGCAACAACTTCAGCTGACGTCCTGTCTCATGCGGCGTAATGGTAATGGTCAGGTCCGGCTTTGGCAAAAAGCCCGTGCCTTTATCTGGCCACTCGATCAGGCACAACGCATCCTCATCGAAGTAATCGCGGATGCCCATGTACTCCAGCTCTTCGGGGTCCACCAGCCGGTAGAGGTCGAAGTGAAAGGCGCGGATGGCACCAATCTCGTAGGGTTCTACCAAGGTGAACGTCGGGCTTTTTACCGCGCCCGTATGGCCCAACCCGCGAATGATCCCCCGGGACAACGTGGTCTTGCCCGCCCCCAGGTCGCCTTCGAGAAAGATCAGCCCCGCGCCGGCCGTCACTTGGGCGATACGCTGACCGAACGCAACCATGGCGTCTTCATCGGCGAGGAAAAGAACTACTTCAGACACGGTGACTGCTCCTCCAGCAATTGACGAATGGCGGGTATCAGGTCGCTGGCCGCCAGCCCGCGACCAAAACTACCCTGGCGATCTCCCGCCGTGGCGTGCAACCACACGGCCAGGCAGCTGGCCTCATAGGCTGGCATGCCCTGGGCCAGCAACGCCCCGACCAGACCGGCCAGCACGTCACCGAGCCCGGCCGTTGCCATGGCCGGATGGCCTTGGTCACAGCGCGCAATACGCCCGTCCGGACTGGCAATCAAACTGCCAGCCCCCTTGAGAATAGCCACTGCATTGAATTTCTGGCTCAACGCGCGCGCCACCTTAAGGCGGTCGGCCTGAACCTCGGCTGTCGAGAGACCCAACAAGCGCGCGGCTTCGCCCGGATGCGGGGTAATCACCGAGTTGGCAGGAAGACTGACGCCGCCCGAGGCCAACTGGTTCAGGGCGTCGGCGTCCCAGACTTGTGGCTGGCGCGCGTTGGCAGCGACCGACAACAGGCTTTTGCCCCAAGCCGCATTGCCCAGGCCCGGACCAATGACGATGACCGAGATGTTTTCCAGCAAGCCCATCAGTTGGTTGGCCGAACTCACGCCCACGGTCATGACTTCCGGCAAGCGCGCCAACGCGGCGGGCACGTGCTCCGGGCGCGTCGCCAGGGAGACCAGGCCAGCGCCACTGCGCAACGCACTTTCGGCGCTCAGCAGCGCTGCGCCGCCCAGGCCACGGTCGCCGCCGATCACCAGCAGGTGGCCGAACTGGCCTTTATGGGCATCCGGGGAACGCGCAGCCAGTTGCGGCAAATCGCCGGGCAACAGGGGCTGAACGTCGGTAATTGGGTGTTTTGTCTGCGGCATGCGTCTTCAAGCTCCGATGTCTGGCAGAATTATACGCATCTAACCTGTGGTTTCCCGTGTCTCATGCCTGCTATTACCTCCGATCTGCCCGCCCTCGCCCAATCGATCAAAGACTGGGGCCGCGAACTGGGCTTTCAACAAGTCGGCATCAGCGGCCTGGACCTGGCCGAGCATGAGCAGCACCTGCAACGCTGGCTCGATGCCGGCTACCACGGCGAGATGGACTACATGGGCGCCCACGGCAGCAAGCGCTCCCACCCGGACGAACTGGTGCCCGGCACGTTGCGCGTGGTCTCACTGCGCATGGACTACTTGCCCGGCGACACGCAAATGGCGCAATTGCTGGCCAAACCGGAAAAAGCCTACATCTCCCGCTACGCCCTCGGCCGCGACTACCACAAGCTGATCCGCAAGCGCGTGCAGCAACTGGCCGATCGCATCCAGGCGCAAATCGGCCCGTTCGGCTTTCGCGCGTTTGTCGACAGCGCGCCGGTGCTGGAAAAAGCCATCGCCGAACAGGCCGGCCTGGGTTGGATCGGCAAGAACACCCTGGTACTCAATCGCAAGGCCGGCAGTTACTTCTTCCTCAGCGAGCTGTTTGTCGATTTGCCCTTGCCGGTGGACGCGCCCCACAGCACCGAACATTGCGGGCGCTGCACCGCGTGCCTGGACATCTGCCCCACCAATGCCTTCGTCGGCCCCTATGTGCTGGATGCGCGGCGCTGCATTTCCTACCTGACCATCGAACTCAAGACAGCGATCCCGGAAGACCTGCGCCCACTCATCGGCAACCGCGTGTTCGGCTGCGATGACTGTCAGATCGTGTGCCCATGGAATCGTTTCGCCCGCGCCACCACCGAGAGCGATTTCAAGCCGCGCCACAACCTGGACAACGCCGAGCTGGCCGAGCTGTTTATGTGGGACGAGGATAAATTCCTCAGCAGCACCGAAGGCTCGCCCCTACGCCGCGCCGGTTATGAACGCTGGCTACGCAACCTGGCGGTGGGCCTGGGCAATGCGCCGTCGAGCATTCCGGTGCTGGAAGCCTTGAAGGCGCGGCGGGAGTATCCGTCGGAGCTGGTGCGCGAACATGTGGAATGGGCGCTGAACCAGCACGCGACGCGCTAGTGCACGTCGTCGTTGTAGACGAACTTGGGCATTTCCCAGTGAAAACGGATCGCCAGCAGGCGTAAGAGAAAGCCGCTGAACAGGGTCAGCAGAATCGATTGCTCGCTGGGCAGCTCCAGGTACAGGCACAGCAAGTAGAACCAGGCGGCGAGGAACGACACGCTGGCGTACAACTCACGGCGAAAGATCAGCGGGATGTCGTTGCAGAAGATATCCCGCAGGATGCCGCCGAACACGCCGGTGATCACGCCGCTGACCGAGGCCACCAGCATGCCGTGGCCCATTTCCAGGGCGGTCATGCAGCCGATCAAGGTAAAGGCCACCAGACCCACGGCGTCCAGCGCCAGGAACAGCGAACGCAGATGGCGCATCAGCGGGGCGATAAAGATCGTCACCAGCGCCGCGACCGAGGTCAGCACCAGGTATTCCGGGTGTTTGACCCAGGTCAGCGGGTAGTGCCCCAGCAGCACGTCACGCACCGAACCGCCGCCCAACGCCGTCACGCAGGCGATCAGCACCACGCCAAACCAGTCCATGCCGCGCCGCCCGGCGGACAGGGCGCCGGTCATGGCTTCGGCAGTGATGGCGATGAGGTAGAGCATCAACAACATGATGGCGATCCTTGCAAAGAGGCGCGCAGTCTAATCATTTGGTGATGGCACCAAAAGGGGGCACCTGGCGAAAGACCGCGTCGCCTCTATCGCAGGCAAGCCAGCTCCCACATTTTGATTTGCGAATGCCGTCAACTGTGGGAGCTGGCTTGCCTGCGATAGCGCCGGTTCAGGCGCCGACAAATCAAGCCTTGATGAAATGCTTGCGGTAATGCTGCAACTCGGCGATCGACTCGCGAATATCATCCAGCGCCAGATGGGTGCTGCCTTTATGGAAGCTGTCTTTGACTTCCGGCGCCCAACGCGCGGCCAGCTCTTTCAAGGTGGACACATCCAGGTTGCGGTAGTGGAAGTAGCTTTCCAGCCCCTTCATATGGGTATAAAGGAAGCGACGATCCTGGCAGATGCTGTTGCCGCAGATCGGCGACTTGCCCTTCGGCACCCATTTTTCCAGGAAAGCGATGGTCTCGGCTTCGGCTTCGGCCATGCTGATACGGCTGTCGCGCACGCGCTGGGTCAGGCCGGAGTTGCCGTGGGTGCGGGTATTCCACTCATCCATGGTGGCGAGTACGGCGTCGCTGTGGTGAATGGCGATCACCGGACCTTCGGCCAAGGTGTTGAGGTTGCTGTCGGTGACAATGGTCGCCATCTCGATAATGACGTCGGTGTCGGGGTTCAGACCGGTCATTTCCAGATCGATCCAAATCAGGTTCTGTGGGTTTTGCATGGCTTGATTCTCTTGGCACCTTGGCGTAGCTGCGCAGTTTAGCAGGCGGGGCCGTGCTAGACTCGCGACCGTTTTACCCAACCTTTGCATTATCGACACGGAACACCAATGGCCAAACGCCAGCTCAATCGTCGCCAAAACTGGCGCATCGAAAAGATTCAAGGTGAACGCGCCGCTCGCGCCGCCAAACGTGAATCCTCCGCCGTGGAAGCGCTTGAGGGCGGCGACCTGGGCCCCGAGCAAACGGGCCTGGTGATCGCGCACTTTGGGGTGCAGGTCGAAGTCGAGGCGCTGGAAGGCGAACTGGCCGGCCAGGTATTCCGTTGCCACCTGCGCGCCAACCTGCCAGCGCTGGTTACCGGCGACAAGGTGGTGTGGCGTGCCGGCAACCAGGGCATCGGCGTGATCGTCGCCCAGTTGCCGCGCACCACCGAACTGCGTCGCCCCGACAGTCGCGGCCAGCTCAAGCCAGTCGCCGCCAACGTCGACATGATCGTGATCGTGTTCGCGCCGCTGCCCGAGCCCCATGCCAACCTGATCGACCGCTACCTGGTAGCCGCCGAGCATGCCGGCATCCGCCCGCTGTTGCTGCTGAACAAATTCGACCTGATCGACGAACAGAACGCCCCGGCGCTGAATGCGCTGCTGGCGGTCTACCGCACCCTGGGTTACCCGGTGCTGGAGGTTTCGGCCCATCACGGCAATGGCATGGAACAGCTGCAACAGCAGTTGGACGGGCGTATCAGCGTGTTTGTCGGCCAGTCTGGCGTGGGTAAATCCTCGCTGGTCAACAGCCTGCTGCCGGAAGTCGACGCCCGCGTGGGCCCGCTGTCGGAACTGTCCGGCCAGGGCACCCACACCACCACCACGGCGCGGTTGTTCCACTTCCCGGGCGGCGGCGAGCTGATCGACTCCCCGGGCATCCGTGAATTCGGCCTCGGCCACGTCAGCCGCAGCGATGTGGAAGCGGGCTTTATCGAGTTCAACGACCTGATCGGCACCTGCCGCTTCCGCGACTGCAAACACGACCGCGAGCCGGGTTGTGCGTTGCTCAAGGCCCTAGAAGATGGGCGTGTGCAGCAGCAGCGGATGAATAGCTATCGGTCGATTATTGCAAGTCTTCCTGAAAGCACTTACTAAACCGTCGATACAAAAAGGCCGCGATCATCGCGGCCTTTTTATTTATGCAGCTTAAGAACCAGCCTTAGGCACCGTAGGATCCTTCACCCCACCATCATCAAACAGATTCAACTTCTGCCGCAGCTCATGGGCCGGCAATGGCTCTTGCCCCGGCGGGATCGCATTCGGGTCAGCCGGCACTTCACCTGGCGCACCCGCACCCGGTGTCGGAGCTGGCTTGGGTTGATCACCTTCAATCGCACGCTGGGCCTTTTTGGTCAGCACCACGATGTCGATGCGGCGGTTGATCGGGTTGAACGGGTCTTCATGATCAAACAGCTGCGACGAGGCAAACCCCACCACGCGCGCTACTTGCGGGTCCGGGTAGCTGCCGGCCACTAGCGCGCGGCGGGCGGCGTTGGCGCGGTTGGCCGAGAGTTCCCAGTTGCCGAAGTCGCCCTGGCCCGAGTACGGCTTGGCGTCGGTGTGGCCGCTGATGCTGATCTTGTTCGGCACCGCCTTGATGGTGTCGGCCATGGCCAGCAGGATGTCTTCAAAGTACGGCTTCAAGCGTGCGCTGCCAGAGTCGAACATCGGCCGGTTGGCCGCGTCGGTGATCTGGATGCGCAGGCCGTCCGGAGTGATCTCGAACGAAATCTGGTCCTTGAATTTCAGCAGTTGCGGGTTCTCGTCGACCTTGGTCTGCAACTCTTGCAGCAACAGTTCCAGGCGTTCCTGCTCGACCTGCTCGGCCATGGCTTCGACGGTATCGCGCTCGATTGGGATATTTTCCTGCGGCGATTCGGTCTTGATCTCGGGGTTGATGGTGCGCTCCGGCGCCAACTGCGGCGAGCCGCCGAGGTCGATGACGAAGGGCGTGCCGCTTTCCGAGAAGCCAATCGGGTCCTTGAAGTAACCGGCGATGGCGATCTTTTGTTCCGGCGTGGCGGTGGACATCAGCCACAGCACCAGGAAGAACGCCATCATCGCCGTCGCAAAGTCGGCGAAGGCGATTTTCCAGGCACCGCCATGGTGCCCCGCAGCGAAGCGCTTGACGCGCTTGATGATTATCGGCTGGTTGTTTTCCATGGCTTAGCGACCGCGGACCGCTTGTTCCAGCTCGGCGAAGCTTGGGCGATGCTTCGGGTACAGCACCTTGCGACCGAACTCCACCGCCAGCGATGGCGGCATGCCGGAAGCGGACGCTACCAGGCTGGCCTTGATCGATTCGTACAGGTTGATTTCTTCCTTGGCGTCGTGGGCCAGGGAGGTCGCCAGCGGACCGAAGAAACCGTAGGCTGCGAGAATACCGAAGAAGGTACCGACCAGTGCCGCACCTACGTGCATACCGATGGCCGCCTGGTCGCCTTCGCCCAGGGAGGCCATGGTCACCACGATACCGAGTACCGCCGCGACGATACCAAAGCCGGGCATGCCGTCGGCGATGCCGGTCACGGCGTGGGAAGGATGCTCAAGTTCTTCCTTGAGGCTGAACAATTCCATGTCGAACAGGCCTTCCAGCTCATGGGGGGCCATGTTGCCGGAAGACATGATGCGCAGGTAATCGCAGATGTAGGCGGTCATGCGCTCATCTTTGAGCACGGCCGGGTACTTGGCGAAGATCGGGCTCGCCGCGGCGTCTTCGATGTCGGCCTCGATGGCCATCATGCCTTCGCGGCGGCTCTTGTTGAGGATCTCGTACACCAGACCCAGCACTTCCAGGTAGAAGGTGTGGGTGAAACGCGAACCGAACATGCCCAGCGACTTCTTGATCACGTGCATGGTCATGTAGCCGGGGTTCGCTTGCAGGAACGCGCCCAACGCCGCACCACCGATAATCAACACCTCGAAAGGCTGGATCAGCGCGGCAATTTTACCGTGGGACAGGACGTACCCGCCGAGCACGCTTGCGAAGACGACGATGATGCCGATAATTTTAGCCATAGGGGATCTGTACTTGCGCCGTCGGGTTCATGGACATATTTGGAGGAACTGCAAAACTCTTGTTCTACTTATCGGCAAAACTGCGCCAGACTATAGCCCGTTAAGGCGAAAAGCCAGTTCGGCCCGATCCGGGCGTGTTGACCGCAAGTGATGATCGCGCCCCAATCATGGCTAATGAAACGACAGTCCCAACTGCAAAACCCACTTCCCTCGCTGCTTGGATCAAGCGCCTGGACGATGTGCTGCTGCCCGTCCCCCAGGCCAGCCACGAGCGCGTGTGCAAAGGCATCCGCGATAGTCGCAGTTCGTTGCGAGATATTGCCGAGCTGATGCAGAACAGCCCGGCGTTGGTCCTCAGCGTGATGCGCGAGGCCAACAGCCATACCCACGGCAGTTTCACCGAGCCGGCGGAAAACCTCGAAGTGGCGCTCAACCGCCTCGGCCTCAAACGCGCCGAAGAGCTGCTGGCGCGCCTGCCGTCGGTGCCGGCCCATGAGATTCCCGTGGCCTTGCGCCAATTGCTGCTGGTCAGCCAGCACGCCTCGCAACAAGCCAACGGTTTGTTCGCCAGCCGCCTGGCGCGTTTGTGGCAGGACATTCACTGGGGCAGTCTGCTGTTTCTGTCACCGCTGTGGCCGATGGCGGTCGCCTACCCCAAGCTCCTCGAAGAATGGGAACTGCGGGTGATCCACAAAGGCCAGTCGGCGCGCCAGGTCGAGCAGGAATTGTTCGGGCTACGCCTGCTGGACCTGTGCCTGGGCTTGACCGAAGCCTGGCACCTGCCGATCTGGGTCTCCCAGGGCTACAACCTGCTGCTCAAGGAGCAGCGTTTGCTGGTCAAGGCGCTGCACATCGCCCGCGAAGACGACGCCTTGCGCCAGCAGCAATTGCTCGACGCCGAACCCAACCTGCGGCGCTGGCTGAACCAGCCGGCCAACACCGTGCTGCTGGCCAACGGCCTGGCAATGTCGGCCCAGGAATCCTGGACCTGCCCGCACACCGAACGCTGGCAATACCTCACCGCGCTGTACCTGCAACAGCCGCTGGGCGATGTGCAGCAGCAGGTGCACCAGCAAGCCGTGACCAGCGCGCGCACCACGCTGATGCCGGATTTGTGGCACCCGGCGTTGTCGCTGATCTGGCCGTGGCATGTGCAAAAAATCCATCGCGGCCTGCTGCCCGCACCGCCGCCCACCGCCGAATCCCTGGCCGTATGGCGCAAACGCTGCACCGAGTTGCTGGTGGAGCCAAGCCGCTTCGCCAACGCCATGCACCTGACCACCTGCGCCAAGGAAGCCCTGGTGGCGAGTGGCATGCAGCGGGTCATGCTGCTGATGACCGACCGCGCCCAAAGCACCCTGCGCGTGCATCAAGCCGACGGTTTGCCCAAGGACGCCGCCAACCTCAGCCTGGACGTGACCAACAGCACCCTGCTGCAACGCCTGCTGGAAAAGTCCGCGCAGGTGCGTCTCACCCCGGACAACCACGCGCAGTTCTCGGCCTTGCTGCCGCCGATCCTGCGCCGCCTGTTCACCGGCGAACACCTGCTGCTGCGCTCCCTGAGCTGCAACGGCAAGGTGGTGATGCTGATGGTGGCCGACCAGGGCGGCGGGCCGTTCTCGGAAACCACCGTGCAAGCCTTCGGCAAAACGGCACAATGCATCGAGAAGGCCCTGCACTGCTTTACCAACCGCAGCGCCTGATGCTTGCGCTACAATCGCGGTCCTTTATCGCCAACATTTGTGCCCAGGAGACCTCACATGCCTGACTTCTCTGGCTTGCCGCTGGTGATCGAATCCAGCGACCTGCAAGGTCGCCTTGATGCCGAACACCTGATTCTGGTGGACCTCACCAGCGCCGCCCGCTACGCCCAGGGGCATATCCCCGGCGCGCATTTCGTTGACCCCAAGCGCACCCAACTGGGCCAGCCGCCTGCACCGGGCCTGCTGCCCCACAAGGCCGACCTGGAAAAACTCTTCGGCGAACTGGGCCACACCCCGGACGCGACCTACGTGGTCTACGACGACGAAGGCGGCGGCTGGGCCGGGCGTTTCATCTGGATGCTCGACGTGATCGGCCATCAGAAATACCACTACCTCGACGGCGGCCTGCTGGCCTGGCTCGAGGGCCAGCACCCGGTCAGCACCGACGTGCCCGCGCCGGTCGGCGGCCCGGTCAGCCTGACGCTGCACGACGGCCCCACCGCCACCCGCGAGTACCTGCAAAGCCGCCTCGGTGCGGCCGACCTGGGTATCTGGGACGCACGCGGCCCGCTGGAGTATTCCGGCGAGAAAGTCCTCGCCGCCAAAGGTGGGCACATCCCCGGCGCCGTGAACTTCGAATGGACCGCCGGCATGGACCCAGCGCGCAACCTGCGCATCCGCCGCGACATGCCGCAGATCCTCGAAGACCTCGGGCTGACCCGCGACAAAGAAATCATCACCCACTGCCAGACTCACCACCGCTCTGGCTTCACCTACCTGGTGGCCAAGGCGCTCGGTTATCCGCGAGTCAAAGGTTATGCCGGTTCCTGGGGCGAATGGGGCAACCACCCCGACACCCCCGTTGAGATTTAAGGTTTAAGGACAGTAAATGAAAAAGCAGTTGTTTATCCTCAGCCAGTACTTGCTGCCGCACCACCTGCTGTCGCGCTTGGCCGGCTGCATTGCCGAGTGCCGCGTGCGCTGGTTCAAGAACGCCTTCACCAGCTGGTTCGCCAAGCGCTATCAAGTGGACATGTCCCAGGCCCTGGTGGAAGACGTGACCGCCTACGAGCACTTCAACGCGTTCTTCACCCGCGCCTTGAAAGACGGCGCCCGCCCGCTGGACCAAACCCCGGGCGCGATCTTGAGCCCCGCCGATGGCGCGGTCAGCCAGCTTGGCCCGATCGAGCATGGCCGTGTGTTCCAGGCCAAAGGCCACAGCTTCAGCGTGCTGGAACTGCTGGGCGGTGATTCCGCCGTGGCTGCGCCGTTCATGGGCGGCGATTTTGCGACGGTGTACCTGTCGCCGAAGGACTACCACCGCGTGCATATGCCGCTGGCCGGCACCCTGCGCGAGATGATCTACATCCCGGGGCGCATCTTCTCGGTCAACCAGACCACCGCCGAAAACGTACCGGAGCTGTTCGCCCGTAACGAGCGAGTTGCCTGCATTTTCGACACCGAACGCGGCCCGATGGCCGTGGTGTTGGTGGGCGCGATGATTGTGGCGTCGATTGAGACCGTGTGGGCTGGCTTGGTGACTCCGCCGAAGCGCGAGCTGAAAACCTTCCGTTATGACGAAGCCGCGCGCGCGCCGATTCACCTGGAGAAAGGTGCGGAGCTGGGTCGGTTCAAGCTGGGTTCGACCGCGATCGTGCTGTTCGGGCCGGATCAGGTGAAGTGGGCTGAAGAGCTGGCGGCGGGCACGCCGGTGCAGATGGGCCAGGGTATGGCACTGCCAAAAGCCTGATTCACAATAGATTTAAAGCTGGAACCCGATCAATGTGGGAGCTGGCTTGCCTGCGATGACGGTGGTGAATCCAACACCGCTATCGCAGGCAAGCCAGCTCCCACATTTTTTACCGCGTTTCTTCAGTGACTACAGCTGTCCGTCGCGGTCGCGAAAACCCAGCAGATACAACACCCCATCCAAGCCCAGCGTCGAAATCGCCTGCTTTGCCGACTGCTTCACCAGCGGCTTGGCGCGGAACGCCACCCCCAACCCGGCAATCGCCAACATCGGCAGGTCATTTGCACCGTCGCCGACCGCAATGGTCTGCTCCAGACGCAAACCTTCCTTGTGCGCCAACTCCCTCAGCAGATCCGCCTTGCGCTGCGCATCGACAATCGGCTCGACCGCCACGCCGGTCACCTTGCCATCCACCACTTCCAGCTCGTTGGCGAATACGTAGTCGATACCCAACTTGGCCTGCAATTGCTTGGCGAAGTAAGTAAAGCCGCCCGACAGGATCGCGGTCTTGTAGCCCAAGCGCTTGAGTTCGGCGAACAGGGTTTCGGCGCCTTCGGTCAGGCGCAGCGAAGCGCCGATGGAGTCCAGCACGCTGACGTCCAGACCTTTGAGCAGCGCCAGGCGCTCCTTGAAGCTCGCGCGGAAATCCAGTTCACCGGCCATGGCGCGCTCGGTGATCTCGGAAACTTGCTCGCCCACGCCGGCCGCCTTGGCCAACTCGTCGATGACTTCCGCCTCGATCAACGTGGAGTCCATGTCGAACACCGCCAGGCGACGGTTGCGGCGGAACAGCGAGTCTTCCTGGAAAGCGATATCGACATTCAGCTCCTGGGCCACGCTGAGAAACTCAGCGCGCAGGGCTTGCGGATCAGCCGGCTCACCGCGCACGGAGAACTCGATACAGCCCTTGCCTTTGTCGGCCGGGGTGTCCAGCGGCATGCGACCCGACAGACGGTCAATGTGGTCGATATTCAAGCCGTATTGCGCGGTGATCGAACTGACACGCTGCAACTGTTCGGCGGTGACCTTGCGAGTCAGCAGCGTGACGATGTGGCGTTTCTTGCCCTGGCCGGCGACCCAATGCTGGTAATCGGCTTCGGACACCGGGGTGAAACGCACCTGTTGATCAAGCTTGTACGCCGTAAACAGGATGTCCTTGAGCACCGAGGACGCCTGTTCAGTGCTCGGGATCTCGACCAGGATGCCGAACGACAGCGTGTCGTGGATCACCGCCTGGCCGATGTCGAGAATGTTCACACCACCCTGGGCCAGAACGCCGGTAATCGCCGCAGTCAGGCCCGGGCGATCTTCACCGGTGATGTTTATCAGGACAATTTCGCGCAAGGCGCACCCCCAGGCTGGAAAAAAACCGCATTCTACCCACTTTCAGTGACCATCGGGCACAGCCAGCGCTTTGACGCTCTGGGGCCTGTCGCTATACTGCGCGTCAACTTCACGGACCAAGAGCCGAGCGCAAGTGAACCGGCCCACGCCAGTAAAAACTGATAACTTCTTCCTGCTGATCTTCCGGGCACTGCGCCACCGCCGTGTCCCGATTGCATTACGCATCGCCAGCCATAACGTGATCCTGGTCGCCCTGGCCCTGGTGATCTACGCCTGCGTGATGGGTCTGCAGTTCAAACAGGCCATGCACGAACAGGCCGACGCCCTCGGCGAGAGCCTGACCACGCAAACCGCCACCTCGGCGACCGAGCTGTTGGTGTCCAATGACATCCTCAGCCTCAACGTGCTGCTCAATAACCTGACCAAGAACCCGCTGGTGGCCCACGCCGCCATCTACAGCGTGGACAACCGCATCATGGCCGAAGCAGGGCAACGCCCGAAGAACGGCCTGCTGGGCGAAGCCGAAGGGTTGTACCAGAGCAACATCACGTTCCAGGACGTGAAGGCCGGCCAACTGCGCATCAGCCTGGACATGCAGCAATTCCAGCAGCCGATGACCATCAGCCTGCAAAGCATGGGCATCCTCAGCGCGATCCTGCTGGCCCTGGCGTTGGCCCTGAGCCTGCGCCTGGGTCGGCATATCTCCACGCCGCTGATGCAACTGCGCATCTGGCTGCGGGACATCGACGAACACACCCCGGCCACCGACCGCCAGGATGAAATCGGCGACCTCGCCCGCCAACTGCACGCCAGTTTCGCCCCGGAGCCGGCCGTGCGCGCGCCTGAGCCCGAGCCGGAATACGACGACGAGCCCGAGTTCGACGTGGGTGAGCCGGGCTTTGATGAAGCCCCACCGGTCGCCGGCCTCAAGCCAGCCACCCGCAAGGCGATCCAGGCCGACGAAGACGAGCTGGACGACGAAGACCCGTTCGCCGACCTGCGCGACACTACCTCCGACAGCCCGGCCGTAGCACCGAAGCCGGTCCTGGTGAAAAACGCCGAACCCCAGCACAGTGCGGTCCTGGCCGTGCAGCTGGGTTCACAGGATCAACTGCGCCGCCTGCCCCGCACCCGCCTGACGGAATTGCTGGAACGCTACCGCGACTGCCTCGACCAGGCCGCATCGCTGTACCAGAGCGAATTGCACACCCTGAACGACGGCAGCACGCTGATGCTGTTCCACAGCGAAGACAGCGGCGAAGACTACCTGACCAACGCCATCTGCTGCGGCGAGCTGCTGCGCGCCCTGGGCCATGCCCTGCAGATCGAAGTGGCGGACAGCGGCATCACCCTGCAACTGCAACTGGGCCTGACGGTCAGCGACGATCTGTTTGGCATGAGCCAGATCGACCTGCTGCTGACTGAAAGCGCGCAGGACGCCCTGGCCTTGTCGCAACACAGCCGCAACCTGCTGCTGGTGGAGCGCAAGATCAGTGAAGACACGTTGATCCGTCAGCGCGCGCGTATCCGCCCGATTGCCAGCCCTGAGGGGGCGAGCTGTGTAGAGCGGTTGATGGAGCCGTATCCGTCGATGCTGGAGCGCCAACTGGCGCGGATGCACGAGACCCGCACCAAGATTTAAGACACTGCACAAACACCTGTGGGAGCGGGCTTGCCCGCGATAGCGGAGTATCAGCCTACACATCCTTGGCTGAACCACCGCCATCGCGGGCAAGCCCGCTCCCACAGTTGATATCCTCCAGTAGATTTTCAGTGACAGCTAAATCGCGCACAAACAAAAAGGCCCGCTGAGTCAGCGGGCCTTTTTTGTGTCAGCGATTCAGGTCAGAACCTGAACACTTCCATATCTGTACGAATCGGTGTCGCCATCGGCATCTTCGGCTTCTGCGGTTCAGCCGGCTTGGCCGCCTGCACCGGCGCCTGTTTGCGCGGCGCTTCGGCAATCGGCGGCTGGTTGGCCAATGGCTTGAGGGCCACCGACAACTGCTGTGCCAAATGCTGCAACAGCACGCCCTGGGCCTGGACCTGGGACGCGGTGGTGCCGGCGTGTTCTTCCTGCAAGTGCACGATGCGGCTGTCACGAACCTGGCCACGGCGGTCGATCAAACGCCACTGGGCATCCAGGATCGCCGGCTGCGAGGTGCCGGAGTCCAGGCGCGTGATGGTCAACAGCACCTGTACATCCGGGCTGAAGCCAGTCGGCGCAGGCGCGAGCACCACACGCTGGCTGTCCAGATGACCGGCCACTTGGCGCAGCATCAGCTGGTTGATGTCGGACGACAAACTGCCCGCCCAACGCCCATCGGTGGAACCTTGCAGGCTGCCGTCGTTCTGACGTTGCAGCAGGGTTTCGCGTTGCAGGTAGTCCGCCACGACGACCGGGCCGAGCAATACCGCCATGCCGGCAGCCTGGGCGGGCTGCGCCGGGCTGCCGCTGTCCAGCTGGTACAGCGACACCGGCTGGTGCGTGCTGCAACCCGCCAACCCCAACAGGCCAGCGAGCATCAAAAATAAAGGAACGCGTGGAGCGGTCATCATCCCATCCAGGTGGCTGCCACACGGCGAACCACAACTAATACTGAAAAAACCCTAAATACGCGCGGCCACGCCGGCGCTGGAAAGGCCATATCATCCGTGAATATGCGCCATGACTCCAGCGCCAAAGCGTCGATCTACGCGTTAAACCGTAGATCGAGGCCTCTAATACGCGTTAAACCGGCGTTTCTACCAACAAAGCATCCACGCGCTGGAAGCCCCGCGGCAGTTTGTTACCACGCCGACCACGCTCGCCCTTGTAATGCTCAAGGTCGTCAGGACGCAGCGACAACGTGCGCTTGCCGGCTTGCAGCACCAGCGTCGCGCCTTCCGGAATGACCGCGATGTCGGTCACGTACTCTTCGCGACTGGCCACGCGCTCGCCAGGAATACCGATGATCTTGTTGCCCTTGCCTTTGCCCAACTGCGGCAGGTCGCTGATCTTGAACACCAGCAAACGGCCTTCGGTGGTCACCGAGGCCAGCCAGTTGCTTTCGCGATCGTCCACTGGTCGCGGCAGGATCACCTTGGCGTTGTTCGGCAGGCTCAACAGCGCCTTGCCCGCCTTGTTCTTGGCCTGCAGGTCTTCCCCCTTGACCACAAAACCGTAACCCGCGTCCGACGCAATCACGTACAGCGAATCGTCATCCGGCAGCAGCACGCACTCGAAATTCGCCCCTGGTGGCGGCGTCAGGCGCCCAGTCAGCGGCTCGCCCTGGCCCCGTGCAGACGGCAAGGTGTGGGCCGGCACCGAATAACTGCGCCCGGTCGAGTCGATAAACACCGCAAACTGGTTGGAACGCCCGGCCGCAGCGGTCTTGAAGCCGTCGCCAGCCTTGTACGACAGGCCGGTGGCGTCAATATCATGCCCCTTGGCCGAACGAACCCAACCCTTTTCCGACAGAACGACGGTAATTTTCTCGTTTGGCAGCAGCTCGGTCTCGGTCAGCGCTTTCGCTTCAGCACGCTGGACGATTGGCGAGCGGCGGTCGTCGCCGTAGGTTTCGGCGTCCTTGATCAGCTCGGTACGCACCAGCTTCTTCAGCTTGGCTTCGCTGCCCAACAGGGCTTGCAGCTTGGCTTGTTCCTTGAGCAGCGCGTCTTGCTCGTCGCGCAGCTTCATTTCTTCCAGTCGCGCCAATTGACGCAAGCGGGTGTCGAGGATGTAGTCGGCCTGGATTTCGCTGAGCTGGAAACGCGCGATCAACTCGGCTTTCGGGTGCTCGGCGGTACGGATGATGTGGATCACTTCATCCAGGTTGAGGTAGGCAATCAGCAAGCCGTCCAACAGGTGCAAGCGGCGCTCGACCTTGTCCAGGCGGAATTGCAGGCGGCGACGCACGGTCTGCACACGGAATTCCAGCCACTCCACCAGCAGGTTGCGCAGATTTTTCAGCTGCGGCTTGCCGTCCAGGCCGATGATGTTGACGTTGACCCGGTAGCTCGACTCCAGGTCGGTGCTGGCGAACAGATGCTGCATCAGCACTTCGTGGTCGACCCGGCTGTTGGTCGGGATGATCACGATGCGGCACGGGTTTTCGTGGTCGGACTCGTCACGCAGGTCGGCCACTTGCGGCAGCTTCGACGGCTTGGCCTGCATCAGTGCGGCGATCTGCTCCAGCACCTTGGCGCCAGACACCTGGTGCGGCAGCGCGGTGACAATAATGTCGCCATCTTCGATGTGGTACACGGCGCGCATGCGCACCGAGCCCTTGCCGGTTTCGTACATCTTCAGCAGGTCGGCGCGCGGCGTGATGATTTCCGCTTCCGTCGGGTAGTCCGGGCCCTGGATATGCTCGCAGAGCTGTTCGACCGTGGCCTTGGGCTCATCGAGCAAGCGCACGCACGCCGTGGCCACTTCACGCAGGTTATGCGGCGGCACGTCGGTGGCCATGCCCACGGCGATGCCAGTGGTGCCGTTAAGCAGGATATTCGGCAAACGTGCCGGCAACACCAACGGTTCGTCGAGAGTGCCGTCGAAGTTCGGGCCCCAATCGGCGGTGCCCTGCCCCAGTTCGCTCAACAGGACTTCCGAGTAACGCGACAGGCGCGCCTCGGTGTAACGCATGGCGGCGAAGGACTTCGGATCATCCGGCGCACCCCAGTTGCCCTGGCCGTCCACCAGCGTGTAGCGGTAGCTGAACGGCTGGGCCATCAGCACCATGGCTTCGTAGCAGGCGGAGTCGCCGTGGGGGTGGAACTTGCCGAGCACGTCGCCGACGGTACGCGCCGACTTCTTGTGCTTGGAATCAGCGTCCAGGCCCAACTCACTCATGGCGTAGATAATGCGCCGTTGCACGGGCTTCAGGCCGTCGCCGATATGCGGCAAGGCACGGTCCATGATCACGTACATGGAGTAGTTGAGGTAGGCACTTTCGGTGAAGTCAGCCAGCGACCGGCGTTCTACGCCATCTAAGCTGTCTGCGAGGATGTCACTCATGCGGGCCTCATCATTGGGTAAGGCGCGGCGGAAATGCCGCGGCGCCGGGTCAATTCAAAAAATTCAGGGTTCATGGCTGGGCACTCCAGCCACCGGCCGGGGCGGCGAAACGATAGACCACCGGGCGTTTTTCACCATCGGCGCGGGGGCCGAAGTTGTTGTCGATGCCCAGCCAGGCGCCATCCGCGTCCACCACCAGGGCTTCTGCCAGGCCATAGGCCTGAGGATAGCGCCGCTCAGGCGTCAGGGTCTCGTCGGCAAACGACCAGCACAGCTCGACCTTGGCGGTAACCGCATCGCGCCGGCAGATCTGGAAGGCATTGCGCTCCAGGGTAAACAGCTTGCCATTGAACAGCGCCAGGTCGGCAAAGTCCTTGGACACGGCCTTGGCATTGGTGAACTTGACCGGCTGCACTTCCTGGCCGGCTTCGCTCAGCAATACACACGGACCGTCGCAATCCCACACGCTTTGCCCACGCTTGATCGAGATTAGGCCGCGCCTTTCGCGCTCGGCTGCCAGCCAAATCTGATTGCTTTCGGGATTGATCGCCAGCCCTTCAAACAACGCATTGAAGTGCAGCAACATGCCGCTGGCCCGTGCTTCACGCACCATGCCGGGCGCGATCTTCAACCACTCGGGCGCACCGCTCACCGGTACTTGCAGCACCGCCGCATGGGCTTCGCTGACGACATAGCGGTTGCCCGCGGCATCGCAGCTGATGCCTTCAAAGTCCAGGTCGCCACCGCGAATGAACGATGCGGCCTTGGTGCGCGAGCGCAAACCCCAGGGCAAGCCGGACTCCGGCACCGGCGGCACGTCGATCTTCACCGTTTCGGCCTGCCAGGTCGGCGCACTGATATCCAGGCGATAGATCTGGTCGTCGTCGCGGTCGGAAACCGTCCACAACTCCTTGCCACACAAGGCCAGGCCCGACAGATTGCCGCCGCGCATGCCGTCCACCGGGTGTTCGGAGACAAGTTTCAGCTCAGCCACAGGCGCGGCAACGACCGAGGTCGCCACCAGCCCGCTCCACATCAGGATCGCCAGGGCGAAACCTGTGCGCATCAGCCCAGCACCTCGGCAAGGTTGCCTTTGGATTCCAGCCAGGATTTGCGGTCCGGCGCGCGTTTTTTCGCCAGCAGCATGTCCATCATTTCCGACGTCGCGGCGTAGTCTTCCAGGGTCAACTGCACCAGGCGCCGGGTGTTCGGGTCCATGGTGGTTTCGCGCAATTGCGGCGGGTTCATTTCACCCAGGCCTTTGAATCGCGTGACCTGTGGCTTGCCGCGTTTCTTCTCGGCCACCAGGCGGTCGAGGATGCCATCGCGCTCGGCTTCGTCGAGGGCGTAGAAAATCTCTTTGCCCAGGTCGATGCGGTACAGCGGCGGCATGGCGACGTAGACGTGACCGGCATCCACCAATGGGCGGAAGTGCTGGACAAACAACGCGCACAGCAGCGTGGCGATGTGCAGGCCGTCGGAGTCGGCGTCGGCGAGGATGCAGATCTTGCCGTAGCGCAGCTGGCTCATGTCCGCCGCGCCCGGGTCGACGCCGATGGCCACGGCGATGTTGTGCACTTCCTGGCTGGCCAGGACTTCGCTGCCATCGACTTCCCAGGTGTTGAGGATCTTGCCGCGCAACGGCAGGATCGCCTGGAACTCCTTGTCCCGCGCTTGCTTGGCGGAACCACCGGCGGAATCACCTTCCACCAGGAACAGCTCGGAGCGCATCGGGTCTTGCCCGGCGCAATCGGCCAGCTTGCCCGGCAGTGCCGGGCCCGCAGTGATGCGCTTGCGTTCGACCTTCTTGCTGGCCTTCAAGCGTCGGCCGGCGTTGTTGATCGCCAGCTCCGCCAGGGCCAGGCCCAGCTCAGGATGTTCGTTGAGCCACAGGCTGAACGCATCCTTGACCACGCCCGAGACAAACGCCGCCGCCTCGCGGGATGACAGGCGCTCTTTGGTCTGGCCGGAGAATTGCGGCTCCTGCATTTTCATCGACAGCACGAACGCGATGCGCTCCCACACGTCTTCCGGCGCCAGCTTCACGCCGCGCGGCAGCAGGCTGCGGTATTCGCAGAATTCGCGCATGGCATCCAGCAAACCCTGGCGCAACCCGTTGACGTGGGTGCCGCCTTGGGCCGTGGGGATCAGGTTGACGTAGCTTTCCTGCACGCTGTCGCCGCCTTCGGGCAGCCACAACAGTGCCCAATCGACAGCTTCCTTATTACCGGCCAGGCTGCCGCAGAACGGCTCGTTGGGCAGGCGTTCGAAGTCGCTGACGGAGTCTTCCAGGTAGGAGCGCAGGCCGTCTTCGTAATGCCACTCGACCTTCTCGCCGGTGCCTTTGTCTTCAAAGGTGACGAGCAGGCCCGGGCACAGCACAGCCTTGGCCTTGAGCACGTGCTTGAGGCGGCTGATGGAGAATTTCGGCGAATCGAAGTATTTCGGGTCCGGCGCGAAGTACACGCTGGTACCGGTGTTGCGCTTGCCAACGGTGCCGATCACGGCCAGGTCGGTGGCTTTGTAGCCATCGGCGAAGGTCATCTCGTATTCGTTGCCATCGCGCTTGACCCTGACCCGCACCAACGTGGACAAGGCGTTGACCACGGAAATACCCACGCCGTGCAAGCCACCGGAGAACTGGTAGTTCTTGTTGGAGAACTTGCCGCCGGCGTGCAGCTTGGTGAGGATCAGCTCGACGCCCGGCACACCCTCTTCCGGGTGGATGTCCACCGGCATGCCGCGACCGTCGTCGGACACTTCCAGGGAGTGGTCAGCGTGAAGAATGACATGCACCGACTTGGCGTGGCCGGCCAGGGCTTCGTCGACGCTGTTGTCGATGACTTCCTGGGCAAGGTGGTTCGGCCGGCTGGTGTCGGTGTACATGCCGGGGCGTTTGCGCACCGGGTCGAGGCCCGAGAGGACTTCGATGGCGTCGGCGTTATAAGAGCTAGCGCTGGGAGTGGCCATGGGGTCTCGTCGTGAGTCGTTCGATTAAAAAGTGACCTGCGATTTTTACAGTGACGAAAAATCGAAGGATTGATACTGATCTGCGCCAATGCCGGCAAAACTGAGCAGCGCCGGCAATTGACCGGCGAAGCCTTGGTAACCATGGTCGCCACCGGCCTGGATGCGCAAGGCACAGGCCCGGTAATACTGCTGGGCGAGGCGATAATCCAGCGTTTCATCGCCGGTTTGCAACCACACCTGATAACGGCCGGCATCCTGGGGCGCCGCCACTTCCAGCTCGGCCAGGGCCGTGACGTGGTCGTGGGTCAATTCCCAGGTTTCATCGGTGTAGAGGTTCTTCTGGGTGCCCAGGTAACCGTCGAACATCCGATGGGGGCTGACCGCAGGGTTGACCAGCAGCGCCTTGAGGCCATGGCGCTCGGCAAGATGGGTTGCATAGTAGCCGCCGAGTGAGCTGCCGACCAGCAGCGGGCGCCCCAGTTCAGCGATCGCCGCTTCCAGTTGGGGAATCGCCTGACGCGGGTGGTGATGCAGGGCCGGCACCCGCAGTTGCTCGGCCAGGCCAAGGGCGCCCATCACGGTGATCAACTGGCTGGCCTTGTTGGACGCCGGCGCACTGTTGAAACCGTGGATATACAGGATCGAAGCGGACATGCCGGGCTCTCCATGACGTGGGCCAAAGAGGCGCAGTTTACAGGGATAGCGGCTTTGTGTGATGACCTCAATCCACAGGACACCGAAGAACCCATGTGGGAGCGGGCTTGCTCGCGAATGCGGAGTGTCAGTCACTGCATCTGGTACTGACCCACCGCATTCGCGAGCAAGCCCGCTCCCACATTTTTGATCAGTGTTTGCAGCTTTTAATAGCCGTTGCTGCCGTAATCGACCGTAAATTCGAAGTCTTGAACCCGCTCCACACCCGTTTCCAACCGCCCGTCGGCATGCAAGCGCAACCAGCGATACCCCGGCGCCTGCTCGCTGACCTGGAAATCCGCGCTACCCGGCGCGAACTGGATGCAGGTGGACGGCGAGGCCAACAACCGCACGCCGTTGCGCTCGCGGTCGATTTCCTGGTGTACGTGCCCCCAGAGCACCGCCCGGACCTGCGGAAAGCGATCCAGCACGGCAAACAACGCGTCGGGATTACGCAGGCCGATGGGCTCCATCCACGCACAGCCGATGGACACCGGATGATGGTGGAAACATACCAGGTGATGGCGGCTCGGCGCTTCGCTCAGGGCCTGGGCGAGCAATTGCAGCTGCTGGTCTTGCAGATAGCCCGGCACCGAGCCCGGCACGGCGGAATCCAGCAGGGTGACGCGCCAGTTGCCGATATCGACCACCGGTTCCAGCAAATCACTGCGCATAGCGGCGTGGGCCATGACCTGGGGTTCGTCGTGATTGCCGGGAATCCAGCGCGCCGGGGCGTCGATCTGCCGGGTCATGTCACGAAATTGCTGGTAGGACGCCAGCGTGCCGTCCTGGGACAAGTCGCCCGTGGCCAGCATCAAGTCGATTCGCGGCTGCTGCACGCGCACCAGCTCGATCACCCGTTGCAGGCTTTCACGGGTGTTCATGCCCAGCAGCGTGCTGTCGGCCTCGGCAAACAGGTGGCTGTCGGACAGTTGCACCAGCAACGCCGGTGCATCGGGGCTCACGGTGGTTACGCTCGGCAAGGCGCTCTCCCAGGGCAATCACAGGAATGGACGAATAGCGCGATTATGCTGGGGCAGGACACAAAGAGGGAATACAAGGAATCAGATACAGTTCACATCTACCGCACCGCTTCGAACTCATGGCCCAGGGCCAGGCAGTGACTCAACCATTCACCGAGGAACACATTGAGCTGCGCTTTCTCATCGGGCTGGTGCATGAACACATTCGGGTAAGGATAGATGCTGCGAAAGCGCCGCGCATGTTCGGCGCTGATCACTTCGGCCATGCGGGCGTCGTGGTACACCTGCACTTCCAGTTGCGGCACCGGCAGCCATGGCAGGCTGTGTTCCTGGCGCACGCGCAGGGTGGTGGTGTACGGGCAGTTGACGATGACTTCCAGGGTCAACACACCGAGCATCTGGTCGCCATGGGTCACGCCGATGCGCCGCGCCGCCGGGGCGTGGCGCATATCGGGGAGCAGACGCATCAGCCGCGCATAGTTGGCCTCGCAGGCCGCTTGCAGCCCGATCAGGTCAACCCGGTAACGTTCCCGTGCCTTTACTGCCATAACCCCCTCACTTCCGCGCGATTAAGCGCAAGCCATTGCAGGGCGATAATGCTGGCTGCGTTGGAAATCTTGCCGTCGCGCACCGCTTGCAGGGCGTCTTCGAAAGCCCAGGTGGTGACGCGGATATCTTCTGCCTCTTCTTCCAATCCATGGACGCCACCCACCCCGGTGCTGTCGCAACGGCCCAGGTACAAGTGGACAAATTCGGTACTGCCGCCGGGCGATGGGAAATACTGGGTGATCGGCCACAAGGCGGAGAATGTCAGCCCAGCTTCCTCCTCGGCCTCACGGTGTGCAACCTCCTCCGGCTGCTCGTCCTTGTCGATCAGGCCGGCGACCATTTCGATCAGCCAGGGGTTGTCGGTACGGCCCATGGCGCCGATGCGGAACTGCTCGTTCAAGACCACTTCGTCACGTTGTGGGTCGTAGGGCAATACACACACGGCATCATGACGAACGAAGACTTCGCGATTGATCACCCGGCTCATGCCGCCGTCGAATTTTTCGTGGCGCAGTTGCAGGCGATCAAGCTGATAGAAGCCCTTGAAAGCTGTGTCGTGCTGAACAATTTCGATTTTGCTCGGCGCCGATTTCGCAATGTCCGTCATACCTTTCCTCGTTAAGCCTGTGCAATTCGCGCCATCCTAACGCGCTCGCGGCGGTTGGTGCAGCCCCTTTCCGGTTGCCGGGATAGACGGCGAACGTCAAACTCACTCTAATCAGCTTAGTGGCGAACTGACTGCCCTGCCGGTAGTCGAAGCTGCACCATTTCGCTCTTATCGTTAGACGAAGGACATCCATGTCGCTTTTAAAAATCGCCTCCGTGGCCTGCATTGCACTGACCCTGGGTGCCTGCCAAAGCCTGTTTCAACCGAGCTGGCGCACGCCGCTGGAAGCCACCCGCGACGCCACCGAGCAAAGCAAGCCGGGTTGCGCCAGCGCCGACTGCCCGCTGGTGAATATCGACACCGTGCACTTCGCCAAGGAGCCCAAGCTGGATGCCTTGATCGAACAGCGCCTGCTGGAAATGACCCAGGCCGACCCGCTGCCCACCAGCCTGGCGACCTACAGCGAGCAGTTCCTGCACAGCGCCGCACCGCGCAACAGCATGTACTTGCAAGCCAAGGTACGCGAGCAGCATGACGGCTTGGTGATCATCGAGCTGTCCAGCTACCTGGACCAGGGCGCCACCCACGGCGAGCCTGGCCGCGCGTTCATCAACTATTCGCGCCAGCAGCAAAAAGCCCTGTCGCTGACCGACATGCTGCTGCCCGGCAAGGAAGACGCCTTCTGGAAGGCTGCCCAGGTCGCCCACAACAGCTGGCTGATCAGCACCCGCCTGAGCCTGGAGCCGGAGTTCGTGAAGACCTACCCCTTCCAGAAAACCCCGAACGTGGCGCTGACCTATGGTGGCGTGATCCTCAAATACCCCACCACCACCATCGCGCCGTACGCCCTGGGCCACGTCGAGCTGCAGATTCCCTACTCGCGCCTGGAAGGCATTCTCAAGCCTGAACTGGTGCCCGCGCGCCGCTGAAGGCCCGACCGAGGATAAACTGCAACAGCCCTGCCAGCACCAGCGCCGGCAGGGTCGCACCGACATCCGGGTACAGATTGGCCAGCAAGTGGTAAGTGCCGATGCCACCCAGCCAGGCCACCAGCGCCGGCCAACGTAGCGCGCTGACAGCGCCCTGGCCGCGACGGCGCAGGATGAAGTGATCCACCAGCACCACGCCAAACAGTGGCGCAAATACCGAACCGATCAGCAGCAGGAAGTTCTGGTACTGGGCCAACGGCGCAAAGCAGGCGATCAGCGTGCAGATCACGCCTATTGCCAGGGCCAGATGCTCGACCTTCAAGCGCAACAGGATGCCGCTGGACACCGCCGCCGAGTGAATATCGGCAAAGGCGTTTTCCGACTCATCCAGCAGGATCAGCAACAGCGGAATCCCCAGGCCCGCACCGGCCAAGGCCAACAGCAGCGCATTCACCTCACCGCTTGGCGCAAACGCCAGGGTGTAGGCCACGCCCAGGCTCATCAGCCAGAAATTACCGATAAAGAACCCCAGCGCCGTGCCGCCAAACACATTTTTGGCGCGCTTGCCGAAGCGTGAGTAATCGGCGATCAACGGCAGCCACGACAGCGGCATGGCAATGGCAATGTCGAAACCCACCGCAAACGGCAGCGAACCGTCACCGGCCTGGGCCCAGAGGGCGGCAAGGTCGGCCTTGGCAAACAGGTTCCAGGTCAGCCACAAACAGGCGGCGAGCAGCAGCCATATGCCCCATTTGCGCAGGATCTGGCGCACGAAGGTCAGCGGGCCACTCACGGCCAGCAAGGTCGCCAGGCCACCGAAAAACAGCGTCCACAGCAACGGGCTGGCCAGCAGGCTGCCCTCCCTGAACGCCCGCGTGCCCAACAGGCTGGCGGCGTCGCGCATCACGATGATTTCGAACGAGCCCCAGCCGATCAGCTGCAGCAGGTTGAGCAGCGCCGGCAGGCTCGCGCCCTTGGCGCCGAGGCTGAGTTTGAGGGCGGCCATGGCGGACAGGCCGGTGTCACTGCCGATCACGCCGACGGCGGCCAGCAGCAACACGCCCACCAGGGTGCCGAGGAAGATTGCCAGCAACGAACCCGACAAGCCCAGGCCCGGCGCGAGCAAGGCGCCGGTTTGCAGGACCATCAGGCCGACGCCGAGGGAGAACCACAGGGAGAACAGGTCGCGGGCGCCGAAGACTCGTTTGTCGCTCGGCACTGCTGTATCTGGGGAGTAGGTACTCGGTTGAATGCTCAAGGGTGTTATCTCTGAGGGGCATTTTTTGTTTGGAAGATTGCTATCGCGGGCAAGCCCGCTCCCACACTTGAATGTATTCACAATTCAAAATGTGGGAGCGGGCTTGCCCGCGATGGCGGCGCCACAGTCACCGCCGCCCTTGGGTCAGACCTTCTTGTACAACTGACTACCTTCCTGCTTGAACCGCTCCGCCTGCTCCGCCAAGCCCTTGGCCACATCCACATCCACCGCATCAATGCGCTGGTTGGCCGCGTACTCACGCACTTCCTGGGTGATCTTCATCGAGCAGAACTTCGGCCCGCACATCGAGCAAAAATGCGCGACCTTGGCCGAATCCTTCGGCAGGGTTTCATCGTGGTACGAACGCGCGGTGTCCGGGTCCAGGCCAAGGTTGAACTGGTCTTCCCAACGGAACTCGAAGCGCGCCTTGCTCAAGGCGTTGTCGCGGATCTGCGCGCCTGGATGGCCCTTGGCCAAATCCGCAGCATGGGCAGCGATCTTGTAGGTGATGATCCCGGTCTTCACGTCATCCTTGTTCGGCAGCCCCAAGTGCTCCTTCGGCGTCACGTAGCAGAGCATCGCGCAACCGAACCAACCGATCATCGCCGCACCGATCCCGGAAGTGATGTGATCGTAGCCCGGCGCAATGTCGGTGGTCAGCGGGCCGAGGGTGTAGAACGGCGCTTCGTCGCAGCACTCCAGCTGCTTGTCCATGTTCTCCTTGATCAGCTGCATCGGCACGTGGCCCGGGCCTTCGATCATGGTTTGCACGTCGTGCTTCCAGGCGGTCTTGGTCAGCTCGCCAAGGGTTTCCAGCTCGCCGAATTGCGCGGCGTCGTTGGCGTCGGCAATCGAGCCCGGGCGCAGGCCGTCGCCGAGGGAGAAACTGACGTCATAGGCCTTCATGATTTCGCAGATTTCGTCGAAATGCGTGTAGGTGAAGTTCTCTTTGTGGTGCGCCAGGCACCACTTGGCCATGATCGAACCGCCACGGGACACGATGCCGGTGACGCGCTTGGCGGTCAGCGGCACATAGCGCAGCAACACGCCGGCGTGGATGGTGAAGTAGTCGACGCCCTGCTCGGCCTGCTCCACCAGGGTGTCGCGGAACAGCTCCCAGGTCAGGTCTTCGGCGGCGCCGCCGACTTTTTCCAGGGCCTGGTAGATCGGCACGGTACCGATCGGCACTGGCGAGTTGCGGATGATCCACTCGCGGGTTTCGTGGATGTGCTTGCCGGTGGACAGGTCCATCACGGTGTCCGAACCCCAACGGATGCCCCAGGTCAGTTTCGCCACTTCTTCTTCGATGGACGAACCCAGGGCGCTGTTGCCGATGTTGCCGTTGATCTTCACCAGGAAGTTACGGCCGATAATCATCGGTTCCAGTTCGGTGTGGTTGATGTTGGCCGGGATGATCGCACGGCCACGGGCGATTTCTTCGCGCACGAATTCCGGGGTGATGATCTTCGGCACGCTGGCACCGAAGCTGTGGCCGGCGTGTTGCTGGTCCAGCAGGCCGCTGGCGCGGGCCTCTTCGAGCTTCATGTTTTCGCGGATGGCGACGTATTCCATCTCGGCGGTGATGATGCCTTTGCGCGCGTAGTGCATCTGCGTGACGTTGGCGCCAGCCTTGGCGCGGCGCGGGTTCTTCACATGGGCGAAGCGCAGCGCGGTCAGCTCGGCATCGCTGAGGCGCTGTTGGCCGAAGTGCGAGCTGAGGCCCGAGAGGCGCTCGGTGTCGTTACGCACTTCGATCCACGGCGAGCGCACATCGGCCAGGCCTTTGCGCACGTCGATGATCACGTTGGGGTCGGTGTAGGGGCCGGAGGTGTCATACACCACCACAGGCGCGTTGATTTCACCGCCGAAATCGGTGGGGGTCACGTCCAGGCTGATCTCGCGCATCGGCACGCGGATGTCCGGGCGAGTGCCCTGCACGTAGACTTTTTGCGAGCGGGTAAAGGGCTGCACGGAGCCGGAGTCGACCTTGGCCGATTCACTCAAATGCACGGTATTTTTTAGTTTTGTCGTCATCACGGGCTCTCCAACTTTCTATCCAGGCGGTGGATTTTTGTCGGAGCGAACCTGTGACGGATGGACGCACTGAAACCAGTGCTGTGCTTGGCGCACGAGGGCTGTTCGATGGTCGAACAGCATCCCGGACGAAGCACAAGAGGACTCGCCGGGTGACGAGAAATCTTGTTCCCTACGCAGGCGCTAACCTGATCAGGTTCAACGGGATCCGGTATTTACCGATCTCAGCCTTCCAACAAGGCACCCCGACAAGAACGCGGCCAGTCTAGACCATGGCGTGGGCAAATTGCCAATAGCGGTGCATTCAGCATGATGAATGGCGTAATTGCAGGATTGTTGTGCAGTGATCGCGCCACTACACTCGGGGACTGCCTCAAGGCTTGACGCCGGGATTGGCCAGCCTTAGCCTTGGGCGCTAAATTATCGCCGTAATATTCAATCTAGGGAACGCCTCATGCTGCGCAAACTCTCACTGGCTCTTGCCGTGTCTTGTGCGACCAATGGAATGGTTTGGGCAGCAGAAGCGCCCTTGTCCGCCAACACTGACTTGGTCAGCGTCTACCAGGAAGCGGTGAACAACAACGCCGACCTGGCTGCCGCCCGCGCCCAATACGGCGCACAAAAAGAAGTGGTGCCCCAGGCCCGCGCCGGCTTGCTGCCGAACCTGTCGGCAGGCGCCGACAGCAACAACGTGCGCACCCAGCTCGCGCAGCCGGCCGGCACCGCCAATCGCGACGCGCATTCGTGGCGCGCGACCTTGAGCCAGCCGCTGTTCCGCGCCGACCGCTGGTTCCAGCTGCAAGCCGCCGAAGCCGTCAACGAGCAGGCCGCCCTGCAACTGTCGGCCACCGAACAGAACCTGATCCTGCAGAGCGCCGAAAACTACTTCGCCGTGCTGCGCGCCCAGGACAACCTGGCCTCGACCAAGGCCGAAGAAAATGCCTTCAAGCGCCAGTTGGACCAATCCAACGAACGCTTCGACGTCGGCCTGTCGGACAAGACCGACGTGCTGCAATCCCAGGCCAGCTACGACACCGCCCGCGCCAACCGCATCCTCGCCCAGCGCCAGGTGGAAGACGCCTTCGAAGCGCTGATCACCCTGACCAATCGCCAATACAACTCGATCCAGGGCATCGTCCACAGCCTGCCGGTGCTGCCGCCGCTGCCGAACGACGCCAAATCCTGGGTCGACACCGCCGGCCGCCAGAACCTCAACCTGCTGGCCAGCAACTTCGCGGTGACGGCCGCCGAAGAAACCCTCAAGCAGCGCAAGGCCGGCCACGCGCCGACCCTGGACGCCGTGGCGCAGTACGAAAGAGGCGACAACGACGCCCTAGGTTTCAGCAACCCGAATGCCTTCGGCACGCCATACCGTGGCGATGTCGAACAACGCACCGTCGGCCTGCGCTTGAACATCCCGCTGTACAGCGGCGGCCTGACCAGCTCGCAAGTACGCGAATCCTACTCACGCCTGGACCAGACCGAGCAGCAACGCGAAGGCCTGCGCCGCCAGGTGGTGGAAAACACCCGCAACCTGCACCGCGCAGTGAACACCGATGTGGAACAGGTACAGGCGCGCCGCCAGTCGATCATCTCCAACCAGAGCGCGGTGGAAGCCACGGAAATCGGCTACCAGGTGGGCACACGCAATATCGTCGATGTGCTGGATTCACAGCGCCAGCTCTATTCGTCGGTGCGCAATTACAACAACAGCCGTTATGACTACATCCTCGACAACCTGCGCTTGAAGCAGGCGGCGGGGACGTTGAACCCGGGGGATTTGCAGGAGTTGGCGCGGTATCTGAAGGCGGACTACAACCCGGATCGGGATTTCCTGCCGCCGGATCTGGCCAAGGCTGCGGCCGAGCAGCTCAAAGCTCGACCGGGATATTGATAACACTGCAAAACCCCTGTGGGAGAGGGTTTGTGTGGGAGCTGGCTTGCCTGCGATGCAGGCGCCTCGGTACATCAGACCTTCCGAGGTGATGCTATCGCAGGCAAGCCAGCTCCCACATTTAGTTCAGCGTTGGGTCAGTCGTTCAGCAGTTTGCCCAAGCCATCCAGCAAGCGCTTCAATGCGCCCTGATTAGCCTGCATCACCTTGAGCCCCGCCTGCCCCATCCTGCGCGCATCCTGCGGCAACTCGAACAACTGGCGCACAGCCTCGGCCAATCCTTGCGCATCATCCACCTGCCGCAACGCCCCCGCCTCACGCATCATCGCGGTGATTTCGAGGAAGTTGAACACGTGCGGCCCCATGATCACCGGTTTTGCCAACGCCGCCGGTTCCAGCGGGTTATGCCCACCGGTCGCTACCAGGCTGCCGCCGACAAAGGCGCTGTCGGCCAAGGCATACAGAAACAGCAATTCGCCCATGGTATCGCCGAGCAACACCGAAGTGTGTGGGGTGACCGGCTCGCCCGTGGAGCGACGCACCGCAGCAAAGCCTTGCTGCCCACACAGCTCGAACATCGGCCCGAAACGCTCTTGGTGGCGCGGCACCAGAATCAATAACGCATTGGGATAGCTGTCGAGCAACTGACGATGAGCGGCCAGCACCACTTCATCTTCGCCTTCGTGGGTACTGGCGGCGATCCACACCGGGCGCTCCGTGGCGCCCCATTGCTCACGCAACGCGGCGGCGCGCTGTGGCAGTTCTGGGTCGATGGCCAGGTCGAACTTGATCGAGCCGGTGACGTCGACGGTTTCAGGACGCGCACCCAGGCTGCGGAAACGCTCGGCTTCAGTCTCGGTCTGCACCGCCAGCAGGCTCATCTCGGCCAGCATCGGCGCCGTCAGCTTGGCGAAGCGCCCGTAGCCCTTGGCCGAGCGTGCCGACAACCGCCCATTGGCCAATGCCACGGGAATACCGCGCTGGGCGCAGGCATGGATATGGTTGGGCCACAGCTCGGTCTCCATGATCACCGCCAGTTTCGGCTGCACGCGATCAAGAAAGCGCCTAGCCGCGCAGGGCAAGTCATAGGGCAAATAGCAGTGCTGGACGCGCGGTTCGTTGGCGAACAACGCCTGAATCCGCTCGGAACCGGTGGGCGTCATGCAGGTGACGGTGATTGGCAGCAGTGGATAACGTTCCAGCAACGCGCGCACCATGGGGGCGGCGGCGATGCTCTCGCCCACCGACACCGCATGCACCCAGATCCCGCCCGGCTGCAATACCGGCAAGCCATACGAGAAGCGCTCGCTGACCCGCTTGGCATAGGCCGGTGCCTTGCGTGCGCGCAGCCACAGACGTAAAGCCACCAATGGCAGCGCCAGGTAAAACAGACAGCTATAGAGAGTTCTATTCATGGCGGCGGAGTTTATCGGCTTTTTCAGTCAATCGCGCGTAGGCACTCGGCAAAACGTTCCGCCAAAAAACGCGCGGCCGGGCCGAGGGGTTCGTCGCGTCGCCACACCAGCTCCACCACCAGCGCCGGCGGGGTCCATTCGCTGTCCAGTTCGACCATCTGGTTCTGATAGGTCGGGTACTGCACCACATGCCGCGGCAACCAGGCCCAACCCAGGCCACGGGTCAGCCATTCGGCCAGCACGTAAAAGCTATCGGCGCGCCACACCTGCGGGCTGGCGGCCTCGCTGCCGGGGTAGACGCTGGTCTGGGTCGACATCAGCAACTGGCGGTACTGCGCCAGAGCCTGACAATCCACGGTTTTTTGCCGGGCCAGCGGGTGATTGCGCCCGCACACGGTGACCATTTCCACACTGCCCACCACCCGCCGCTCCAACGCTTCGGGGATTTGATCGTGATAGAACAACATGCCCAGGTCGGCCTTGCGCTCCACCAGCTTGCGTGCGACATCGCCTTGGGCGGCGCTGGAAATCTGCACTTCCAGATTGGGAAATTGCCCAGCCAATGCATCCAGGCTGTCGAGCACCGGCTGATACAGCATCGCCTCATCCTGGGCCAGGCGCAGGCAGGCTTCTTCGCCGCGCATCAGCGACAGTGCCCGACCATTCAGGCGCTCGCACTGGCGCAGCACTTCCCGGGCCTCTTCCAGCAACACCGTGCCGGCTGCGGTCAGGCGTGGCTGGCGGCCGCTGCTGCGCTCGAACAGGCTCACGCCCAAGTCGGCTTCCAGCAGCGCAATCCCATTGCTCACCGCCGACTGCGCCTTGCGCTGCCCGCGCGCCACCGCCGAAAACGAACGCTGCTCGGCGACGCTGACAAACAGGCGCATCTGGTCCAGGTTCCATTGCACGCTCATGGTTCAACCCATCTTTAATTCGGATAGGTAATGACTTTACCCCATCTGATAAAGCCCTAAAATGCCGACCTTATCAAAAGCGCTTCACACCGAGGATTACCCCATGAACCCTGCCTACTACTACTTGGCCATCGCCATCTGCTCGGAAGTGATCGCCACCGTTTCCATGAAAGCCATCAAAGGCTGGAGCACCCCGATTCCCCTGGCGCTGGTGATCGTCGGCTACGGCGTCGCCTTCTGGATGCTGACCCTGGTGGTGCGCACCGTGCCGGTGGGCGTGGCCTACGCGGTGTGGGCCGGGATGGGCATTGTGATGGTGAGCATCGCGGCGCTGTTTATCTACGGGCAGAAACTCGACCTGCCGGCGATGCTCGGCATGGGCCTGATTGTGCTGGGCGTGGTGGTGATCCAGCTGTTCTCGAAAACCGCCGGGCACTGACCACCACGCAACAGCCTGTATACTGCGCCTCTTGTCTTGAACACTGAGGTCGCCCATGCCATCCGTTATTTCCACCGACGTTCTGATTGTCGGCGCCGGGGTTGCCGGCCTCTGGCTTAATGCGCGCCTGCGCCGCCAGGGGTTTTCCACGGTGTTGGTGGAAAGCGCCACCTTGGGTGGCGGGCAAAGCGTGAAGTCCCAGGGGATCATTCACGGCGGTGCGAAATACGCCCTGCACGGCGCCCTCACCGGCGCCTCCGAAGCCATCGCCGACATGCCGCGCCGCTGGCGCGAAGCCTTGGCGGGCAACGGTGAGCTGGACCTGACGGGCGTGCGCCTGTTGTCCGAAGCCCATTACCTGTGGTCTCCCGGCACCCTCGCCGGCAACCTCACCAGCTTCTTCGCCAGCAAGGCCGTGCGCGGGCGTGTCGATCAGGTCAAGGGCGACGACCTGCCGCCGGCCCTGCAAGACCGCCGCTTCAAGGGCAAGGTCTATCGCCTGGCCGAACTGGTGGTGGACGTGCCAAGCCTGATCCAACGCCTGGCGCAATTGGCCGGCGACGGCCTGCTCGCCGGGCAGCACATCGCCCCGCTGCTGGAAGGCAACAAGCTGGTGGGCTTGACGGTCGATGGCCGTGCGATCCGCGCACAACGCATCGTGTTGAGCGCCGGCGCCGGCACGGCGGACTTGCTGACCGCTCTGGGCCTGAGCAAGCCGGCGATGCAAAAACGCCCGCTGCACATGATCATCGCCAAAGGCCCCGGCCTGAAGCCGCTGTACGCCCATTGCCTGGGCGGCGGCACCAAGCCGCGCATCACCGTCACCACCCACCCGGCTGCCGATGGCAACTGGGTGTGGTACATGGGCGGCGACATTGCCGAGGCCGATGGCGTGGCGCGTACGCCCGAAGAGCAGATCGCCACGGCGCAAAACGAGCTGGCGCAGTTACTGCCGTGGATCGACATGAGCCAGACCCAATGGGCCACGCTGCGCGTCGACCGCGCCGAGCCCCTGCAAACCGGCCTGAGCCGTCCCGACAACGCCTTTGTCTTTGAGGACGGTCGCCTGCTGGTGGGCTGGCCCACCAAGCTGGCCTTGGCGCCGGACTTCGCCGATCGGGTGATCAACGCCCTCGAACGCGACGGCATCCGCCCAAGCGCAAGCGAACCCCTGCCTGAGTTGCCAAAACCCGCCATCGGCGTGCCGGCCTGGGAGCAACTGCTGCCATGAGCCTGCCGACCCTGCACGATTTGCATCGCCCGTTGGGCAGCACCGGCCTGCTGGTCTCGCCGCTGGGCCTGGGCACCGTCAAGCTGGGCCGCGACCAAGGGGTGAAGTACCCCAATGGTTTCCAGATCCCCGATGACGACGCCGCGCGCATGCTGCTGCGCCAGGCCCGCGAGCTGGGCATCAACCTGATCGACACCGCGCCGGCCTATGGCATGAGCGAAGAACGCCTGGGCCCGCTGTTGCGCGGCCAGCGCCAGGACTGGGTGATTGTCAGCAAGGTCGGCGAAGAGTTCGACAATGGCGTGTCCCGCCACGATTTCAGCGCGGCCCATACGCGCCTGTCGATTGAGCGCAGCTTGAAACGACTGGAAACGGATTTTATCGACCTGGTGCTGGTGCATTCCGACGGCAACGACCTGCACATCCTCAATGATTGCGAGGTCTACCAGACCCTGGCCGAGCTGAAACAGGAAGGCAAGATTCGCGGTTTCGGTTTTTCCGGCAAGACCGTCGAAGGCGGCGTGAAGGCTCTGGAACAGGGTGATTGCGCGATGGTCACCTACAATTTGAACGAACAGGCCGAGAAAGCCGTCATTGATTATGCGGCGGCACACGGCAAGGGCATCCTGGTGAAGAAAGCCCTGGCCAGCGGCCACGTTTGCCTCGAGCCTGGAATGGATCCAATACACGCGAGTTTCATGCTGTTGTTTGCGCAAACCGGCGTTGCCAGTGCTATTGTCGGGACCATCAATCCGCTGCACCTGGCCCATAACGTGGCGACCGCTGCCCGGGTCATCCGTCAACTCTGATGCCGCCGACGCGGCCGACCCCGTCGCAAGAAGGAGCCGACATGCCGCGCACGCTCATTAGAAAAAACCCCAGCAACTTCAAGACACTGCCGCTGCACGTCGAAGCCACCCCCGAAGGCCTGAACTACCAGAGCGTCGGCATGCCGCTCAACTTCGCCCAGACCCTGCAACGGCGCAAGCCGGTGGAGGTGGCCGACCCCGAGCGTTTCGTGCTGGAACTGGCGAACCTCGGCGTGTCGGTGCGCCTGACCCTGCATTGGCAAAACAAGGATTACTGGGTGCTGGTGCGCCAGCGCCGCCAGGACCGTGGCGATGTGGTGCTCAAGCTGATCTCCGGCTACGTGCCGGCCCACGAGCTGAACTTGCCGCTGCACACCGCGATCCAGGAAATTGCCGAAGAGTGCCTATTGGAGACGCCTGAAGGCTGGCTTGGCGGGCGCTTCAATGACACCTGGCTGCCGGCGCCCTACTCCGCCGCGCTGCATTACCGCGAAGCCCTGCCGTTTCGCCTCAGCCCGCTATCCGGTGCCGCCCGCCCGGTGCGCTGCGCCACCACCCAATTGATCGAACGCCCACGGGCCTACGTGCACCTGCCCACCGCATCGCTGCAACTGATCTATGACTTGCGCCTGGAAGTACCGAAGGAAGCCAAGTCCCTGAGCTTGTTCCATGTGGACGAACGCCTGGAAGGCGACCAATTGGTGGCGCGCCTCGACCGCCAGCGCCCGGACCTGTACCTGATGCCGTTGAAAGACGGCCAGCCGCTGGCCGAGTTGTATACCGTCAAGAAGGATCAGCTTTCCCCGGCCAGTACGCGCGGTTTGTTCCTCGCGGAAAGCTTCGCCCAGCAGGAAGGCTGGCTGGTGCGTGAGGAACGGATTCGTTGGAAGGATTGGCTGCGCCAGCAGGGCTTGGCGGAGCCGGAGAAAGAGTCGAAGTTGAAGCGCCTGGCGCAGCGGGTGCTGCGCAAGATAACGCCGAAGAAGAAAGCCAGCAGCTAGCTGGTTCATTCAATTGCCAAGCCCTGCACAAATCCAAATGTGGGAGCGGGCTTGCTCGCGAAAGCGGTGGGTCAGCCAGCACAGGAAGAGACTGGTACACCGCCTTCGCGAGCAAGCCCGCTCCCACATTTGTGATTGCGTCAGCCTTTGAGCAAGCGTTCCAGGCCGACTTTCAGCGGGGTTGGCTCGGGCAACTTGAAGCTCGCCAACAACCGCTGGTTATTCGCCCGCGAGTGGCGAATATCCCCCGAACGCGCCGGGCCGTAAGTCACCACTGGCAACTTGCCGACGATCTCTTCCAGCGCCTGCAACACCTGCTTGAGCGTCGTGGTGCGATTCCAACCCACATTGATCGCGCCCAACGGTGCGTCCGGCGCTTCAATGGCTTGCACCAGCACGTCGACCAGGTCTTCCACGTACATGAAGTCACGGGTCTGCTCGCCATCGCCAAACACGGCAATCGGCACGCCCTGCTGCACGCGCTCGCTGAAGATGCTGATTACCCCGGAGTACGGCGAGGACGGGTCCTGGCGCGGGCCGAAGATATTGAAGAAGCGGAAAATCACCGGCTCCAGGCCATGCTGGCGGCGGTAGAAATCAAAGTAGTGTTCGCCGGCCAGCTTGTCGGACGCATACGGTGTCAACGGCGCCTTGGTGGTCTCTTCGTCAATCGAAGCGCCCTCGCCGTTGTTGCCGTACACCGCCGCGCTGGAGGCGAAGACCACGCGTTTCACGCCCGCCTTGCGCATCGCTTCGCACACATTCAGGGTGCCGACAAAATTGCTCTGGTGCGTGCTGACCGGATCATCCACCGACGCCTGCACCGACGCCACCGCCGCCAGATGAACCACCGCCACCGTGCCGACCGCGGCACGCGCCACCAGCTCGGCGTCGGCCACGTCGCCTTCCAGCAGTTCGACGCGCGGGTTGTCCAACGCCAGGTTGCTGCGCTTGCCGGTGGACAGGTTGTCCAACACGCGCACGCCGTAACCCTTGGCCAGCAATGCATCGACCAGGTGCGAGCCGATAAAGCCCGCACCGCCGGTAATCAGGACACACTTACTCATTGTTGCGGATCTTCTCGACAATGGCCGTGGTCGAGCTGTTTTCAACCAGCCCCAGCACTTTGACGGTGCCGCCGTAGGCGCTGACGATGTCGGCACCGACCACCTGGTCGACGGAGTAGTCGCCGCCCTTGACCAGCACGTCGGGCTTGACCTGGGCCAGCAGGTTTTCCGGGGTGCCTTCGGCGAAGCTGATCACCCAGTCCACTGCGCCCAGGCCAGCCAATACGGCCATGCGCCGGTCAACGCTGTTGATCGGGCGGCCAGGGCCTTTCAGGCGGCTGACCGAGGCGTCGTCGTTGACCGCCACGATCAGGCGATCGCCTTGGGCGCGCGCCTGTTCCAGATAGGTCACGTGGCCGGCATGCAGGATGTCGAAGCAGCCGTTGGTGAACACAATGCTTTCGTTGTGGGCACGGGCATCGTCAATGGCCAGCAGCAATTGCTCGATCCCCAGCACGCCGCGCTCCGAACCTTCGGAACGCTGGATCGCGCGGCGCAATTCCGGCGCGCTGATGGCGGCGGTGCCCAACTTGCCCACCACGATGCCCGCTGCCAGGTTGGCCAGGGCCACGGCGTGGGGCAGTTCTTCGCCGGCCGCAATCGAGGCGGCCAGGGTGGAAATCACCGTGTCACCGGCGCCGGTGACGTCGAACACTTCACGGGCACGGGCCGGCAGGTGCATCGCCGGATGATCCGGGCGCAACAGGGTCATGCCATGCTCGCCACGGGTCACCAGCAAGGCGCCGAGGTCGAGGTCGGCCATCAGCGCCGCGCCTTTGCTCACCAACTCGTGTTCATCGGCACAACCGCCGACGATGGCTTCGAACTCGCTGAGGTTCGGCGTGATCAGGCTGGCGCCGCGATAAATCGAGAAGTCCTTGCCCTTGGGGTCGGCCAGCACCGGAATGCCCTTGGCCTTGGCGGCCAGGATCAGCGCCTGGTGGTTCTTCAACGCGCCTTTGCCGTAGTCGGACAACACCAGCACCTTGATACCTTCGAGCAACTCATCGACCTGACCGCTGAGGGCCAGGGCATCGGTGGCGAAGGGTTCTTCAAAATCGATCCGCAGCAATTGCTGGTGACGACTCATGACCCGCAGCTTGACGATGGTCGGCTGATGAGCGATGCGCTGGAACAGCGCGCGCACGCCGGCACCGCGCAGGCTGTTGGCCAGGCTGTCGGCGGCTTCGTCGTCACCGGTCACGCCGACCAGGGAGGCCGGGGCGCCGAGGGCGGCAATATTGAGGGCAACGTTGGCAGCGCCGCCTGGGCGGTCTTCGATTTGCTCGACCTTGACTACCGGTACCGGCGCCTCAGGGGAAATCCGTGAGGTACCACCATGCCAGTAACGGTCGAGCATGACATCGCCGACCACCAAGACAGGGGCTTGATCGAATCGCGGCATGGACAACTTCATGGAGCAACCCACATACAAAATGAACAGGGGCGCGATATTAGCACAGGGTGAGCGCCGCCTTGTCCGAGAGCTTTATCTGTAAGACATCCGGCCGCGCAACTGCTCACTTTTTAAACAAAACCGCCAGGATGTGCGCCACGGCTTCCGCCAATTCGACCTCATCGGTGTTGATTTCGCAGTCGGCCTGCCGAGGGGCTTCATAGGGGCTGTCGAGCCCGGTGAAGTCCTTGATGCGCCCATCCAGCGCCGCCCGGTACAGGCCCTTGGGATCGCGGCGCACACAGATCGCCAGCGGCGTACTGACATACACCTCGAAAAACTGCCCCGGCCCGAACAGCGCCCGCGCCGTCTCGCGGTCGGCGCTGAACGGCGAGATCGCCGACACGATCACGATCAGCCCCGCATCCACCATCAGCCGCGCCACTTCGCCAATGCGCCGGATGTTTTCCTTGCGCGCCACCGCGCCCATGCCCAGGTCGCTGCACAACCCGGCGCGCACGTTGTCGCCATCCAGCACGAAGGTGTGCCGGCCCTGCTCGTTGAGCTGTACTTCCAGCGCATTGGCCAGGGTCGATTTGCCCGAACCGGACAACCCCGTCAGCCACAGGCAACAAGGTTGCTGGTGCTTGAGCGCGGCGCGGGCGGCCACGGTCAGCGACAGGGCAAAGGGGCGCACGTCGGCGATGGCGCTGGACAGCGACGAATTATTCATAACCCAGGACCTCGTAATCGCGCTGATAGGCGCGCCTCACCAAACGGCGCGTGCGCGAGGAACAAAAGTCCCTGACCGGCTCGCTGCGGCGCTCAAGGGAAACATTGAGATGGGGCAGCGCGGCATTCAGCCCGAGGTGTTCGCACACGCGGCGAAAATCCCGCTGCAAGTGCTCCTGACGCCCCAGAAAATCCATGGACATGCGCCCCAGGTGATCCACCAGAAAGTCGGTCTGCGGGGCAAAGTGCAGTTGCCGGCGCAGGTTGTCCGGGTGCAGCCAGCCGGCAACGAAGTGGTCAAAGTCGCGATAGCCACAGACCAGCGCCTGGGCTTCCCGATCCCGGCTACCCATGCTGTTGCCGCGCAAATAGGTGTACGCCGAGTAGGCACGCTCCAGCGGGTCGCGCACGAAAGCGAACTTGAAGCTGTCGGCGCAATGCCCGGGGAATTGCTGCTCATACCAGTGGTACGGCAAATGCCCCGGCCAGCGCCCATCCAGCAGGACCGAACAGACACTGCTGCCCGCGCACTTGGGCACATGAATGAACACACAGGCATGTTTGACAAAAGCGGGCGGAAGGACGGTCAGTGCCGACATGGATTTGTTGACCGCCTGCCGGTCTACCACCGACAAACGCCCCAACAAAAAAGCCCTCTGCTGTTTGGGCAGCAGTTTCCAGAACAGACGTTGCAACATTCCATTACCCACGCAAGAAGGTTAACCCTCTCGTTCGTCATTCGAAGCGAGAGGGCCAACATAACAAACGATAGGCGGCGAATTATTTGGCTTTGGTCAAGCCTGTATGGGGCCTGATACAAAAAACGGGGCGCATTGCGCGCCCCGTCTTGTCAGGTGATGTTGGCCGTTGCCGGCTCATCCAGCCCCATGGCGTGCAGGCGGGAGTAGTAGCCCCCCATCGCCAGCAGCTCAAGGTGTGTACCACGCTCGACAATTTCGCCGTGATCCATGACCAGAATCAGGTCGGCTTTCTCGATGGTGGACAGGCGGTGCGCGATCACCAAGGTGGTGCGGCCCTTCATGACCTTGTCCAGCGCGGCCTGGATATGCCGCTCGGACTCGGTGTCCAACGCCGACGTGGCTTCATCGAGGATCAGCAACGGCGCGTTTTTCAGCAACGCGCGGGCAATCGCCAAACGCTGGCGCTGGCCGCCGGACAGCAGCACGCCGTTTTCACCGACTTCGGTGTCGAGGCCCTTGGGCAGCTCGGCGATGAAGTCCATGGCGTAGGCATCCCGCGCCGCTTTCTCGACGTCTTCACGCGGCGCGCCGGCCAGGTCGCCGTAGGCAATGTTGTTGGCCACGGTGTCGTTGAACAGCGTCACGTGCTGGGTCACCTGGGCCACGTGGCGGCGCAGGTTGCGCAGGCGGTAGTCTTCGATTTCCACCTCATCGAGGAGGATCTCGCCGGTCTCGTGGTGATAGAAGCGCGGGATCAACGCGGCGAGCGTGGACTTGCCACTGCCCGAACGCCCGACCAGCGCGACCATCTGGCCTGGCGCGGCGGTGAAGCTGATGTTCTTCAGTACTTCGCGCTCGGTGCCGGGGTAGGTAAAGCTCAGGTTGCGCACGTCCAGACGGCCGCTGACCCGTTCTTTCTCGACGGTGCCGGTGTCCACTTCAGGCTCGACATCCAATTGCTCGAAGATGCTTTCGGCACCCGCGACGCCCTTCTGGATGGTCGAACTGACTTCCGACAACTGGCGGATCGGCTTGGGCAGCAGGCCCGCGGCGGTGATGTAGGCCACCAGGTCGCCGGCTGTCGCGTCGCCCCGCAGGAACAGCACCAGGAACATCAGCGCCGCCATCGCGGTGTAGATCACCAGTTGCAGCATGGGCGTGTAGACCGCGCCGGTCTTGGTCATGCGCATCTGTTTTTCGGTGTTGCTCATGCTCGCCTTGGCAAAGCGCTGCTCTTCGTAGGTTTCCCCACCGAAGCTGCGCACCACGCGATAGCCCTGGATCGTCTCCGAGGCCACATGGGTCACGTCGCCCATCGCCACCTGGATTTTCTTGCTCTGCTTGCGGAATTTCTTGCTGGTGCTACCGACCATCATGGCGATGATCGGCAGGATCGCCAGCATCACCAACGTCAGCTTCCAGTTCATCCACAGGAGGTAGCCGAACAGGAACACCACCGTCAGGCCTTCACGGATCACGACCTTGATCGCATCCGTGGCAGCGCCGGTGACCATGGTCACGTTAAAGGTGATGCGCGAGATCAGGTGCCCGGAACTGTGGGTATCGAAATAGCGATTGGGCAGTACCAGCAGCTTGTTGAACAACTGCACCCGCAGATCGTGGACCAGGCCCAGGGATACCTTGGCCAGGTAGTAGTTACCCAGGAACGAGCCGAGACCTTGCCACGCGGCGATCAGGACGATCAGCAGCGGCACGGCCATCAGCAGTTTCAGGTCCTTGAGGTACGGCACGCTGGGGAAAAACACCACGTCCGGGTTGCTCAAGCCGTCAACAAAGTATTTGAGGATCCCGGCCAGCATGGGCTGGGTGGACGCGAAAATCACAAAACCGACGATGCTCACCAGGAACATGCCGATGTAGGGTTTCACATAGCCCAGCAGCCTGAAATAGATTTTCAGGCTGGATTCCTGTTCCGCTTTGGGCGGTGCGTCACTCATTGTCGAGCTCACTGATTAGGTAGGGCGGCAACTTTATCACAAGCATCGGGTTTGGCCCGAGCCCAGACCGATAGGCTGACCAGTGCGATCGGCAGCCAGGTGATGAACCATTCGGCACGCGGGGTACCGGTGAGGTTGGCCGCATCGAACTGCATCGCCAGGGTGGAGAAAACCCACATGCCGATCAGGCCTTTGCCGTAATCGGTATCGCGCACCTTCCAGGCTTGCCACAACGCGCCGAACCACACGGCGCACCACAGCAGCAGGCCCGGCAGGCCCAGCTCGATGGCGACGTGGGTGAACAGGTTGTGGGAATGGTCGAAGCGGTACTCATTCCAGTACACGAAGTAGTTACCGCCCAGGCCCAGCCCGGTCCACGGGTGCTCGCCGATCATCTGCAAGGCCGCCATGAAAATCTGCGGGCGGAACGACACGCCACGGGACAGCATCAGCGACTGCATCGACACAAACACCACCACCGCCGCCACTGTCGCAGCAATCGCGAGCACACTGCTGCGCCGGTCACGGCACCACAGTGGCATGGCCACCACGCTCAGCAGTAAGGCAAGTGCAGCACCACGGCTCTGACTCGCCACCACAAACAGGCCGAGCAGGCCGACCGCCGCCAGGCAAGCCACCTGCATCCAGCGGCCACGCGGCACCCAGTGCAACATCCAGACGGCTGCCAGGCCAATCACATAGGCACCAAGGATCGGGTGCGACAGTTGCCCCAGCCCTTCAAGGCGGGCGCTCCAGACGTTGCCCTCCAAGCCATAAAACTTGATCATCGCCAGCAGCGACGACAAGGCCAGGCCAAAGCCACCCCACTGCATCAGGCGAATCACCTGCCGGGTCTGGCCTTGGGCAAGCACGGGGAAGAACAGCAGGAATACACCGATATAGAGCAGGCGCTTGGCTTCGCGCGAGCCGTCCTCCGCATTGGTCCAGGACAGGCTGATCAAGCCCCAGGCTGCCAGCAGCCCAAGTGCCACGATCATCCAGCGATGAGCCTGCCATACTTGCTTGAGCTGCTCACGGGCAGACCAGGCAAACACCATCGCTGGCAACCAAAGGAACAGCGTGAGCCCTTGCTGATAGATCTTATTGGTCGGCGCGAAGGCGATCGCCAGCAAAAACCACAGCAATCCGAAACACATCCATCCCCGCACCCAACGACTTGCTTGCATCACCTGCTCCTAATACGGCCAACCTGCCAACCCGGCATGGTTAAAACCCAAAACTTTCGGCATCATTACCGATTATTGTGCCCGCGACTCCTACAAGGCTTTTTGACGATGCAATGTTCAAGGCTTCCCCAAGCCACTTTAAATACGATGATTGCCGGCGCCAAAATCCTCGAGAAGGACAGCTACGGCCCCAAAGTCTACCTGCTGGCAGACGGGAACATCCTTAAACTGTTTCGCCGTAAGCGGTTTTTTTCTTCTGCGATGTTTCGCCCGTACTCCAAGCGCTTCATCGATAACGCGCTCGGGCTGCAAAAACGCGGTATTCCCACCCTCACCGTGCTCGACAGCTTTCAACTCGACGCACCGGGCATGACGGCCGTGCTGTACCGCCCCCTGCCGGGCGAGACCTTGCGCCAGATCGCCAACAAGGAAGGTTTCGACTGGGAGCAGAACCTGGAACCGCTGGTGGCGCTGATCCGTCGTCTGCACGCGGCCGGCATCTACTTCCGCTCGCTGCACCTGGGCAATATCGTCGTGACGCCGGACAACCAGATGGGCCTGATCGACGTGGCCGACCTGCGCTTCCTGCGTGCGCCGCTGAGCCAAGCGCTGGTCAAGCGCAACCTGCAGCACTTCGCCCGTTATATTGCACGGGAGAAGCTGAACGAGCGCTTTCCGATGCAAGCGCTCGAACAGGCCGTGCTAGCGCGGTGAAAGCAAACGTCGGGCCGTGGCAGTGAAGTCCTGCCAGGCCTGCTCCGGCGCAAGCGCCTGCAACTGAGCCTGCACCGCCGCCTCAGGGCCCGCGGCAAAGGCCTGCTCCAGCAGGCGCGCCCAGGCATCAGCATCGTCAGACGGCGCATACCAACCGGCGCCAGCCAATTGCTCGCGGAACACCGCCAGCTCGCTCGTCAGTACCGGCACACCGGCCATAACCGCTTCCTGCACAATCAACCCAAGCCCCTCTGCGGACGACGGTATCGCCACCCAATCAAATGCGCGATACAGGGTCGCCGCATCCGCCAAGTGCCCCGGCATGAAGACTTTGCCGCGCAAGCCCAGGCGGTCGATCTGCGCCTCAAGCTCCGCACGTGCATCGCCCTCGCCAATGATCACCAAGCGCGCCTCGGGCCGATTTGATGTCACGACGGCAAACGCATCCAGCAAACAGGCAAAGCCCTTGCTACCCACCAGACGCCCCACGGCGCCGAGCACCGGCGCGTTGCCTGCAACCAGACCCAACAGCGCTCGCGCCTGCTCACGAGGCAGCATCGCGCCGCAAAAAGCGCTCGGGTCGAAGGCGCTGCGCAACACCGCCACTGGCCGTTGCAAATCGCGTTGCAACGAGTCGGCCAGGGTCTGTGACACAGCCGCAACAACCAGTTGGGTCTCGGAGAATTGCTCGAACAACGTGCGATCCGTGCGACGCAGGCGCGTCATGCCGTGAAACAGCACCACGGCCCGCACCTCCGGCAAGTTCTTGAGCACCGGCAACAACACCCGCGCAACGCCGACACCATCGAGCAGCACGACCTTGACGTCATGCGGCAGCGCCCGTCGAAAGCGCGCCCGCATGCGCGGCAGCATCAACGCCCACAGATGACGGCCCTTGAGTTGGGCGGACGAGAGGTTCCACTCCAACACCCCATCCCCAGCTTGTGCACCGCCCTGAAGCAGCCAGGTGTGCACGAGCGCACCGCAGTCGACGCTGCCAAGCACTTGCTGATGAACCTTCTGCACCGACGCGAATGCAGTACCACCGGCCCACATGACGTTGAGGATACTCATTGAATAATACGAACCTTCTGCGGTGTTCTGGAGGCGTGCATGCAGCTCAATTGACCAGCCAGCCGATGGCGAAGCCCAACAACAACATCGCGACCAGTTTGATCCGTTCGCGTCGCTTGCGCTTGGCCTTGTTCAATCGTTCGGCCGAAGTCGACACATGCAAGCCGAAGCCGGTGTGCAACACCGCATCGCCTTCAAGGGTCACGGCCATCAAGTTCAACTGCGCATAGCGTCGCGACAAGCCCTTCTCACCCTCGAACCCGGCATAAGGCGCGCACAAGGTGTACTCCTTGAGACGCCGCAAACCAGGGTTCAGGGAAAACGCCTGCCATTCCGGCTTGTCGGAAATCAACGGATAACACGGCACGGCACCGATCAACTCACGCGGCCCCAGGCGGATATAGGGGCTGTGCACCTGCAAGTCATACACAAAGTTGCGCAGCCACACCTGGAGAATGTCCGGGCGCAGCTCCAGGATCGTCTTGGAGTCCTCGACAAACCCCGGGCGATAAAACTCCCAATCATCTTCACAGTGGAAAATGTAGGGCGTTTTCACCGACGTGTAGGCCAGGTCGATAGAGGCCAGTTGGCCGAGTTTCGGGCGATTTACGAAGAATGTGCAATGTTCCTGCCAATGGGCAGGAACGGCCTGACGCACAGCGTCATCACCGGAATCCTCGGTAATGAATACCTCGCGGATATCCGCCGTGTTGAAGGCATCGAAGCTCTCAAGCGTGCGCTTTAACAGGTCAAAACGACCGCAGCTGGTCACAACAAGGGTGATGTCACTCTGTTCGGAAAATCGCACGTGGCACCAACAATTAAATGGCCGTTTTTCAGCGACCAGACGAATGTTATACGCCCAGTTTAAGGCGCAGCGTTTCCAGCAAACTCAATGGCGCACGTGGCCGCAGAGGTGGCTGCAGCTCTTCGACAATACGCTGGCCGATACGTGCAAAGCTGAACTGGCTGACAGCCAGCTCCTGGCCATTGCGCGCAATATCTGCCGCCAACTGAGGGTTGGCGCGCAACTCGGCGAGTTTTTCCTGCAACTGTGGGATGTCTTTATAGAACACCACGTTGACCTTGTCTTCAAAACCCAGGGCCTGGTTTTCCGCCTCGCCCTGGTCAAACGCCAGCAGCACGCAGCCACAGGCCATGGCCTCGAAGTTCTTGATCATGTATTCGCCCATGCCCACATCGGCACTGACAAAAAAGCGGATCCGATTGAGGGTCGCGCAATATTCCTCACCGGACTTGGTGCGCGTCACCACCAACGGTTCGACCTGCGCCAGCTCATCAAGCAACGCCTTGCGCCCGCTGTAGGCCACGCTGTTGGTGCTGCCGACAAACGCCAGCTCGATGTCGCGCTCGCGCTCCTGCGGCTGCAACAACGCCTGGTCGTAACCCTTGGGCACGAACACCGCGTCAAAGCCTTCCTCACGCAAGCGCTGCGACACCACGAAGCCCGAGCTGAGCACCCGGGCCCAGGGCAGACGGCGGTAATGCGCGCTGAACTTGCCGGTGTATTTGCACGGAATGTAGTTCTGGTAGGCATCGTGTTCGAGGATCACCAGGTTGGGGATCGTGCGGATAAACCCGGCCTGGCGGATCTCCTGCTTGAAGCGCAGGAAGAACACGATGCGGTCGTACTGGGTCACATCCACTTCACGGCGAAAGTAACCGCGCAGGTTGCGCTGCTCGGCGCTGCTCAACCAGCGGGTATCGCAGTCGCAATGCTCGGCAATACCTTCGTAGAGACGATCAAGGATGGCGCGCTGTTCTTTCTGCACCAGCAATAAAACTTTCATGTTCTTCCTTTCACAGGTCACAAACGCCAGAACAATTCATGCCGCCGCACGGCCTTGCGGAAGAACTCATTCTCCCCATAAGGCGAGCGAGCGCGCCCGGCCAATAAGCGCTGCAACAGGCGCCGCACGCGTCGTTTGAAGGGCGGCGCCGGTTGCAGGTCGTGCATCATGCCCAGCGCCATGGCCTTGTCACGTTGCTGCGCCAATGTCAGTGGCAGGCTGCATGGGTGCAGCTCCTGGGTTGCATCGAACAACGGCGGCAAGGCAATGCCGTTGCCCGCATCGCCCATGGGCCAGCGGTCGTTGTCATGCAGGTGGTTGGCGTAGCCGAGGATGGTGGTCGGCTGCCACTGCAAACCTTGTAGCGCTTCCATGACGGCACTCTGCGCACAGATGTGATCAGGGTGCGGGTCCAGCGCCGAGTACGGCAGCACGATGACTTCCGGGCGCGCCATCAACAGCACCTGGCGCAGATCGGCCAACAGGTTGTTCCAGGTCGGCAGGCCGTCGCTGTCCGCGGGCAGCGGGAAGGGGTTGAATTGGCGAAACGGGCGCACGTCCGTCAGCTCGGCTTCACGGGAGGCAAACGGCAAGTCCGGCGCGGCCTGCATCGCCTGCAATTGCAGGCAGAAGTAGCCCAGTTGCACGCAATGCGCCTGCGGCACACCGGCCCACAGCGGCACGGCAATGCTGTCCCAGGCACGCAGGCGACCTTTGATGCGCGCGGCTTCCACCGCGTCCAGGCCCATCTGCTGATAGTGTTCGGCTTCGATTTCGCCCGCCGTGAGGGTAACGATCCAGGGTTTCTCGGCCTGACTGTAGAGCCCAAAAGCGGCCAGTTCGGCATCGTCGGCGTGGGGCGCGATGACCATCACGCGCTGCTGGCGAAAGTCCGGGTGGGTCCAGGCCCACAGGCGCGGTGTGCCGAGCAGGCGACAATGGCGACCGCGCAGGTGCAACTCGCTTAACGGCAAGCCGCTGAGGTTCAGGTAGCGCACACCGTTGACGCCACGTTCGAAGGTTTGCCGGTCGTCACCCAGCTCAATGCTTGGGTCAAGAAAGCGTCCCAGCCAGGTGCTTTTGACCTTGATCGCCAGCACCAGCGTGGTGTCCGCCTCCACGGGCTGATCCAGCACCAAGCGCCCGTTCTCCAGGCGCACACCCGCCAGCTCGGCATCCGCCGAGAAACGGTATTGATAATCTTCGTTGGGCGCATAAAACAGATGATCGGCAAACCAGGCTTCGTGGGCGACCCAGGCCAGCACCGCCAGCAGCAACGGCAACCACCAGGCCACCAGGATGCCCACCAGCACCAGCAGCAACACGCCGACCATCAGCGCCGTGCGCTTGTTACGCCGATGGCGCTTGAGCAACTGCTGCTTGCGAGTCATACGCACAATACCTGCACAGGGTTGCACCAACGGTCCTTGTACTCGCGGTCGGCACGACCGAAGGAAAACCGCAGCGGCTTGCCGACTTCACGGGCCTGTTCCCAGGCGCTTTGGGTATTGAGAAAACTCAGCACGCTGCCAGGGCTGAAGGCGCGGGTTTCAGGATCGACCCCGCCGTTGACGTACTCCACGCTGATCCACTCCGGCGACTCGACCCGGTACACCAACTGGATCGCGATAGGCGCATCATTGAGAAAGATCACCGAGCCGATCAGCCACTCGCGCAGCAACTCGATCACCTCGGCCAGACGCTCGGCGCCCGTGGCTTTAAAGCCCCAGCGGCGCAGGAACAGGTCGCAGTAGATGGACGCCAGCTCGGCGCTGGAAAACTCGCTGACCGGCCGCACCACGCCGCCCGCCTCTTCCAGCAAACGCAGTTCGCGGCGCTGGTTGTAGCGAAACTTCTTCGACAGCTCTTCCGGGGTACGCGCCATGGCCAACTGCTCGGCCTGGGGCTTGAGGCCGCTGAAACGGCCTTCATTGAGCGTCGACAGGTAACGCGCACGCTGGCGCAGCGGCGCCTGCGCATCGGCGGCGGCCGGCAGGATGATCTCGGCATTGCCCAGGTCGAACAGGCCCTTCTTGCCGCTGCGCTTGAGCACGTCCTTGGACAAGGCCAGGTCGCGCCCCCAGGTGGCAATGCACGCCTTGAGTTCACCGGCCTGTTCCCACGCCAGGTAACGCACCGGAATCTGCGCCAGCCCGGCCAGGCGTTCGATCACGTGCGGGTGCGTCGCGACGCTGCCGCCAAAACGCTGCCAGGCCTCGCTGTAGGCAGGTGCATCGACGACGGACCAGCCACGCTCGCGCCAGCCTTGGAATCGATTGAGCATCAAGCCCTCGCGGTCAGTTCAATAACGTGTGGCAGTTGCCAGAAAGCGTCGCGCACCGCCTGGTCCGAGAACCGTGCGTGCAGGCGCTCCAGCATCATCTCGGCGCACTGGCGTTGCTGCTGTTGATCCATCGCCGCCAGGTGCCCCAGGCCTTGGGCCAGGTGCTCGGCATCGCCGAACGGGAACAGGATGCCCACGCCTTCGACCACTTCCTTGGCCCCCCCGCAGGCGGTGGCCAGCAACGGCACGCCGGCGGCCATGGCTTCCAGCAGCACCATGCCGAAGGGTTCGTGGTCGGAGCTCAGGGCAAACACGTCAAACGCACGAAAATAGCGGCGCGCATCCGGCACCTGGCCGAGGAACAGCACCTTGTCAGCGATCCCCAGCTCGCGGGCCAGTTCCTTGAGGTCCTGCTCCAGGCGGCCAGTACCGAGAATCGCCAGGCGGCTTTCGCCGGGCAACTGCGGCAAGGCCAGGGCGAAGCCCTTGAGCAGCGTGGCCTGGTCCTTGTCCGGGTGCAGGCGGCCGACGTTGCCGACCACCCATTCATCCGGCGACAGCCCGAGGGCGTCCCGCGCGTCATCCTTCGAGACTTGCAGGGCCTGCATGGCCTCGACATCGATGCGGTTGTACAAGGTCTGGATACGCGCCGCCGGCCAGTTCGGCAGGCAGCGGCGGATGTCGTCACGCACGGCGTCGGACACACCCAGCAAGCTCAAGCGCTTGCGGAAAATCGACGCAAACAGGCGGCGGCCACGGCGCTGGTAATCACCAAAGGCGTGGTGCACGCCAATCACCTGCAAGCGCGTGGCGAGCAAGGCGACGTAGATCGGCTTGGCGCGGTGCGCGATGCAGAAGCTGAAATTGCGCGAGGCGGCAATCTTGCGCATCTCGGCGATGGCGCCCAGCTTGAGGCCACGAATGGACTTGGAGCTGAACTCCATGAACAACACTTCATCGGAGGCGCAACCGGCCGCGACCTCAGGGTCGGCGACCCCGGTGAGAAACACCGTGGTCACCTTGTAGCCCTTGCCTGTGAACAGGCTGGCGTACTGACGGGCACAATCGAGGAACGGACCGTCATAGCCGTGGCAGAACTGCAGGACGTGGCGATCAGCCGAGCGTGTCATAAGGGTCCACGCCGTCCTTGACCACCAGGATGTCTTCCATGATCAGGTATTGCAGGTCGGAGCCAAAGAACATGTCCAGCGCGTCTTTCGGCGAGCAGATCATCGCTTCGCCACGACGGTTGAGCGAGGTGTTCAGGGACACGCCGTTGCCGGTCAGCACTTCCAGCTCTTTCATCATGTCGTAGTAGCGCGGGTTGTATTCGCGCTTGAGCACCTGGGCGCGGGAGGTGCCATCTTCATGGACCACTTCCGGCACGCGGGTCTTCCACTCTTCCGACACTTCAAAGGTGAAGGTCATGAACGGCGCCGGGTGATCGACCTTGATCATCTGCGGGGCCACGGTGTCGAGCATCGACGGGCAGAAAGGCCTCCAGCGCTCGCGGAACTTGATCTGGTGGTTGATACGGTCAGCCACGCCGGTGGCACTAGGGCAACCGATGATCGAACGACCGCCCAAGGCACGCGGGCCAAACTCCATGCGGCCCTGGAACCAGGCCACCGGGTTGCCGTCGACCATGATCTTGGCGATGCGCTGAGGCATGTTCTCGATCTTGCGCCATACCGGCTTGCTCTCGTGCTTGGCGCACGCGGCAATCACTTCTTCGTTGCTGTAGGACGGGCCGAGATAGACGTGTTCCATCTTCTCCACCGGTACACCACGGGCGTGGGACACGTAGGCCGCTGCACCAACGGCGGTGCCGGCGTCGCCGGACGCCGGCTGCACGAACAGCTCTTTCACGTCGTCGCGGGCAATGATCTTCTGGTTCAGCTTCACGTTCAGCGCGCAACCACCGGCGAAGGCCAGCTTGCCGGTGTCCTTGAGGATGTCGCCCAGGTAGTGGTCGATCATCTGCAAGGCCAGCTTCTCGAACAGCGCTTGCATGCTGGCGGCGTAGTGGATGTACGGCTCGTCGGCGATATCGCCTTCGCGTTTCGGACCCAGCCACTCGATCAGTTTCGGCGAGAAGTAGAACCCCTTGCCCTTCTCTTTGTAGCGACGCAGGCCGATGACGTTGGCGTAGTCGGTGTTGATCACCAACTCGCCGTTCTCAAAGGAGGCCAGGCGCGAGAAATCGTATTTGCTGGCGTCGCCGTACGGCGCCATGCCCATGACCTTGAACTCACCGTCGAGCATCTCGAAACCGAGGAACTCGGTGATTGCACCGTACAGGCCGCCGAGGGAGTCTGGGTCGTAGAATTCTTTGATCTTGTGGATCTTGCCGTTCTCGCCGTAGCCGAAGAACGTGGTGGCGTACTCACCTTTACCGTCGATGCCGAGGATCGCGGTTTTCTCCTGGAAGCCGGAGCAGTGGTAGGCGCTGGAAGCGTGGGCCAGGTGGTGTTCAACCGGTTCGATCTTGATTTTCTTCGGATCGAAGCCCAGTTGCTCCAGGCACCAGACGATCTTGTTGCGATAGCGCTTGTAGCGACGGTTGCCCATCAGGATCGCGTCAAGGGCGCGGTCCGGGGCGTACCAGTAACGCTTGGCGTAGTGCCAGCGCGCCTCGCCGAACAGGCTGATCGGGGCGAACGGGATCGCCACTACGTCAACGTCGGAAGGCTTGATGCCGGCTTGTTCCAGGCAGAACTTCGCCGATTCGTAGGGCATGCGGTTCTTTGCATGTTTGTCGCGTACGAAGCGCTCTTCTTCGGCGGCCGCGATCAGCTTGCCGTCGATATACAAGGCTGCGGAAGGATCATGGCTAAGGGCGCCGGACAGGCCAAGAATCGTCAATGCCACAGGGGTCTAGCCTCTTTTAGTCTGCATGCAGGCGGGGTACGCCGCGAAAAAGTGTGCTTCCCGCCTGGGCAGGAAACAGCTAAAGGGCGGGATTATAGCTTAAAAGCAGTGGGGAGCTGTTAACGGCACGTTGATCGCTGCAAACAGGGGGAATGGGTCTAAAGTCAGGTCGGACGGTTCTAAAGTCGCAGCCGGAGGATTCGTTAAACAGTGACAGAATCGCTAGAATCCCGCGTTTGCCGCACCTTACCTGGTTATCTGATGAAAATTGTGGGTCCCGTTCACTTCACCTTTATTGCCGGCATGCTCGGTTTTTGCAGCGCGGCAATCGGCGACGAAATGCCGCTGGTCCTCGACCCCAGCGTCGTCACCGGCTCGCGCAGCGCCAGCCCGACGTTTGACCTGCCGTACTCGGTGGACGCCATCAGCCGCGAACAGATCAGCGATGGCCAACTCGGTATCAATGCGTCCGAAGTGTTGTCGCGCGTACCTGGCCTGGTGGTGCAGAACCGCCAGAACTATGCGCAGGACCTGCAAATCTCTTCCCGTGGTTTCGGCGCCCGCTCGGCGTTTGGCGTGCGCGGCCTCAAGCTGATCGCCGACGGCATCCCCGCCAGCACTCCGGACGGCCAGGGCCAGGCGGCCACGTTCAACCTCGACACCGCCGAGCGCATCGAAGTCTTGCGCGGCCCGGCGGCCACCTTGTACGGCAGCAACGCCGGCGGCGTGATCCAGATGTTCTCCCGCGACGGCGAAGGCCCGCCGCGCATCGGTGCCGAGACCCTGGTGGGCAGCGATGGCATGAGCAAAAACCACCTGACCGCCGAAGGCGCAGCCAACGGCGCGGGCTTCGTGCTCGACGCCTCGCGCATGGACACCGACGGCTACCGCGACCACAGCAGCGCTCGGCGCGACCAGACGTTTGCCAAGCTCAACTTCCAGCCGGATGACGACAGCAAGCTGGCGCTGATCTACAGCAGCCTGGAGCAGAACGGGACGCAGGATCCGTTGGGGCAGACGTGGGACGCCTATAAGGCAGACCCGCGCTCGGTGGCGGCCGGGGCGTTGACGTATAACACGCGTAAAAGCATTGATCATCAGCAATTGGGTACGAATTACGAACGCTATTTCGGCGATGCGACCTTGCAGGTTAATGCGTATACGGGGCGGCGGAGTGTGATTCAGTACTTGTCGATTCCTGACAAATTCGCCAGCGGCGCTACCAACCCGGCCAACGCTCGCGGCGGCGTGGTGGCCTTCGACCGCAAGTTCTACGGCGGCTCCATCCACTGGCTGCAACCCATCACCAGCGCTCCCGGCGACCTGACCCTGATTGCCGGCCTCGACTACGACCGCAGTGAAGATGACCGCCAAGGCTATTCCAACACCGTCAACGGTGTACACGGAGTGAAAGGCGCCCTGGGCCGCGATGAAATCGACACCGCCACCAGCCTCGACCCGTTCGTGCAAGCCAACTGGCTACTCGGCGACTGGACCCTGCAAGCGGGCCTGCGCCACAGCACCATGAAGATGGACGTGGACGACCGCTTCGTCACCAGCACCGACGCCGACGACAGCGGCAGCAAGACCTACCAGAAGAACACACCGTCGGTCAGCGTGATGTACGCGTTCACGCCTGACTTGCATGGCTATGTGAGCGCGGGCAAAGGCTTTGAGACCCCGACGCAAGCGGAATCGGCGTACTCCAACAGCTCAAACGGTTTCAACTTCGCGCTCAAGCCATCGGTCAGCACACAATATGAAGTGGGCTTGAAAGCCCGCGTCGGCCAGGACACCCGCGTCAATGCCGCAGTATTCCAGATCACTACCGAAGACGAATTAGTGGTCAGCGAATCCAAGGGAGGCCGCACCACCTACCAAAACGCCGGCCGCACCCTGCGCCGTGGCTTCGAACTGGGCATCGAAAGCCAACTCAGCGAACAGTGGAGCACCAACCTCGCCTACACCCGCCTGCAAGCCACCTACGACAGCGACTTCACCAATGGCGGAAAAGCTATCGAAAAGGGCAACTACCTCCCCGGCGTCCCCCAAACCACCCTGTTCGCCGAACTCAACTGGAAGCCCCGCGACTGGGTCAGCACCGCGATCGAAGGCATGTACCGCAGCAAGGTCTACGTCGAAGACACCAACAACGAGCGCGCCGCACCGGCCTACAGCGTCTTCAACTGGCGCGCGCGTTTCGAACAGAAGGTCGAGCACTGGACCTTCCACCAGACCCTGCGCCTGGACAACCTGCTGGACCGCCAGTACGTCGGCTCGGTGATCGTCGGCGATGGCAACTTCCGTTACTACGAAGCAGCACCCGGTCGCTCGTGGTACGCCGGTGCAGGTGCCGAATACACGTTCTAAGGCCACCCTCGGTCAGATAGGAAAAGGCTTGCGCCCTCTCATACCTTTGACCGACAACGCGGACTCCACGCGTTGACACCCCAAAACCGCAAGCTTAGAATCTGGCGCAAATGGACTGGGGGATCCCGGTCGGCGCTATAGCCTCGGTGAGTTTCACCGGGGCTTTTCGCTTTCTGAAGTGGGGAAAATCTTCAACCCCCAATTTTCAAAACCCTCTCCGACCTTGCTCCGCCCTCCACTGCAATAGAACTTGCGAGTGAGTACGTCAAACGCTCTATTTTCCTGACCCGGCCGTAGAACGCTCATGCCGACGGGCCGTGCAACAAGATCCGCAAGCTGCAAGCCCGTCGAGTTGACCTGTTTGGTCGCGAATACAATCTCAAACGGCAGGCGAATACCTAGACGATTGGCTCCGTCGCACATCCGACGAAACTCCAGTTCAAGTTCGTTATCCTCTTTACGGCCTCGACGCTCGAAGATCACATGCGTCAGCGCGCTGTGATGGTTTTTCTCTTGGAGAAACTCATAAAGGGTTTCAAGACAGAAACCCAATGCCAGATGGTAAGGGTTATGAGTCGGGCCTTGCTGTTCGCGGAGAGTCGCTTTATCAATCACGCAACTGATCAATACAAAGTTGCTCGATTCAATAATGCTTGTCAGCTCTTCTAGGAAAGCATGCTTGTGCTGGCGAGAGACAAACATGTTCGAGAACGCGCCTTTTTCCTTACGAATCTCCAGCTCATGCAGGCCAACCAAGTCATGTCCCATATGGTTGAATTTGAACTTCTGAAGCGCCGGAATGACCTTTTCACAATAATGCCGCTTATGGAAAACACAGAACGCCAGAACAAACATTGGATAGTTCGCGTCCAGTGATTGCATCCCGTGATCGCCACTTTCATCCACATAAACAATGAAATCGCTGAACTCCCCCCTGGGTGGTTTCGCCGCCGCGACCTCTGCGGCGCACTCCGCCTCACTCTCGCTTTCAAAGAGTAGAAACTGCGGGGAGCTTGGTTTTTCATCTGCCATGGGATGCTCAATCCTGTTTGATGGTGTTCAGACCTGCTTGGGCAACCGCTGATCGATGAGCTTGTACAACGCCGAGTCTTGCGACCAGTTACGCATAAACCGCGCACGGTCCTTGGCATACGCCGGAGCGAAGCTGGCGTCGCTGCTGTGTTGGCGCATGGCATCCAGGTCGATCAGCGACCAGCGGTCCTTGTCCCAGAACAGGTTGTGCCCCTTGAAATCGCCATGGCTGATGCGCTCGCGGATCAGCTCGGCGAACAGGTGGTCGAGGGCCAGCAGTTCGTTTTCCGGCGCATCGCCCTGCTCAACGTAAGGCGCAAAACGCTCAATGATATCCGGCCCAGCCAAGTGCTCGGTGATCAGGTAAGCCCGGCTGCGCAGCCAGAAAAAACGCTTTTCCAGCACCGCCAGCGGCTTGGGTGTGGCGATGCCGAGGAACGCCAGGCGATTGCCTTCACGCCAGGAATGCCACGCCCGGCTCGGGCGCCAGAAACGCTTGAGCCAATGGGCGAAACCCTTGATGTTGTAGCGCTTGATCACCAGCGGGCGACCCGCCACGTCGACCTTGGCCACGGTGGCCGCGCCGCCCGTCTTGAACAGGTGGCCCTGCTCGAGCAAGGCATCGGCCTGCGCCAGTACTGGCAACAGAGCGGCCTCTTCTTCGCGACGGACCGCACGCAAGGCAAACGGCCCGCGCAATACGCTGAATAGCGTGCACTCGCGGCCGACCTTGTTGAGGAAGTCCTTCAACCGCCACGCGCTGACCTTGCGCACCTGTTTTTCCAGGGCCTCCAGCGGCAAGGCGTGTTCGCCGTTGCTCAGCAGGTAGTACACCAGCAGCTCTTCGGTAAACGGAGCGAGATTTTTCGGCAACTGGGCGAAAAACACCCCGAGGTTTTCCAGCACGCGGTTGCGCGACAGCGGCTTGCCCGCCGCTTCGACGCGAATCCCCGCGCCGTCGATCAAATACAGCTTGCCGCCCTGGCGCAGCAGGTTGTCCAGGTGCAGGTCTTCCTGCCACAGGCCCTTGGCGTGCATCTGCGCAATCGCGCCCAGCGCCTCGGCGAGCACGGCGGTTTGTTCGTCGGCCAGCGGTGGCAAACCTTCGACGGCCTGCCAGGCATCCGCCAGGCTTTCAGCGCCGTCGACGAACTCAAAGAGCAGCCAGCCGCCCTCGCCGTCCTGCAAGCCGTCGGCCAGCAACTGCGGCGTGGTCAGGCCTTGCTCGGCGAGCAGGCGCACGCCGCTCAGTTCACGCTGAAAATGCCGCGCCGCCTTGCTGCCCACCAACAACTTGGCCAGCACCGGGCGCCCGCGCCATACCGCCGCGCCCACGTAGCGCTCGCCCGGCAATACACGCAACAGGCTGAGCAGTTGCAACTGGCCAGGGCCGGCCGCGTCAGCCAGTTCAATGGTCAGGGGCAAGTCGGGAGTACGACCGGCAGTTTTCAGCTCGGACAAACGCATCAACGGTTTTCCTTGTGGCTACGACGGGCGCTCAGGCGCTGGTACCACGTGGCGACCAGCGCACTGTCCTCGGGTTGATCGAGGTACGCCGCCAACAGTTGGCGCACCTGCGCATCAGACCATTGTGGTGCGCGGCGCAACAACGGTTCCAAATCCTTGACCCGATCACGCCAGCCGAACAGCAGCGGGCGGGTTTTCTCCAGGTCGATCAACTGCGCGGCGTAACCGTCGCCGGTGGCCTGCAGGAAAATATGCTTCGGGTAAAAACAGCCGTGCACCTGGCCGACGCTGTGCAGGTGACGCGCCAGTTGCCCGCACGCCAGCAGGATCGCGCCGTGCTGGGCGTCGCTCAGTTGCGGCCACTCGTCGAGCAATGAATCCAAGTCATTCCAGCCGTCGAGCGCGCGGGTCAGCAGCATCGCACGGTGCTCACCGGCCACCTTGCGCTCGCCATAGAACGCGGCCTGCAACGCCGGGATGCCGAGTTTGCGGTAACGGCTGATATTGCGAAATTCCCGGGAGAAACTCGGCTCGCCAAACGGCCGGTGCAGGCTGCGCGTCAGGTAGTTGCTCTGGCGCTTGAGGTAATAACCGTGGCCGTCGAGCTCCAGGCGAAACACGCTGCTCCAGCCGCCGCGACTGGTGTTGGGCTCGTCCACCGCGTCCAGTTGCTTGGCCCACAGCGCATCGAATGTGGCCAGGCCGTGGCGCTCCAGCAGCGCACGGTCCTCGGCCGCCAGGAAGTCAGTCATTCGCGCCCCTCAAAAAACTTCACCACATGGCGAATCCGCTGTTTGTCCGACGCGCTCAGGTGCCGGCGCTGACGGTATTGCATGTAGAAACGCAGGCGCTGGGTGGCCGACAGGTGATACTTGGCCACCTTGTCGAGACAGGCCAGGTCCTTGGTGATGCGGTACTTGAGCCAGAACCCGCGCCAGAAAGCGCCGTTGGGGCAGTCGATCAGGTACAGGGTCTGCTGGTCGTCGATCAGCAGGTTGCGCCACTTCAAGTCGTTATGGGTGAAGTTGTGGTCATGCATGGTGCGCGTGTATTCGGCGAGCTGGCGGCTCACCGCATCGACCCACTTCGGATCGTGCAGGCGCGCATCGTCGCGGTCGGCGAGCACCGACAGGTCTTCGGTACGCGGCAGCTCACGGGTGATCATCGCGCCCCGGTCGTACGCCAGGCCTTTGCGCTCCAGGCCCCAGGCGATCACGTCGGCGGTGGGAATGCCCCACTTGGCGAAGCGCTTGAGGTTCTGCCATTCGGACTTGACCCGTGGCTTGCCCAGGTAACGGCGCAAGCCCTTGCCGGCGCCGGTGTAGCGCTTGACGTAGTAATTGACCCCGCCACGCTCCACGCGGATCACTTCCGACAGCGGGTCGTGGGTCAACTGCTCGCCTTGCAGGGCGAACACTGCTTCAAGGCTGCCAAAATCATCCGCCAGGTTGGCGTAGGCCGGTTCCAGGTTCCAACCCGCCATCAGATCGCATCCCCGTATCGTTGCTTGCGTGCGTAGAGCTTGTCGGCCTTGCGCTGCATCAGGCTCAGGGACGCCGATTGCTCGGCGAGGATCTGGCGCAGCGGCTGGCGGAAGTAGCCCTTGAGGAAGCGCAACTTGTCACGCCGGGTCAGGCCGATTTCCAGCGCCGAGTAATACAGCGCGGACAAGTCCTTGTCGCGCCAGCGCAGCGGCAAGTGGTTACGCAATTGGGCGCGGTGCAGGTCGATCACCGACAGCTTGATGTCTTTTGCGTCGATGGGTTTTGCAGTGTCCAGCAGGAAGTGGCACAGGTAGCAGTCGCGATGATTCACGCCGCCCCGGTGCATATCGCCGACCATGCGCGCCAGCTCGGCGGTGAGCGCATGGCGCAGCGCCGGTGCCGGCGGTTCGGCGACCCAGTTGATCGTCAGGTCTTCCAGGCTGACGGTGGGCGCCAGCTCTTCGGTGATGATGAACGAATGCTGATCCGCCGGGTTGCTGCCCTTCTCGCCAAACGCCACGCCAGTCATGGTCGGCACGCCGAGGGCTTGCAGGCGATGGATCGCCGCCCACTCCAGGCCCGCGCCGAGTACCGGCAGCTTGGCGGTGATCAGGTTCTTGAAGATCTCGCCCCAACCGATGCCACGGTGGATCTTCACAAAATACGGACGGCCCTCGACCACGGTGCGCAAGGTGCGCCGCGCCGCCAGTTCACGGAATACTTCGCCTTGCAGCTTCTCGACTTCGGCAAAGGCGTCACGCCCGGCCCATAACGTCTTGAACGGTTCGGCAAGAATCAACTTCATCGTTTCGGCTCCGCCAGAATCACATCCGCAGCGTGCTGCGGCATGCTATAGAGGTCGGCCGTCTCGGCGAAGGCCAACCCATTGCGGCCCCAGGCCGCGCGCTGTGCAGTGTCGCTGAGCATTTGCGCTAGGTACGTGTTGAGCTGCGTTTGTTCGAACGGCTCATCCAGCACTTTGCCGCAGTCGGCTTCGGCGATGTAGTGGGCATAACCGCACACGGCCGAGACCAGCACCGGCAAGCCGGCCACCAGCGCTTCGAGCAACACGGTGCCGGTGTTTTCGTTGTACGCCGGGTGGATCAACAGGTCGGCGCCCAACAGGAAGCGCGGGATGTCGCTGCGACCCTTGAGGAACTGCACGTTGTCCCCCAGCCCCAGCGTGGCGCTTTGCAGTTGGAATACCTTGGGGTCGTCCTGGCCGATCACAAACAGGCGCGTGCGTTTTTTCAGCTCCGCCGGCAGCGCGGCCACGGCCTTGAGGCTGCGGTCGACGCCCTTGGTCTTGAAGCCCGAGCCGATCTGCACCAGCAGCAGGTCGTCGTCAGCGAGGTTGAATTCCTTGCGGAAACCTTCGCGGATTTCAGCGGCATTCGGCGGTGCGCGACGGTCCTGGGCAATGCCCGGCGGCAGCAGGTGGAAGCGTTCCAGCGGCGTGTCGTAATGCTTGATGAACAGCGGCTGCTGCACTTCGGAAATCATCAGCACTTCGGTCTTCGCGTCCTTGGCAAACACCGCGCGCTCGTACTCGGCGAAGTGCTTGTAGCGGCCAAAGTAGCGGTACAGCGAATGGCGCAGGTTTTGTGCCTTGTCTTCAAAGCAGCCGTCGGCGGCGTAGTACACGTCCAGGCCGGGCATTTTGTTGAAGCCGATCAGGCGATCCACCGGGCGCTTGGCCAGATCCGCTTCCATCCAGGCACTGAGCTTTTCGTTGCGCCGGTGGTTGAAGAACGCCTTGACCGGCGCCACCAGCACTTCGAAGCCGGGCGGGATGTCGCCTTCCCAGATCAGCGTGTACACGCGAATCTGGTGGCCGCGCTGCTGGCACTCCAGGGCGATGCGCATGAAGTCGCGCTGCAAGCCACCGAAGGGGAAGTATTTGTACAAAACGAAAGCCAGTTGCATCAGTGCAGCTCCTCAGCCAATAACAACGTGCTCAGTCGGCTGGCCACACGCTCAGGGTTCAGGCGCGTGAAGCACAGGGGCGACTCGCGCTTGAGGTCGAACCGACGCAGGTCGTCGGCCGTCGGTTGATAGGTACATTGCTTTTGCAGGCAGGGCGCGCAGGGGAAGTCGCTGCCCAGGTGAATCTGGCCCTTGCCGTAGGCACCGGTCAGGCCCGGATTGGTGGGACCGAACAGGGAAATGGTCGGTACGTCCAACGCGGCCGCCAGGTGACCGAGGCCCGTGTCTACCGCCACACAGGCGCGAGCGCCGGCCAGCACGCGGGCGACGCCGGCCAGGTTCAGCTTGGGCAGCACTTCGGCGTTTGGCAGGCCGTGGGCCAGGCGGTCGGCGCGGGCTTTTTCGGCGGCGTTGCCCCACGGCAGCTTCACGTCCACACCGAGGCGGCCCATGCGTTCGGCCAGCTCGCGCCAGTAGGCTTCGGGCCAGTGCTTGGTGTCCCAGGTGGTGCCGTGCAGCAGCAGGACGAAGGGCTTTTTCGGCGGCAGGCCGAGCAACTTTTCGACGCTCAGGCCGTAGTCACCCAGGCCCTTGGGCAGGTCATAACCGAGGGCCACGGCAAACAGTTGGCGCAAGCGCTCCACCGCGTGTTGGCCACGTGCCACGGCCAGGCGGCGGGAGTAGAAGCGTGCGGCCATCGGCTCACGGGCCGAGTTTTTGTCGAACCCGGCCACTGGCGCGCGCACGTAGCGGGTCAGCCAGGCGCTTTTCAGCAGGCCCTGGGCGTCGATCACCAAGTCATATTTGGTCGCTTGAACACGCTGTTTGAAGCGTCGCCACTCGCCACTCTTGATGGTCTGCCAGATGTTTTTGCGCCAGCGGCGAATCGCCACCGGGATCACCTTGTCGACCGCCGGGTGCCAGGTGGGAATCTCGGCGAAGCCTTCTTCCACCACCCAGTCGAATTGAATGCCGGGGATCGCCCGCGCGGCATCAGTGAGTGCCGGCAAGGCGTGGATCACGTCGCCCAGGGATGAGGTCTTGATTACCAGTACGCGCAAACTATCGGACCTCGACCGCAGAACCTTGCAACCGCTGCAAGGCTTCGTTCACCGGTTGCGGCAGCAACTGGCGCATGCAGTTGTAGTGGCCGAAACGGCAAGTACGATCAAAACATGGGCTGCAATCCAGACCCAGGCGCACCACTTCGACCTTGTCGGCCAGCGGCGGGGTGAAACCCGGCGACGTGGAGCCGTACACCGCCACCAACGGGCGGTTCAGCGCCGCCGCGACGTGCATCAGGCCAGAGTCGTTGGACACCACCGAATCGGCGCAGGACAACAGGTCGATGGCCTCGGCCAGCGAGGTGTCGCCGCTGAGGTTCACCGCTTCTTCGCGCAGGCCGGGGATCAGGCGCTGGCGAATGTCTTCGCCCACCGGGTGATCCTTCTTCGAACCAAACAGCCACACCTGCCAGCCTTCGCGGATTTTCGCCTCGGCGACCTTGGCGTAATGCTCCGACGGCCAGCGCTTGGACTCGCCAAACTCGGCGCCCGGGCACAGCGCCAACACCGGGCGATCCAGGGTCAGGCCGAACTTGGCCAGGGCGGCATCGCGGCTCACGGGGTCGATCTGCAGGCTCGGGCGCGGATACGGCTTGGGCAACTCGGCCCCCGGCTCGTACGCCAGGGCCATGAAGCGCTCGATCATCAGCGGGTAACGCGCTTTGTCGAGGGTGCGCACGTCATTGAGCAGCACGTAGCGGAATTCGCCGCGCCAGCCGGTGCGTTTGGGAATGCCGGCGAAATACGGCACCAGCGCCGACTTCAGCGAGTTGGGCAGCAGGATCGCCTGGTCGTACTGCCCGGCCAGGGATTTGCCGATGCGCCGACGGGTTGCCAGCTCCAGGGCGCCGTGGCCGAGCGGGAAGCTCAAGGCCGCGCGCACTTCGGGCATGCGTTCGAGGATCGGGCGGCTCCACTCAGGGGCGAGCACGTCGATCTGGCAGTCGGGATGACGTTGCTTCAGGCACTGGAACAGTGTCTGTGCCATCACCATGTCACCGACCCAACTGGGCCCAACGATCAGAATATTCATGTAGTTTCCACAAACGATGCGGGGAGGCTTATGCCTCCCCGCCGTAATAGTGTTTCAGCTTAACCCCAGCTCCTGCCAGATTCGCATCACCTGGCGCCGTTCGTCGGCGAACTGATCCCCAGCCACCGTGCCGGCCTCGTTTTGCAAGGCCTGGCGGTGCGCGGCAGAACGGTAGGCCTTATACACCTCGCGCAGCAGATGGGCATCGGCAGCGGGCATCAAGCCCACCTGCTCCAGGCCTTCCAGAATGCGGATATTGTCGGTGTAGCGCAGCAACGATGGATGTTGCGCAGACCACGCCAAAGCCGCGTATTGCACCATAAATTCAATATCGACGATACCACCGGCGTCCTGCTTGAGGTCGAACAGCACCGTGGCTTCAAAGGCATTGGCACCTGTGCCGGCCGTCGTGCCCCTGGTGCCGAGGTTCTCACGCATCTTGGCGCGCATCTCGCTGACCTCCTGGCGCAGCGTGGCCAGGTCGCGATCACGCCCTAGTACTTTGGCCCGCACCTGTTCGAACGCATGGCCCACATCCTGGCTGCCCACCAACACCCGCGCGCGGATCAGGGCCTGGTGTTCCCAGGTCCAGGCTTCATTTTCCTGATAGCGCTCGAAGGCCCCCAGCGAACTGACCAACAACCCGGATGCGCCGGAAGGTCGCAGGCGCATGTCCACTTCATATAACTGCCCGGAGTTGGTCTGGGTGGTCAGCAGGTGAATGATGCGCTGACCCAGGCGCGTGAAGAACTGCGCGCCATCGATCGGCTTGGCGCCGTCGGTCTCGGCCTGCGGGTCGCCGTCGTGGATAAACACCAGGTCCAGGTCCGAACCATGCCCCAGTTCGATGCCGCCGACTTTGCCATAACCGACAATGATGAACCCAGGATCGCACAGGGTGCCGTCCACGCGCTGCGGCGAGCCATGGCGGGCCACGGTCTGGCGCCAGGCCAGGGCCAGTACTTGCTCAAGGATGGCTTCGGCGAGCCAGGTCAAGTAGTCGCTGACTTTCATCAACGGCAGGCTGCCGGCGATTTCCGAGGCGGCGACGCGCAGGCGGTGGGCCAGTTTGAAATGGCGCAGGGCTTCCATCTGCTGCTCAAGGTCGTCCTCGGGAATGCGCGTGAGGCGCTCGCGCAGTTCGGCGGCGAGTTCCGGCGCCAGCGGCGGCTTGAACAGGCGGCCTTCGTTGAGCAATTCATCGAGCAGCAGCGGGAAGCGGGTGATTTGCTCGGCAATCCACGGGCTGGCGGCGCACAGGGTCAACAGGCGACGCAGGGCGTCGGGGTTTTCCGTGAGCAGCACCAGATAAGCGGAACGCCGCGCGACAGCCTCCACCAGCGGCAATACGCGCTCCAGCACCAGGTCCGGGTTGGCGTGTTCGACCGCCTGGGCCAGCAGGCGCGGGATAAACGCATCCAGGCGCTCGCGACCAAGGCGCTGCATGGCGCGCAATTGCGGGCTGTTGCGCAGACCCGCCAGGGCCTTGAGGGCCTTGGCGGCATCGCTGAAACCGCCTTCGGCCAACTGCCGACAGGCAGCCTCTTCATCTTGGGATTCTTCCCACAGCGGCAACCACTCGCCGCCCACGACCAATTCGCTTTCTTCGCCCTCTTCTTCATCCGGGTCGGCGATGACTTGACGGAAATGCCAGTCGACTCGGCCGCGCCAGTACATCAAGCGCTCGTGGAACGCGGCCCAGTCCTCAAAGCCCAGCATAAAGGCAATGCGTGCCTGGTCTTCCGGGGTGTCCGGGAGCATTTGTGTCTGGCGGTCGGCAATCGCCTGGATTGCATGCTCGGTGTAACGCAGGAATTCGTAGCCATCGCGCAACTCAGCGATCACCGCCGGCGGCAGGTAACCCTGCCCTTCCAGGGTGCCTAGCACCTTGAGCAGCGGACGCTGTTGCAAGCTGAGATCACGGCCGCCGTGGATCAGCTGGAAGGCCTGGGCGATAAATTCCACCTCGCGGATGCCACCCGAGCCCAGCTTGATATTGTCGGCCATGCCTTTGCGCCGCACTTCCTGCTGGATCAACTGCTTCATGGTGCGCAGCGCTTCGATGGCGGAGAAGTCCAGGTAACGGCGGTAGACGAACGGGCGCAGCATGTCGAGCAGTTGCGCACCGGCGACCTGGTCACCCGCGACCACGCGCGCCTTGATCATGGCGTAGCGTTCCCAGTCGCGGCCCTGGTCCTGGTAATACTGTTCCAGCGCGTTGAAGCTGAGCACCAGCGAGCCCGACGAACCATAGGGACGCAGGCGCATATCGACACGGAACACAAAACCATCGACAGTCATTGGGTCAAGGGCCTTGATCAATTTTTGACCAAGGCGAATGAAAAACTCCTGGTTATCCAACGCGCGCTTCACGCCCACGGTTTCGCCGCCTTCGGGGTAGGCGAAGATCAGGTCGATATCCGACGACAGGTTCAGCTCCACCGCGCCGAGCTTGCCCATGCCGAGGATGACCATTTGCTGCGGCTCGCCGCTGCGCCGGCCAGTGGGCGTGCCGAACTGGGCGCAGTGGCGCTGGTACAGCCACTGATAAGCCTGGTCGATGCTGGCGTCGGCCATGTCGGACAGGTCGCGGCAGGTTTGCACCAGGTCGGCCTGGCGGGTCAGGTCGCGCCAGATGATGCGCACTTGCTGGCGGGTGCGCTGGCGGCGCAGGACGCGGCCCAGCTCATCTTCTGTTTCGACCTGTTGCACCGCGCCAGCAATCTGCCCGCACAGTTCGCCGGGGGCGAAACCGCGGTCCAGCTCGCCCCAGGCCACCAGCTCCAACAACATCAAAGGGTCACGAACGCTCTGTTGAATGACAAAATCACTGGCCGCACACACGCGGGCGAAGTCGGCCCACCGTTGCGGCGACCACGCAGAAAGGCCATGATCGTCGCCCAGCGTGGCTACGGCGTCACGAAATGACTGCTCGGCCCGGCTGGCGTAAGGCAGGAGGATGGCCGGTAGTTTGGCCAGCGTTGGAAGGCTCATGGTCTATCCTTGATCGGCGCGTATTTGGCTTGTTGTGATGACTGCAAGAACCCAGCGCGGCGATGGACTGTCGAACAAAGGTTATAAATAGCTGAAAATTCGTACTTATTGGCAGGCAACATTAAACTTCTACCTTTTCTTGTCTGCAAAAGATCAACATTAACGATTATGCTCACCAGCCAGACCGAGCCATACGCTCAGTCTTGTGTAGTTTTACTACTCGTATATACATTCGAAAGGCTGAAATGGCCGACGATTTGTAGTAAAACTACAGGACGCCGAAGCAACCTTCGGCCATCCAAGAATTTATGTCGTCTGCCCACAAGGCCAGTCGCAAACTTCAGGCAACCGATTCTGGTAGCCTTTCCGCCCTGGAGCAAGCCATGCAAGACCTCGATCCCGTCGAAACCCAGGAATGGCTGGACGCCCTGGAATCGGTTCTCGACAAAGAAGGCGAAGACCGTGCTCACTACCTGATGACCCGTATGGGCGAACTCGCGACCCGCAGCGGTTCGCAGTTGCCTTACGCCATCACCACGCCATACCGCAACACCATCCCCGTTACCCACGAAGCACGCATGCCTGGCGACCTGTTCATGGAACGCCGCATTCGCTCGCTGGTACGCTGGAACGCCATGGCGATGGTAATGCGCACGAATCTGAAAGATTCGGACCTGGGCGGTCACATCTCCAGCTTCGCTTCCAGCGCAACCCTGTATGACATCGGCTTCAACTACTTCTTCCAGGCTCCGACCGACGAACACGGCGGCGACCTGATCTACTTCCAGGGCCACACCTCGCCAGGCGTCTACGCCCGTGCGTTCATGGAAGGTCGCATCACCGAAGACCAGATGAACAATTTCCGCCAGGAAGTGGACGGTGGCGGCCTGTCGTCGTACCCGCACCCTTGGCTGATGCCTGATTTCTGGCAGTTCCCGACCGTTTCCATGGGTCTGGGTCCGATCCAGGCGATCTACCAGGCACGTTTCATGAAGTACCTGGAAGCCCGTGGCTTCATCCCTGAAGGCAAGCAGAAAGTCTGGTGCTTCCTGGGCGACGGCGAGTGTGACGAGCCGGAATCCCTGGGTGCCATCTCCCTGGCTGGCCGCGAGAAGCTGGACAACCTGATCTTCGTCATCAACTGCAACCTGCAGCGCCTCGACGGCCCGGTTCGCGGCAACGGCAAGATCATCCAGGAACTCGAAGGCGTGTTCCGTGGTGCTCAGTGGAACGTGACCAAGGTCATCTGGGGCCGTTTCTGGGACCCACTGCTGGCCAAGGACGTCGACGGTATCCTGCAACGCCGCATGGACGAAGTCATCGACGGCGAGTACCAGAACTACAAAGCCAAAGACGGCGCGTTCGTGCGTGAACACTTCTTCAACACGCCAGAACTCAAGGCGATGGTTGCAGACCTGTCCGACGACGAGATCTGGAAACTCAACCGTGGCGGCCACGACCCGTACAAGGTCTACGCGGCGTACCACGAAGCGGTCAACCACAAAGAACAACCGACCGTCATCCTGGCCAAGACCATCAAGGGTTATGGCACCGGTGCCGGCGAAGCGAAGAACACTGCGCACAACACCAAGAAAGTTGATGTTGAAAGCCTGAAGTTGTTCCGCGACCGTTTCGACATCCCGGTCAAGGACGAAGAGCTGGAAGACCTGCCGTTCTTCAAGCCAGAGCCAAACAGCGCCGAAGCCCGCTACCTGAGCGAGCGTCGCACTGCACTGGGCGGTTTCGTGCCACAGCGCCGCGCCAACAGCTTCAGCGTACCGACTCCGGACTTGAGCACCCTCAAGGCAATCCTGGACGGCTCGGGCGACCGTGAAATTTCCACCACCATGGCCTTCGTGCGTATCTTGGCGCAGCTGGTCAAGGACAAGGACATCGGCCCGCGCATCGTCCCGATCATCCCGGACGAAGCCCGTACCTTCGGTATGGAAGGCATGTTCCGTCAGTTGGGCATCTACTCCTCCGTCGGCCAGCTCTACGAGCCAGTCGATAAAGACCAGGTGATGTTCTACAAGGAAGACAAGAAAGGCCAGATCCTCGAAGAAGGCATCAACGAAGCGGGCGCCATGAGCTCCTTCATCGCTGCCGGTACTTCGTACTCCAGCCACAACCAGCCGATGCTGCCGTTTTACATCTTCTACTCGATGTTCGGCTTCCAGCGTATTGGCGACCTGGCTTGGGCCGCAGGCGACAGCCGTACCCGTGGCTTCCTGATCGGCGGTACCGCTGGCCGGACCACCCTGAACGGCGAAGGCCTGCAACACGAAGACGGTCACAGCCACATCCTGGCTGCCACCATCCCGAACTGCCGCACCTTTGATCCAACCTACGGCTATGAGCTGGCGGTGATCATCCAGGACGGCATGAAGAAGATGACCGAAGAGCAGCAGGACGTTTTCTACTACATCACCGTGATGAACGAGTCCTACCAGCAGCCTGCAATGCCGGCTGGCGTGGAAGAAGGCATCATCAAGGGCATGTACCTGCTCGAAGAAGACACCAAGGAAACAGCGCACCACGTACAGCTGATGGGCTCCGGCACCATCCTGCGCGAAGTGCGTGAAGCGGCGAAGATCCTGCGTGAAGAGTTCAACGTCGGCGCCGACGTGTGGAGCGTCACCAGCTTCAACGAACTGCGTCGCGACGGCCTGGCCGTAGAGCGCAGCAACCGCCTCAAGCCTGGTCAAAAACCAGCGAAGAGCTACGTCGAAGAGTGCCTGGCCGGCCGTAAGGGTCCAGTCATTGCCTCTACCGACTACATGAAGCTGTTCGCCGAACAAATTCGCCAGTGGGTCCCGTCCAAGGAATTCAAAGTCCTGGGCACCGACGGTTTCGGCCGCAGTGACAGCCGCAAGAAGCTGCGTCACTTCTTCGAAGTCGACCGTCACTTCGTGGTGTTGGCAGCCCTGGAAGCCTTGGCTGACCGTGGTGAGATCGAACCTAAGGTGGTAGCAGACGCTATCGTCAAGTTCGGGATCAACCCGGAAAAACGCAACCCACTGGACTGCTGAGGAGACTTTTTGTGAGCGAACTCATTCGCGTACCTGACATCGGCAGCGGTGAAGGTGAAGTAATCGAGCTGTTTGTGAAGGTCGGCGACAAAGTCGAAGCCGACCAGAGCATCCTGACCCTGGAATCGGACAAGGCGAGCATGGAAATCCCTGCTCCCAAGGCCGGCGTGGTCAAGAGCCTGAAAGTGAAGCTGGGCGACCGCCTGAAAGAAGGCGACGAACTGCTGGAACTGGAAATCGAAGGTGCCGCTGATGCGGCCCCTGCGCCAGCGGCTGCTCCGGCTGCCGCTGCTGCACCGGCGCCTGCCGAGAAGCCAGCCGAGGCCCCTGCGGCCCCGGCTGCTGCTCCGGCCGCCGCTTCGGTCCAGGACATCCACGTGCCGGATATCGGTTCGTCGGGCAAGGCCAAGATCATCGAGCTGCTGGTCAAGGTCGGCGACACCGTCGAAGCCGACCAGTCGCTGATCACCCTGGAGTCCGACAAGGCCTCCATGGAAATCCCTTCGCCGGCTGCCGGCGTGGTGGAAAGCATCGCGGTCAAGCTGGAAGACGAAGTCGGCACTGGCGATTTCATCCTCAAGCTGAAAGTACAAGGCGCTGCGCCTGCTGCTGCTCCAACTCCTGCCGCCGCTCCGGCTGCCAAGGCTGAAGCTGCTCCTGCTGCCGCTCCTGCGCCTGCTGCAAAAGCCGAGGCCGCTCCGGCGCCAGTGGCTGCTGCACCTGCGCCAAGCGGTGCCAAGGTTCACGCCGGCCCTGCCGTGCGTCAACTGGCTCGCGAGTTCGGCGTTGAGCTGAACGCCGTCGCAGCCACCGGCCCCCACGGCCGTGTGCTGAAGGAAGACGTGCAGGTTTACGTCAAGGCCATGATGCACAAAGCCAAGGAAGCTCCGGCTGCCGGCGGCGCGACGGGTGGTTCGGGCATTCCGCCGATCCGCACCGTGGACTTCAGCCGCTTCGGCGAGACCGAAGAAGTGCCGATGACCCGCCTGATGCAAATCGGCGCGGCCGGTCTGCACGCCAGCTACCTGAACATCCCGCACGTGACCCAGTTCGACCAGGCCGACATCACCGACCTGGAAGCTTTCCGCATCGCGCAGAAAGCCGTGGCCGAGAAGGCCGGCGTGAAACTGACCGTGCTGCCGCTGCTGCTCAAGGCCTGCGCGCACCTGCTCAAGGAACTGCCGGACTTCAACGCGTCGCTGGCACCAAGCGGCAAGGCGATCATCCGCAAGAAGTACGTGAACATCGGCTTCGCGGTCGATACGCCGGATGGCCTGCTGGTACCGGTCATCAAGAACGTCGACCAGAAGAGCCTGCTGCAACTGGCTGCCGAGGCTGCTGCGCTGGCTGCCAAGGCCCGCGACAAGAAGCTCACCCCGGACGACATGCAGGGCGCGTGCTTCACCATCTCCAGCCTCGGGCACATTGGCGGTACTGGCTTCACGCCAATCGTCAACGCGCCGGAAGTGGCGATCCTGGGTGTGTCCAAGGCCACTATCCAGCCTGTGTGGGACGGTAAAGCGTTCCAGCCGAAGCTGATGCTGCCGCTGTCGTTGTCCTACGATCACCGTGTGATCAACGGCGCCGCTGCTGCACGCTTCACCCAGCGCCTGAGCCAGTTGCTGAACGACATCCGCACCATTCTGCTGTAAGTCTCAACGGGCCGCCCTTTCACCGGGGCGGCTCGGTTGCACCGATTTCCGAGCGCCACGCTCGTACCTCAACCCCGCCACTTGGCGGGGCTTTTTTTGCCTGCGTTTCCGGTGAAAACTGGACAGGCAAAACAGGTTTGTACACCTTCCATCACCGCCATTTCAGAAATCCCCCGCGCGGCCGATAACCCCCTTATAGCACTTAGCCTTCATCCTCTCTTGTCAGTGTGTGCTGCATGATGCAACCTTGCCGCAGGCGACAGAAAAGAGGGCGTGAGCCCAGCGCCGTGCGCATTTTCCCAAGCGAGTTTCCCCCATGAAAAGCCAACCCGATGTCGCCCGTATGGCGGCCGAGGTAGTGACGCAATTACCGGTGCCTTCGCGCCTCGGTATGCTGCGTTTCGAGCGGCTGAATGAGGCAAGCTGGGCCCTGCTCTACCTCGACCCCAATTGCGAACGCCAATTCGGCCTGCCGGCGGTCGAGTTGTGTGCCCTGCTCGGCACCCCCTACGCCAGCCTGATGGAGCCCCAAGCGCGCTATCAGCTGCATGACGCGATCCAGCAACAACTGAGCCACAGCCCCCACTATCTGGTGCGCTACACCCTGCACACCAGCGACGGCCCGCTGAGCCTGCTGGAAATGGGCGAGGCCTACAAACAACACAATCGCCACCTGTTGCGCGGCTACTTGATGGTGGTCGACGGCCTGTTCAGCGAAGTCCCGACGACGGCCCCTACGGCCGACCTGGAAAGCCAGAACAGCCGCCTGCAGATCGCCCTGGAGCTCAACCAGCGCGCGCAGCAAGAACAATTGCAGCACCTGGAACGTGTGCGCGCCCAACAGGAGCTGATCCTGCTGCTGGCCCGCCAGCGCTACACCGCGAACAATTCGCTACAGGAAGCCGCCGAGCTGATCACCCGCAGCGCCTGTGAAATCTACCAGGTCGACAGCGCGCGCATCTGGCACCTCGAAGACCAACGCCTGGTGCCGATTGCCGCTTACCTGCGCGCCGACCAGCAGCACTACATGCCCGACCCCATCGATGCCAGCGGCTTCCCGGACTACCTGGAGGCCCTGCACAGCAGCCGCGCGATCGACGCCACCAACGCCCTGCGCGACCCGCGCACCCGCGAACTGGCTGAAGAGCTGCGCGCCAAGGACATCCAGGCCCTGCTCGACGCCAGCATCCGCGTGGATGGCCAGGTGGTCGGCGTGCTCTGCCTGGAGCAAGGCCGCAGCCCGCGCATCTGGCAGGCCGACGAGATTGCCTTTGCCGGCGAGCTGGCGGACCAGTTCGCGCAAGTCATCAACAACCACAACCGGCGTACCGCCACCAGCGCCCTGCACCTGTTCCAGCGTGCGGTGGAACAAAGCGCCAACGCCTTTCTGCTGGTCAATTGCGACGGCGTGGTCGAGTACGTCAACCCAAGCTTTACCGCGATCACCCAGTACAGCGCCGAAGAAGTCCACGGCCACCGCCTGGCGCAACTGCCGGCGCTGGAGAACCTCAGCGAGCTGCTGTTCGACGCCCCTTCCAGCCTGGCCAAGAGCAACAGCTGGCAGGGCGAGTTCAAGAGCCGGCGCAAAAACCTCGAACCCTACTGGGGCCAGCTGTCGATCTCCAAGGTCTACGGCGACAACCGTGAGCTGACGCACTACATCGGCATCTACGAAGACATCACCCAGACCAAGCTGGCCCAGCAGCGCATCGAGCGCCTGGCCTACACCGACAACCTGACCAACCTGGGCAACCGCCCGGCGTTTATCCGCAACCTCGACGAACGATTTGCCCGCGACAGCGACAGCCCGATCAGCCTGCTGCTGGTGGACATCGACAACTTCAAGCGCATCAACGACAGCCTCGGCCACCAGACCGGCGACAAACTGCTGATCAGCCTGGCCCGGCGCCTGCGCAACAGCCTCAGCGCCGGCGGCAGCCTGGCGCGGTTTGCCAGTAACGAATTCGCCGTGCTGCTCGACGACACCGACCTGGAAACCGGCCAGCAAGTCGCCAGCCAACTATTGGCGACCCTCGACAAGCCGATGTTCGTCGACAACCAATTGATCAGCGTTACCGGCTCCGTGGGCCTGGCCTGCGCGCCCTTGCACGGTCGCGACCCGCAAACCCTGATGCGCAACGCCGGCCTGGCCCTGCACAAGGCCAAGGCCAACGGCAAACATCAGGTGCAGGTGTTCACCGAAGCACTCAACGCCGAAGCCAGCTACAAGCTGTTCGTCGAAAACAACCTGCGCCGCGCCCTGACCCAAAACGAGCTGGACGTGTTCTACCAGCCCAAGCTGTGCCTGCGCAGCGGCCGCTTGCTGGGCATGGAAGCGCTGCTGCGCTGGAACCACCCGGAAAAAGGCATGATCCGCCCCGACCAGTTCATCAGCGTGGCGGAAGAGACCGGCTTGATCATCCCCATCGGCAAGTGGATCGCGCGCCAGGCCTGCCGCATGAGCAAGCAACTGAGCGCCGCCGGCATGGGCAACTTGCAGGTTGCGATCAACCTGTCGCCCAAGCAGTTCTCCGACCCGGACCTGGTGGCCTCGATTGCCACCATCCTCAAGGAAGAAGACCTGCCGGCGAACCTGCTGGAGCTGGAGCTGACCGAAGGCTTGCTGCTGGAAGCCACCGAGGACACGCGCCTGCAGCTTGATCAATTGAAGAGCTTTGGCCTGACCCTGGCCATGGACGATTTCGGCACCGGCTACTCGTCGCTGAGCTACTTGAAAAAATTCCCGATCGACATCATCAAGATCGATCGCAGCTTCATCCATGAAATCCCGGACAACCAGGACGATATGGAAATCACCTCGGCGGTGATCGCCATGGCCCACAACCTCAAGCTCAAGGTCGTGGCTGAAGGTATCGAGACCGCTGAACAGCTGGCGTTCCTGCGCCGGCATCGCTGTGACGTCGGCCAGGGCTACCTGTTCGACCGGCCAATCCCCGGCGCAGAGCTGTTTGCTATGCTCAAGCGCTATCCACGCGGACCTGTCGCCTGACAGCGTGGTAACACTCGGGCAGACTGGCTGTCTGACTCTTTACCGCTAACTCAACCTGACGAGAGGACTGATCATGGTCTTGCGCTCGGAAATTCTGGTGAATAAAAACGTGCTTCCTACTGCAGAACAAGCTTTGCCTGGCCGCGAAACCCCGATGGCGCTGCCGGAAACCCACTTCGTCAACGGTAACCCGCTGCTGGGGCCCTTCCTGGATGACGTCGGTTTCGCGATCTTCGGCCTGGGTTGCTTCTGGGGCGCCGAGCGCAAGTTCTGGCAGCGCGACGGCGTGGTCAGCAGCGTGGTCGGCTACGCCGGCGGCTTCACGCCGAACCCGACCTACGAAGAAGTCTGCTCGGGCCTGACCGGCCACAGCGAAGTGGTGCTGGTGGTGTATGACCAGGCCAAAGTGAAATACGAAGACCTGCTGAAGATGTTCTGGGAACTGCACAACCCGACCCAGGGCATGCGCCAGGGCAACGACATCGGCAGCCAGTACCGCTCGGTGATCTATGCGACCACGCCGGAGCAATTGGACGCGGCGAAAGCCAGCGCACAGGCTTATCAGCAAGAGCTGACCAAGGCCGGGCTGGGTGAGATCACCACCGAGATCGACGAAGCGCCGACGGTGTACTTCGCCGAGGCGTATCACCAGCAGTACCTGGCGAAGAACCCGCAGGGTTATTGCGGGATTGGCGGCACGGGCGTGACCTGCCCGATCTGACGCCAAAAGCATCGCGGGCAAGCCCGCTCCCACAGTTTGAACGCAATCCCCTGTGGGAGCGGGCTTGCCCGCGATAGCGCCCTGCCAGGCGCCTGATTACTCAGCGATCAACCAATCCATCTGCCACCCACCCTGGGTTTGCCCCAGCTGCTTGGACAACCACGGCAGCAGCTCACGCAACTCCTCTTCCAAACCCCACGGCGGGTTGGCAATCGCCAGGCCCGAGCCCGTCAGGGTGTTCGGCGTATCCAATGGATGCACCAACAACTCCACACGCAACAGCTTCGGCGCGCCCGTGCCGGCCAGGTCCTGGTAGAAACGGCGCAACATGCGCTGGTCCTTCACCGGGTACCAGATGGCGGCGACGGTCTGGCGCATGCGGCTCACAGCTTCCTTGAGGGACGCGGCGCAGCGCTGCATCTCGTCGAGTTTCTCGAACGGCGGGTCGATCAGCATCAACGCGCGTTTTTCCGGCACCGGCAACAAGGCGCGCGGCACATGCCAGCCTTCACCCAGGTGCACTTTGACGCGGCGATCACCTTTCATGTTGTCTTTGAGCAGCACGCCGTCTTCCGGGTGCTTTTCGTTGAGCAGCACGCGGTCCTGTGGCCGCGTAAGGCGGCGCGCCAGCTCCGGCGAGCCCGGGTAGTAGCGCAACTGGCCATCCGGGTTCATCTCGTGCAGCACGCGCATGTAATCAGCGGTCAGCGGCGGCAGGTCACTTTGGCCCCACAGGCGCGCAATGCCTTCCAGGTATTCACCGGTACGGTTGGCCTGGTCGCCCTGCAAGTCGTACAGGCCGATCCCGGCGTGGGTATCGAGGTAGGTGAACGGCTGCTCCTTGCGCGACATCAGGGCGATGAGGCGGGTCAAGGTCAGGTGTTTGAAGACATCGGCGTGGTTGCCGGCGTGAAAGGCGTGACGATAATTCATGGTTGCTCCTGCGCAGGGGGCGAAGTTTACCTGTTACGCAGGCTTTGGTGCAGCGCGGCATGCCAGACGGTGCTTATGCCGCAAAGGCAGGTGGCTGGCTGAAAAAAATCTAAATGCTTGGGTGGGTGCAGATTTATTGTGGCAATCCACTATCCAGGGAGGTCAATAACAATCATGAAAGACGCCACCATCGCACTACACCACGGCTTCAAGTCGGACCCCACCACCAAGGCCGTCGCCGTGCCGATCTACCAGAACGTCGCCTTCGAATTCGACAACGCCCAGCACGGTGCCGACCTGTTCAACCTGGACGTGCCCGGCAATATCTACACGCGCATCATGAACCCCACCAACGACGTGCTGGAGCAGCGCATCGCCGCACTCGAAGGTGGGATTGCGGCCCTGGCCGTGTCGGCCGGCAGCGCGGCGATCCACTATGCGATCCAGACGCTGACGCGTGCCGGTGACAATATCGTCACCACCCCACAGCTCTACGGCGGCACCTACACCCTGTTCGCGCACTTGCTACCGAGCTTTGGCGTGGACGTGCGCTTCGCCCGTGACGACTCCGCGCAAGCCATCGCCGAGCTGATCGACGACAACACCAAGCTGGTGTACTGCGAAAGCATCGGCAACCCGGCGGGCAACATCATCGACCTGCAAGCCCTGGCCGACGTCGCCCATGCCCGTGGCGTGCCGTTGATGGTCGACAACACCGTGGCCACGCCGATCCTGTGCAAGCCGATCCAGTTCGGCGCCGACATCGTCGTGCATTCGCTGACCAAGTACATCGGCGGCCATGGCAACTCCCTGGGCGGCGTGATTGTCGACAGCGGCACCTTCCCCTGGACCGATTACCCGGAAAAATTCCCCGGCCTCAACAACCCCGAGCCGGCCTATCACGGCGTGGTCTACACAGAAAAATTCGGCCCCGCGGCCTTTATCGCCCGCGCCCGCACCGTGCCATTGCGCAATACCGGCGCGGCGCTGGCGCCGATGAACGCCTTCCTGCTGCTGCAAGGCCTGGAAACCCTCGCGCTGCGCATGGAGCGCCACACCGAAAACGCGTTGAAGGTCGCGCAGTTCCTGCAAGGCCATCGCGAAGTGGAATGGGTCAGCTACGCCGGCCTGCCGGATCATCCGCACCACGCCCTGGCACAGAAATACCTGCAGGGCAAACCCTCGGCGATCCTGTCGTTTGGCTTGAAGGGCGGCTATGCAGCCGGTGTGCGCTTCTACGACGCGCTGCAAATCTTCAAGCGCCTGGTGAATATCGGCGATGCCAAGTCCCTGGCCTGCCACCCGGCCTCCACCACCCATCGGCAGATGAACGAACAAGAGCAGGCCAAGGCCGGGGTGAGACCGGAGATGATCCGCCTGTCGGTGGGCATCGAAGCGATTGAAGACCTGATCGACGACTTGCAGCAGGCCCTGGGCTCACCCCAGCTCTGAGGCGATGTAGTCGGCCAGCGCTGCATGGCTGATGGGCGAAATTTGCACGAAGCGGGCGACCTTGTGCCGCAAGGTCGTCGGCGTGAAGGCAGAGCAGAGGTCGGGGCGCTGCTCTTCGAGCCATTGCAGCAGGTTGTCGATCAGTGTCTGCGGTGATTGGCCGGCCAACTGCGCCATTAACGACGCCGGCACTTGCCACCATGGGCTGGCTTGGGCGGCCGTCACCGCGCCTGTCGCCACGCTCAGCGCTTGGCCATTGATCAGGTAGCGCTGGAACACCGGCAATATCTCCCCACCCGATTGCTGAATGATCGGCAACATCTGGGCGCCGTCCCAGAAGCGCAAGAACACCGACTGCCCCTCCGGCAGGTACACCTTGGTCAGGCTTTGCAGGTGCGCGATCACCGTGTCCAACGGGCTGGACGAGACGGCCAGCCAACCCCAATCGGTGGATGCGGTGGAGGCCACCCAATCAAGGAACGCACTGCCACGCTCGACGATGGCGACGTAGGGCATGACCTCCTCCCATGACGCATAGGCCGTGCCGGCCCAAACGGGGTGCAGCGCGGATGCGCCTGCATGGGTTCGCCACCCCGTCAGCGGCTTGGCGTCGCTGGCCGCGCCCACGATGGCGAAGAGTTGTTCACCGGGAAGCAAGGTTTGATGCATCGTCGTTACATCCATTCTGGGTTGGCGCACAGGCCGTTCTTGCAGCGCTCACACTCTTCGCAAAACGGCGCGCTGCGCTTGAGGCTGGCCACTTGCGCGCGGCTCAACGGTGCGGGTATGACCGCCAGCAGTGTCTCTTTCACTCCCGGCATCAGCGGTGCAGCGGCCGCAACGGGCGCACCGCCAAGCTGGATCGGCACGCTGCTGAAAATCCCGCCCGCCGACAACGTGATCGACTGCCCGCCCGCTTGAATCGTCACGGACGCGCCCGCATCGATGACCACACTGTGCCCGGCACCGATCTGAATGGTGCGCCCGGCGCGCATCTGCTGCGAACCGCCGACCACCAGGTGATCGTCCTGCTTGAGTTCGGTCAGGCGGTTGCCGTGGGTGATGCGCTGCTCCTCACCTTGCAGTTCATGATGGGATTCGCCACCCACCCGGACCCGACGCCTGTTATCCACCTGCACCTGCTGGTCATGCAGCACGTGTTGGGTCCAGTCGCGCTGGGCGCGCAGGTAGATTTCCTCGGCGCCCTTGCGGTCTTCGATGCGCAGTTCGTTGTAGCCGCCACCACCGGGGCTGCTCTGGCTGCGGAACGTGCTGCGGGTCTTGTCTGCCGGCAGGTCGAGGGGCACCGGTGTCGCCGCATTGGGCAGGCAGCCCATCACCAAGGGCATGTCCATATCGCCATTAACGAAGCCCACCAGCACTTCCATGCCCACGCGCGGGATCAGCACCGCGCCATAGCGGTCGTGGGCCCAGCCGCTGGCAACCCGCAGCCAGCAGCTGGAATGGTCGTTGTGCTCGCCGTTGCGGTCCCAGGCCAGTTGCACTTTGACCCGGCCGTATTCGTCGCAGTGGATTTCGCTGTCGGCGGGGCCGGTGACCACCGCGTTCTGATAGCCGGAAATGCTCGGACGCTCAGGCAATGGCGGGCGAAAGATCGCCTCCCAGGGCGCCGCGACAAAGGTGTTGCGATAACCCTGGCGAAAATCCCCACCTGCCGGCTCGGTGACCGCTTCCTCCAGCACCTGGGGCTGCTTGCCCTCGTGGACAAGCTGGGTCACCAGCCACAAGTCATTCCAGGCCTCACGCGGGTGGCCGCTGAGCCGCATGAAACGGCCGCTGGCCAGCGCCGGCTCGTCGCCACTGCCACGGGCGATTTCATAGTCGCTGCGGCTGCGCTCCAGGCCACGTTGCGCAAGGTACTTGCCATGGGCGCGGTCGTTGAAGTGGCCGGGATAATCCTGCACCTCAAGGCGCGGCAGTTGCTCGCCTACCGCCGCGCTGTCCAACGCCAGGCGCGGCTTGCGCCAATCGTAGTCACGCAGGTCCAGCGCCGTGGTGCGGGTCTCCAGTTGCACGGCAAAACGCTTGATCGCCGGGGTGTCGGCGACCATCCCGGAGCCAGGGGTGTAAGGGGTGGGCTGCTCAGCCTGGGCAAAGACCGTCTGGTCATCGCCAAACACCAGCAGGTGCCGATCGGCCGCATGCTGGAAGTGATAGTGGATGCCCGTCTCGGCACACAGGCGCTGGATGAACGCCAGATCAGTCTCGCCAAACTGCACACAGTACTCGCGCTCGGGGTAAGTACCGCTCAGTTGAAAAGCAAAGCGGTCGCTCTGGATGCCCTGCCCCACCAGCACCTGCGCCACGATCTGCGGCACCGTCTGGTGCTGGAAGATACGTTGCTGGCTGCTGTGTGCCAGGTAGGTCAGTTGTGGCACGAGGCTGATCTGATAACGCGTCAGGCGCCGCCCGGAATCACCTTGCGCCACGCGGTAGACCAGGCCATGGACACCGTGGCCTTGGTCGTCGAAGCCCAGGTACACCGGGCGATGCAGCAGGCCTTCGAGGTCGATGTCGGGCTGTTCGCTGACCAGCTCAAGGTCAAAGCGATAGGGCTGGCTAAGCGCTTCGGTACCTTTGAAGCGATAGACCTTGAGGTCACTGGCGACCCCGTCCAGGGTCAGGTTGAAGGCACTTTGGTTGGCAGGAGCGAACATCCGGTGTTTCTCTGCGAAGGGAGTGGGCGGGGGATAGTGCCTCAGGCATTTGCCCTGCTGATCGTGGCGCAGACAAATCAGTAAATCCTTACGGCTTAGGTTTCGCTTGCTCGGATTCTTCGCACAAAAATGCAGGCGTCTGACGGAAGCCTTTCATCGCTGTGTAGCCCGTTTCCCAAAGTCAAAAAACCACCCCAAATTCCCTCCCGCATAACCACGACGCCGTCCTGACGACTGATTAAATTTCGCAGCCATGTTCATGCAAAAGGAATGTGTTCATGGCCAGTCGTTTCTACACCGAATCGCGGAGGAGCTTGTGATGCCTCAGCCCTACGGTTTTCTCAATCACCGGCAACAAACGTCCGTGGAACTCAAGGCGAGTTTGCGATTGAGCAAGCACGCTGAAGCCAAGTTTGACGCGCTGAATACCCATATCCGCAATGTGGTGGTGCTGCCCGGGCAACTGGTGATCGTCGGTGACGAGACGGTTGCCGCCCGCACCTCGGAGGAGTCACGCCTGATGTGCGCGGCTTGGGATATTCGCCATAGCGTGATGGCCCATGGCGGGGATGCCTTTGCGTTGCAGAACTATGATTTGCTGCAAACGTTGCTGGGATACGCTTCGCTGGGGATCGGTACCGCAGGGGATGCCTGGAGTCGGCATTTGCAGGAAATCGTGAAAACTCTCGATGAAATCGAGGCCCTGCATAAACAGTCGCTGCGCCGGGGCGGTGGAGCTGCACGAGATGATTTCCTGGCTCGCCGCCAAGTGCTGTTTGCCAAGCTGGAAGCGCAAATGCGCAGCTTTGCGCGTTATGGCACGGGCCTGCGCAATGAAGGTTCGATCAAGAAGATGCTGGGGATATCGACCAGGAGCTATTTGCACACCGGGGAGATAAATCGATACGCAGAAACGATTGCCAAAATTTCGAAGACGGCGAAGCTGCTTAAACACGGCACGCCGCTGGGGATAGCGTTGAGTACGGCGTCGACGGCGCTGGAGATCAAGGAGGCGTGTTCTACCGGGAGAGGGGAGCAATGCCGAAAAGCGAAGTATGTGGAAGCCGGTAAATTAACCTTTGGTGTAGCAGGAGGAATTATTGGAGGCCAGATGGGAATGGGCTTGTGTATAGCGGTAATGGCTCCGACAACCGGGCCGCTCGCCCTGAGCTGTGTTTTGATAGCAGGCGGCGCAATGGGCGCGGCTTTCGGCAATTGGGGCAGCGAGATTGGCGCAGCCGCCGGAGAGGTACTGTATGAGTATTGAGTACATACTTAACCTCCCTACCAAAGACCAAATAGCATTGGGTTCGGCAGCCTCAATGCTTCTAGCAGTCTCGCTTGACATCTTTCTGGCCTATCGAAAATTGGAGTCGATGGAGCGGCGCTTGGACCAATGCAGCCTCCTGACTAATTACAAACGTCTTTGGGGCAACAGCCTACGAGGAAGATTATCCAGACTGTGTGCGGTCTATGTAGCAATTGCGCTACCGAGGTGGAATGCAAGACGAGGTGTCATCAACGTAAAACAAGTCGCAGAGTTTCCCCGCAGCCTGAAATTTGCCCTTCACGGAACAGCTCTTATCGGGCTAATCGGCGCAGTGAGTGCGATGATCTTTCATTTCAGCGATCAACTGAGCCTGTAACCCGGCGCATTTTCACCTCCAGCCCCCCCCCAAAAAAAAACGGCCCGTCATCCAAAGGACGCGGGCCGTTTTCTCAACTCAACAGGCGAGTTTTACTTGTTGAGGTTGTAGTCCTTCTCCGCCGCATCAAAACGCTCGACCATACCGGCAGTCGGTGCGCCCAGCTTGCTCACGAAGTAGATCGCCAGGCTGGCGAAGATGAAGCCCGGGATGATTTCGTACAGGCCCAGCAGTTCGAAGTGTTTCCACACGATCACGGTGATCGCGCCGACCAGGATGCCGGCCAGGGCGCCGTTGCGGGTCATGCCTTTCCAGATCACCGAGATCAGCACCACAGGGCCGAACGCTGCGCCGAAACCGGCCCAGGCGTAGCTCACCAGGCCGAGTACGCGGTTGTTCGGGTTGGCGGCCATGGCGATGGCGATCAGGGCAACCACCAGCACCATCAGGCGGCCGACCCATACCAGCTCAACCTGGGAGGCGTTTTTGCGCAGGAAGGTCTTGTAGAAGTCTTCGGTCAGCGCGCTGGAGCACACCAACAGTTGGCAGCTCAAGGTGCTCATCACGGCAGCCAGGATGGCCGACAGCAGCACGCCAGCAATCCACGGGTTGAACAGCAGCTTGGCCAGTTCGATGAACACACGCTCGTGGTTCTCGTTGACTGGACCTGCGACTTCCGGGTGCGCCGAGAAGTAGGCGATACCGAAGAAACCTACCGCGACGGTACCGGCCAGGCACAGGATCATCCAGGTCATGGAGATGCGGCGCGCGTTGGCGATCGACTTCACCGAATCCGCCGCCATGAAACGCGCGAGGATGTGCGGCTGGCCGAAGTAACCCAGGCCCCAGCCCATCAGCGAAATGATGCCGATGAAGGTGGTGTTTTTCAGCATGTTGAAGTTGTCAGGGTTTTTCGCTTCGATGGCGAGGAAGGTGGTATCAACGCCACCGGTGGCCAGCAGCACGATGATCGGCGTAAGGATCAGCGCGAAGATCATCAGCGTGGCTTGTACGGTGTCTGTCCAGCTCACTGCCAGGAAACCACCAACGAAGGTGTAGGCAATAGTCGCGGCAGCACCGGCCCACAGCGCCGTCTCGTAGGACATGCCGAAGGTGCTTTCGAACAGGCGGGCACCGGCGACGATGCCGGAGGCGCAGTAGATGGTGAAGAACACCAGGATCACCACGGCGGAGATGATCCGCAGCAGGCCGCTTTTATCTTCGAAACGGCTGGAGAAGTAATCCGGCAGGGTCAGGGCGTCGCCGTTGTGTTCGGTCTGTACCCGCAGGCGACCGGCCACGAACAGCCAGTTGAGGTAAGCACCGACGATCAGGCCGATGGCGATCCAGCTTTCCGACAGGCCGGACATGTAGATCGCGCCGGGCAAGCCCATCAACAACCAGCCGCTCATGTCCGAAGCACCGGCCGACAAGGCCGTGACCACGCTACCGAGGCTGCGACCGCCGAGGATGTAATCGGAAAGGTTGTTGGTGGAGCGATAGGCCATGAAGCCAATCAGCACCATTGCTGCGATGTAGATCACAAACGTGATCAGGGTTGGATTACTTACGCTCATATGAGTGACGCCCTGGCTTTGTTTTTATGTAGCGGCGGTCTGTCAGACGGCCACCCACTGCAAGTAGGTAGACGTAACTGCGTGCCGCGCATTTATGACTGACGTTTCCCCAGGAAAGCCGTCAGCCGATGAACCGACTCGTGGAGGTGGTTGCACCTTGGCCGCGAATGCTATTCAACAAAGCAAATAAGGTGCAACCAGTTTCGTGAGAATAAGTTGCACCCAAGTGTGAATTACCCAAAACACCCCGTTCTTGCTCCTTTTCGGAGCAAGAACAGCCGATCTCAGAAGTAAATGCACCACCACAGAGCGGATTCTGTCGAGGGCCATTTTTTCTCATGCCCTCCTTCGAAAATTTCATGCAGAAAAGGGTTGCACCCGGTTGCACCTCTGCATGGGCAAAGCTAATCTTGCCGCCAGCTGATGCCACTCGGTAGTGGCACCCATGAGGATAAGAAAATGGCTACGACCACCCTTGGGGTCAAACTCGACGACCCGACCCGCGAACGCCTGAAGGCTGCCGCGACCTCCATTGATCGCACGCCGCACTGGCTGATCAAGCAGGCGATTTTCAATTACCTGGAGAAACTGGAGGGTGGTGCAACCCTGACCGAACTCAATGGCTTGAGCAACAAGGACGCTGACGACGCCGGCGAGGTGCAGACCGACCACGCCCACCAGTGCTTCCTGGAGTTCGCCGAGAGCATCCTGCCGCAATCCGTGCTGCGCGCCTCGATCACCGCCGCTTACCGTCGCCCTGAGCCGGAAGTGGTGCCGATGCTGATCGAACAGGCTCGCCTGCCGGCGCCGATGGCCGAAGCCACCAACAAGCTGGCCGCCTCGATTGCCGAAAAACTGCGCAATCAGAAGAGCGCCGGCGGCCGTGCCGGTATTGTTCAGGGCCTGCTGCAAGAATTTTCCCTGTCGTCCCAGGAAGGCGTGGCACTGATGTGCCTGGCCGAAGCGCTGCTGCGGATCCCGGACAAGGGCACTCGCGACGCACTGATCCGCGACAAGATCAGCACCGGCAACTGGCAGCCGCACCTGGGCAACAGCCCATCGCTGTTCGTCAACGCCGCCACTTGGGGCTTGCTGCTGACCGGCAAGCTGGTCGCCACCCATAACGAGGCGGGCCTGACCTCGTCCCTGAGCCGCATCATCGGCAAGAGCGGCGAGCCGATGATCCGCAAGGGCGTCGACATGGCCATGCGCCTGATGGGCGAGCAGTTCGTCACCGGCGAAACCATCGCCGAAGCCCTGGCCAATGCGAGCAAGTTCGAAGCCAAGGGCTTCCGCTATTCCTACGACATGCTCGGTGAAGCCGCACTCACCGAACACGATGCGCAGAAGTACCTGGCCTCGTACGAGCAAGCCATTCACTCCATCGGCAAAGCCTCTCACGGCCGTGGGATTTATGAAGGCCCGGGCATCTCCATCAAGCTCTCGGCCCTGCACCCGCGTTACAGCCGCGCGCAGTACGAGCGCGTGATGGACGAGTTGTACCCGCGCCTGCTGTCCCTGACCCTGTTGGCCAAGCAATACGACATCGGTTTGAACATCGACGCCGAAGAAGCCGACCGCCTGGAACTGTCCCTGGACCTGCTGGAACGCCTGTGCTTCGAGCCGCAACTGACCGGCTGGAACGGCATCGGTTTCGTCATCCAGGCTTACCAGAAGCGTTGCCCGTATGTGATCGACTACGTCATCGACCTCGCGCGCCGCAGCCGCCACCGCCTGATGATCCGCCTGGTCAAAGGCGCGTACTGGGACAGCGAGATCAAGCGCGCCCAGGTCGAAGGCCTGGAAGGCTACCCGGTGTACACCCGCAAGGTGTACACCGACGTTTCCTACATCGCCTGCGCACGCAAACTGCTGTCGGTACCGGAAGTCATCTACCCGCAGTTCGCCACGCACAACGCCCATACCCTGTCGGCCATTTACCATATCGCCGGTCAGAACTATTACCCCGGCCAGTACGAGTTCCAATGCCTGCACGGCATGGGTGAACCGCTGTACGAGCAGGTTGTAGGCAAGGTCTCCGATGGCAAGCTGAACCGTCCGTGCCGCGTGTACGCTCCGGTCGGCACCCACGAGACACTGCTGGCTTACCTGGTGCGTCGCCTGCTGGAAAACGGCGCCAACACCTCGTTCGTCAACCGTATTGCCGACCAATCCATCTCGATTCAGGAGCTGGTGGCCGATCCAGTGGCCAGCATCGAGCAAATGGCCACGCTGGAAGGCGGCTTCGGTCTGCCGCACCCGCGTATTCCATTGCCGCGCGACCTGTACGGCAGCGACCGCGCCAACTCGGCCGGTATCGACCTGGCCAACGAACACCGCCTGGCGTCGCTGTCCTGCGCCCTACTGGCAACGGCCCACAACAATTGGAAAGCCGCGCCGATGCTCGGTTGCGCTGCCAGCAATCAACCCGCCGCACCGGTGCTGAACCCGTCCGACCTGCGTGATGTGGTCGGCCACGTGCAAGAAGCCACCGTCGAAGACGTGGATAACGCCATCCAATGCGCCATCAACGCCGGCCCGATCTGGCAGGCCACCCCGCCCGCCGAACGTGCGGCGATCCTGGAGCGCGCCGCCGACCTGATGGAAGGCGAGATCCAACCGCTGATGGGCCTGCTGGCCCGCGAAGCCGGCAAGACCTTTGCCAACGCCATCGCCGAAGTACGTGAAGCGGTGGACTTCCTGCGCTACTACGCGGTGCAGGCACGCAATGATTTCACCAACGACGCTCACCGCCCCCTAGGCCCAGTCGTCTGCATCAGCCCGTGGAACTTCCCGCTGGCGATCTTCAGCGGCCAGGTTGCCGCTGCGCTGGCCGCCGGCAACCCGGTACTGGCCAAGCCGGCCGAGCAAACCCCGCTGGTCGCCGCACAAGCCGTGCGCATCCTGCTGGAAGCCGGCATCCCGGAAGGCGTGCTGCAATTGCTGCCGGGCCAGGGCGAAACCGTGGGTGCCCGCCTGGTGGGTGATGATCGCGTCAAAGGCGTGATGTTCACCGGTTCCACCGAAGTGGCGCGCCTGCTGCAACGCAATGTCGCCGGGCGCCTGGATGCCCAGGGCCGGCCGATCCCGCTGATCGCCGAAACCGGCGGGCAGAACGCGATGATCGTCGACTCTTCTGCGCTGACCGAACAAGTGGTCATCGACGTGGTGTCCTCGGCCTTCGACAGTGCCGGCCAACGCTGCTCGGCCCTGCGTGTACTGTGCTTGCAGGAAGATTCAGCAGACCGCGTCATCGAAATGCTCAAGGGCGCCATGGCGGAATGCCGCCTGGGCAACCCGGAGCGCCTGTCGGTGGACATCGGCCCGGTGATCGACGCCGAAGCCAAGGCCGGCATCGAGAAACACATCCAGGCCATGCGCGACAAAGGCCGCAATGTGTACCAGGTGGCGATTGCCGACGGCGAAGAGATCAAGCGCGGTACCTTCGTGATGCCGACCCTGATCGAACTGGAAAGCTTCGACGAACTGCAACGCGAGATCTTCGGCCCGGTGCTGCACGTGGTGCGCTACAAGCGCAAAGAGATCGACCAACTCATCGGCCAGATCAACGCATCGGGCTACGGCTTGACCCTGGGCGTGCACACCCGTATCGACGAGACCATCGCCAAGGTGATCGACAACGTCCATGCCGGTAACGTCTACGTAAACCGCAACATCGTCGGCGCCGTGGTCGGTGTGCAGCCGTTCGGCGGCGAAGGCTTGTCGGGCACTGGCCCGAAAGCCGGTGGTCCGTTGTACCTGTACCGCCTGCTCTCGACTCGTCCTACGGATGCCATCGAGCAATCCTTCGCACGGGGCGACAAACTGGCCGCACCGGATCTGCGCCTGCGTGACGCCATGAGCCAACCGCTGACCGCCCTGAAAACCTGGGCCGACAGCCATAAACTCAGCGACCTGAGCGCTCTGTGCGACCAGTTCGCCGCGCAATCCCAAAGCGGTATCACTCGCCAACTGGCTGGCCCGACCGGCGAGCGCAACAGCTACGCCATCCTGCCCCGCGAGCACGTATTGTGCCTGGCAGACGTGGAAAGCGACCTGCTGACCCAACTGGCCGCCGTACTGGCGGTAGGCGGTTCGGCGGTATGGCCAGAGACTGACTTGACCAAGGCCGTGTTCCCACGCCTGCCTAAAGAGATTCAGGCGAAGATCAAGCGTGTGGCTGACTGGACCAAGGACGAGGTGGTGTTTGATGCGGTCCTGCACCACGGTGATTCCGACCAACTGCGTGCGGTGTGCCAGCAAGTGGCGCAGCGCAGTGGCGCGATTGTCGGGGTGCATGGTTTGTCCCAAGGCGAGACGGCGATTGCGCTGGAGCGCCTGGTGATCGAGCGGGCGTTGAGCGTTAACACCGCGGCAGCGGGCGGTAACGCTAGCCTGATGACCATCGGCTAACTGGCGCAACGCGGTCACAAATGTGGGAGCGGGCTTGCTCGCGAATGCGGTGGGTCAGTCAATAATTCAGTGACTGACACTCTGCATTCGCGAGCAAGCCCGCTCCCACATTTGGACCGTGCTTCCCTCTTGCGTCCGCGTTTTGCAGTTCCATCACCCAAATCAATCTTGCTATCCACCCTCCATTTGCGCACTTAGACTCGGCCCTATTCCCACATAGGTAAGCCGCCATGTCCGAGACGCTGCTCAGTTCCCGCAATCTGGCTTTCGAGCTGTACGAAGTCCTCGATGCCGAGGGCCTGACCCAGCGTGAGCGGTTTGCCGAGCACAATCGGGAAACTTTCGACGCGGCCATCAGCACCGCGCGCAGCATCGCAGAAAAGTACTTCGCCCCCCATAACCGCAAGAACGACGAGAACGAACCACGCTTTGAGGACGGCAAGGCCATCCTGATCCCGGAAGTGAAACCCGCCGTCGATGCCTTCCTCGAAGCCGGCTTCCTCAACGCCGCGCGCAGTTTCGAAGCGGGTGGCATGCAGTTGCCCACCCTGCTCTCCCAGGCATGTTTCGCGCATTTCCAATCCGCCAACGCCGCCTCCACGTCCTACCCGTTTCTGACCATGGGCGCCGCCAACCTCATTGAGAGCTTCGGCACCGATGAGCAGAAACAACGCTTCCTGCAACCGATGATCGACGGGCGCTTCTTCGGCACCATGGCCCTGACCGAACCCCATGCCGGTTCGTCCCTGTCGGATATTCGTACCCGCGCAGAACCGGCGGCTGACGGCACCTATCGACTCAAGGGCAATAAGATCTTCATCTCCGGCGGCGACCACCCGCTGTCGGAAAACATCGTGCACATGGTGCTGGCCAAGCTGCCGGACGCGCCGGCAGGGGTGAAGGGCATTTCGCTGTTTATCGTGCCCAAGTTCCTGGTCAACGACGACGGCAGCCTGGGGGAGCGCAACGATGTGGTGCTGGCCGGGCTGTTCCACAAGATGGGCTGGCGCGGCACCACGTCTACGGCACTGAACTTCGGCGATAACGGCAACTGTGTCGGCTATCTGGTGGGCAAGCCGCACCAGGGCTTGAGTTGCATGTTCCAGATGATGAACGAAGCGCGCATCGGCGTGGGCATGGGCGCGGTGATGCTGGGTTACGCCGGCTACCTGTATTCGCTGGAATACGCCCGCGAACGCCCGCAGGGCCGCCTGCCAGACAGCAAAGATCCGACGACGGCACCGGTTTCAATCATTCAGCACGCGGACATAAAACGCATGCTGCTCACACAAAAAGCCTACGTCGAAGGCGCCTTTGACCTCGGCCTGTACGCCGCGCGCCTGTTCGACGACACCACCACCCTGGCCACCGAAGCCGAGTGCAAACAGGCCCACGAACTACTGGACTTGCTCACACCCATCGTCAAATCCTGGCCGTCGGAGTTCTGCCTCAAGGCCAACGAACTGGCGATCCAGATCCTCGGCGGCCACGGCTACACCCGCGAATACCCGGTGGAGCAGTACTACCGCGACAACCGCCTGAACCCGATCCATGAAGGCACCCACGGCATCCAGTCCCTGGACTTGCTGGGGCGCAAGCTGGCGCAAAACGGCGGCGCAGGCTTGAAACAACTCATCAGACTGATCGCCGAGACCGGCGCCCGGGCGCAGGAATACCCGACGCTGACCGCACTACGGGAACCTCTGGAACACCTGGTCAACCGCCTGCAAAGCGTCACCCTCGGCCTGCTCACGGATCTCGCCCAGGGCAAGGTCAACAGCAGCCTGGCGAACTCGGCACTGTACTTGAAGGTGTTTGGGCATACGGTGATTGGCTGGCGCTGGCTGGAACAAGCGATTCGCGCCGAAGAAGGGCTGGCCAAGGGCAATGCGGCCGACGCGGCCTTCTATAAAGGCAAGCTCCAGGCCGCCCGCTACTTCCTGACCTGGGAAGTACCGGGCTGCCATCATGAACTGGCGATTCTGGAGACACGCGATGATACGTGCCTCGCGATGCAGGACGAATGGTTCTAAGGCTGTCCGATCGCCTTAGAAATCACATCGACCGTGGCGCTGACTTGCTCTTGGTAACGGTCGAGTTCCTCTTGGTGCGCCTGCTGCATTTCGATCTGCTCGGCGCACAGGTTCAGCGCCGCCAGCACCAGTAACTTGTCCCCGATCAGCGTCGGGTACTTCTTCTTGGTGGTGGCCAGGGAGGCCTTGAGCATGGTCACGGCGTGCATCAGGGTTTTGTCTTCCCCGGCTGGCGCCTTGATCGAGTAATCCTCTCCGAGAATCGAAACGACCTTTATCCCTTCATTCATGCGCCGACAGGACCTGCGCTCACGCGCTCAACCAGCGCCTGGATACGGGCAGCGGTCGCGCCTTGTTTTTCTTCCTGCTCCATCAGGTTCAATTGCAGGCTGTCGTTCTCATCCTTGGCACGGGCCAGTTCGGCCTTGAGGGATTCGTTGCTGCCCAGCAGATCCTGATTTTGCTGTACCAGGTCGCTGACCAGTTGTTCCAATTGGCTGAGGGATGCTTCTAACATTTTGATTTCTCGGGCATTTTCAAAGGGCGGTGACGATAAAGAAAATTCACCTCGGATGCCAGGGTTATCCCCGGCGCGCAGCCCGATTGTTAAGGGCCGGGCCGCACTTTCGAGCCTTAGTGACTGCAATTCGCCGATCTGGTTCCTGAAGCTCATCGGATGCGACAAAAACGCACGCCCCCCTTTAGACTTTAGTCGTACGACCGATAGAGAAGCATCCCCCCTCTCATGGCCGCACGGATCGCGCTTCTCCCCAGGATTCCAGCATGTCCCTTCGTAATATGAATATCGCGCCGCGCGCCTTTATGGGCTTCGCGTTTATCGGCGCACTCATGTTGTTTCTCGGTGTGTTCGCCCTGAACCAGATGAGCAAGATCCGCGGCGCCGCCGAAGACATCACCCTGTCCAGCGTGCCGAGCATTCGCGCCCTCGACGAGTTCACCCAACTGACCCTGCGCCTGCGCGTGCTGTCATACCGCCTGCTGACCAACCGCGAGCCGGATGTGCAGCAAAAGACCCTGGACACCTTCGAGCTGCGCGACCAGCAGATCCGCGCCGCCCAGAGCATTTATGAAAAGCTGATCGACAGTCGTGAAGAACGCGCCGCCTACGATGAGTATGTGAGCCTGTTGGGCCAGTACCGCCAGATCGAGTCGCGCATGAAGAGCCTGTCCCAGGCCAATCAGGTCGACGCCCTGCGCACGCTGATCAACACCGAGTTGCTGAGTAACTCCGAGCAGGTCAACGCCGTGCTGGCGCGCTTGCTGGATATCAACAACAACATGGCCCTGGTCACCAACCAAGAAGCCAAGGACCAATACGACCTGGCCTTCAAGCTGGTCGTCGGCCTGCTGATCCTCGCAACCGCATTGACCGTGCTGTTCGCCTGGCTGTTGACCCGCAGCATCACCCTGCCGATTTCCCAAGCCCTGGAAGCCGCCGAAGAAGTCGCCGAAGGCAACCTCACGCGCCCGATCAAGGTCGATGGCAACGACGAAGCCGGGCGTCTGCTGGCCGCCATGGCCAAGATGCAGGACAAGCTGCGCGACACCCTGCAACGCATCGCCGGTTCCGCCACCCAGCTGGCCTCGGCTGCCGAAGAGCTGAACGCCGTCACCGACGAAAGCGCCCGTGGCCTGACCCAGCAAAACAACGAGATCGAACAAGCCGCCACTGCCGTCAACGAGATGACCAGCGCCGTGGAAGAAGTCGCACGCAATGCGGTGAGCACGTCTGAAGCCTCGCGCAACGCCACCACCTCTGCCGGTGACGGCCGTGATTTGGTGCAAGAGACCGTCAGCGCCATCGAACGCATGAGCGGCGATGTGCAAGCCACCGCCACGCTGATTGGCGACCTGGCCAATGAGTCGCGGGATATCGGCAAGGTGCTGGACGTGATTCGCGGCCTAGCCGACCAGACCAACTTGCTGGCCCTCAACGCCGCCATCGAAGCCGCCCGCGCCGGTGAAGCCGGGCGTGGTTTTGCCGTGGTCGCCGACGAAGTACGCGCACTGGCCCACCGCACCCAGCAGTCCACCAGCGAGATCGAGCGGATGATCGGCAGCATCCAGGCCGGCACCGAGCACGCCGTGGATTCGATGCGCAACAGCACCGAACGTGCGGAATCGACGCTGAACATCGCCAAAGGCGCGGGGTTGTCGCTGGACACCATCAATACTGCGATTGTCGAGATCAACGAGCGCAACCTGGTGATCGCCAGCGCGGCGGAAGAACAGGCGCAAGTGGCGCGGGAAGTGGACCGTAACCTGGTGAACATCCGCGATCTGTCGGTGCAATCGGCGACGGGTGCCAGCCAGACCAGTGCGGCGAGCAATGAGTTGTCGCGCTTGGCGGTGGATCTGAATGGGATGGTGAGCCGTTTCCGCCTCTAACTGACACACTGATCGTTCCCACGCTCCGCGTGGGAATGCGGCCTGTGACGCTCCGCGTCACGCCCCAGAGCGGACGCAGAGCGTCCAACGAGGCATTCCCACGCAGAGCGTGGGAACGATCTTTTGACAGCGCAGCAATTCAACAGGTTAGAATCGCTGGCACGCAGACTGCATGGTCAGTTTGCGCCCCGTCTTGTTTGCCCATGGAGTACTGCCTTTGAATGCGACGACCATCAACAGCCTGTTCTTGATCGGCGCGTTGCTGGTGAGTGCGAGCATTCTGGTGAGTTCTCTTTCGTCCCGCCTGGGCATCCCGATCCTGGTGATCATCCTGGCCGTGGGCATGGTCGCCGGCGTCGATGGCGGCGGCATCATCTTTGACAACTACCCGACCGCCTACCTGGTGGGCAACCTCGCCCTTGCAGTGATCCTGCTCGACGGCGGTTTGCGCACGCGGGTGGCGAGTTTCCGCGTGGCGCTCTGGCCGGCGTTGTCGCTGGCCACGGTGGGGGTGTTGATTACCACCGGCCTCACCGGCATGGCGGCGGCCTGGCTGTTTGACCTGAATATCATCCAGGGTTTGCTGATCGGCGCCATCGTCGGTTCCACGGACGCCGCGGCGGTGTTCTCGCTACTGGGCGGCAAGGGCCTCAACGAACGGGTGACCGCCACCCTGGAAATCGAATCCGGCAGCAACGACCCGATGGCGGTGTTCCTCACCGTGACCCTGATCGACATGCTCGCCAGCGGCCAGACCGGCCTGCATTGGAGCCTGCTGACTCACCTGGTGCGCGAATTCGGTATCGGCGGCGTCGTCGGCCTGGGCGGCGGCTGGCTGATGCTGCAAATGGTCAACCGCATCAACCTGGCCACCGGCCTGTACCCGATCCTGGTGATCGCCGGCGGCCTGTTCGTGTTCGCCGTGACCAACGCCCTGCACGGCAGCGGCTTCCTCGCCGTGTACCTGTGCGGCCTGGTGATCGGCAACCGCCCGGTGCGCAGCCGTCATGGCATTTTGCATATGCTCGACGGCATGGCCTGGCTGGCGCAGATCGGCATGTTCCTGGTGCTGGGCCTGCTGGTCACGCCCCATGACTTGCTGCCGATTGCCCTGCCGGCCCTGGGCCTGGCGCTGTGGATGATCCTGTTTGCGCGACCACTGTCGGTGATCGTCGGCCTGCTGCCGTTCAAGGCGTTCCATGGCCGGGAAAAAGGCTTTATTGCCTGGGTGGGTTTGCGCGGCGCGGTGCCGATCATTCTCGCGGTGTTCCCGCTGATGGCCGGGCTGCCCCATGCGCAGCTGTACTTCAACCTGGCGTTCTTTATCGTGCTGGTCTCGCTGCTGGTACAAGGCACCAGCCTGCCGTGGGTGGCCAAACTGCTGAAAGTGACCGTCCCGCCGGACCCGGCGCCCATCTCCCGTGCGGCCCTGGAAGTGCACGTCACCAGCGAGTGGGAGCTGTTCGTGTACCGCCTCGGCGCCGAAAAATGGTGCATCGGTGCGGCCCTGCGCGAACTGAAAATGCCCGAAGGCACGCGGATCGCCGCGCTGTTCCGTGGCCAGCAACTGCTCCATCCGTCGGGTAGTACGGTGCTGGAAGTCGGCGACCTGCTCTGCGTGATCGGCCACGAACACAACCTGCCGGCCCTGGGCAAACTGTTCAGCCAGGCGCCGCAACGCGGCCTCGACCTGCGCTTCTTCGGCGACTTCGTACTGGAAGGCGACGCCCAACTGGGCGCGGTCTCCGCCCTGTACGGCCTGAAGCTGGAAGGCATCGACCCGGATATGCCCCTGAGCAACTTCATCACCCAGAAAGTCGGCGGCGCGCCCATCGTCGGCGACCAGGTGGAATGGAACAACACCATCTGGACCGTCGCAGTCATGGACGGGAACAAGATCGGCAAAGTGGGCGTCAGATTCCCCGAAGGAAGTCGCCCGGGCCCCGGACTCTTCCTCTAAACTGCGGGGCGACAACGCCCCGATTCTTCACCTTGCACGACCGGTCTCTATGCCAATCCTGCGCACGTTCCTCGCCACTGCCCTGCTGGGCCTGACCCTTTGTGTCGGCACCGTCCACGCGGCCGACCCGCCCAGCGCCGACGCTATCCAGCAATCCCTGGACAAGCTGCCCGACCGCAAGCTGCCCGACGCCGACATGAAGGCGTTACAGAACATCCTGCAACAGACCCTCACCTACCTGGGCAACAAGCAGGATTACGAGCAGCGCCTGGCGGACCTCAAGCGCCAGCTCGAAGACGCGCCGCGCCAGACCGTCGAAAACCAGCGCGAACTGACCCGGCTCAAGGCCACCAAAGTCGTCCCGGTGGCCCAACGCTATGCCAGCCTGCCCGTGCCGCAGCTGGAGCAATTGCTGGTGCAGCGCACCACCCAGCAAGGCGACCTGCAAAAAGACCTGGCCGACGCCAATAGCCTGACTATCGCCGCCCAGACCCGCCCCGAACGCGCCCAGACCGAAATCAGCAGCAGCCAGACGCGCATCCTGCAGATCAATTCGATCCTCAAGGCCGGCAAGGACAACGGTAAAACCCTCAGCAGCGACCAGCGCAACCAACTGAACGCCGAACTCGCCGCCCTCAATGCGCTGATCCCCCTGCGCCGCCAGGAACTGGCCGGCAACAGCCAGTTGCAAGACCTGGGCAACAGCCAGCACGATCTGGTGGTGGAAAAAACCGCGCGCCTGGAGCAAGAAATTCAGGACCTGCAAACCCTGATCAACCAGAAACGCCTGGCGCAATCGCAGCAAACTGTGACGCAACAGTCCATCGAAGCGCAAAAGGCTGGCGGTAGCAGCATCCTGGCCACCGAAAGCGCGGCCAACCTGAAGCTCTCCGACTACCTGCTCAAAAGCACCGACCGCCTCAACGACCTGACCCAGAAGAACCTGCAAACCAAGCAGCAACTGGACACCGTGACCCAGAGCGACGCCGCCCTGGACGAGCAGATCAACGTGCTCAAGGGCAGCCTGCTGCTGTCGAAGATCCTCTATAAACAGAAACAGGCCCTGCCGCGCCTCACCGTGGACCGCGACCTGGCGGACGACATCGCCAACATTCGCCTGTACCAGTTCGAGGTCAACCAGCAACGGGAGCTGATCAGCTCGCCGAGCACCTATGTGGATAACCTCCTGGCCAACCAGGCGCCGGAAGATGTCACCCCACAACTGCGCCGTACCTTGCTGGAACTGGCGATTACCCGCAGCGACCTGCTGGAGCGCCTGAGCCGCGAACTGAGCGCGCTGCTGAATGAATCGATCACCCTGCAACTCAACCAGAAACAATTGCTGAGCACCGCCACCACGCTGCGCGCGACGCTCGACGAGCAGATGTTCTGGATCCCCAGCAACAAGCCGCTGGACACCGAGTGGCTGGAAACCGTGCCGGCGCACCTGAGCAAGCAGGTCACCACCCTGCCCTGGGCGTCCAGTGTCAGCGAGCTTTACGACGGTTTGACCCAGCGCCCGCTGCTGTTCCTGCCGCTGCTGCTGTTGATTGGCGCGCTGCTGTGGCGGCGTAAAAACCTGTATCAGCGCCTGAACAAAGTCCACCAGGACATCGGCCACTTCAAGCGCGACAGCCAGTGGCACACGCCCCAGGCCATCCTGATCAATATCCTGCTGGCGATGCCGGTGTCCCTGGGCCTGGCGCTGTGCGGCTATGCGCTGCAGATCGACGCCCGTGGGCAGAACGCCAACCTCGGCGCGGCGCTGTTGCAGATCGCCCAGGCATGGATGGTGTTCTACACCGCCTACCGCATCCTTGCGCCGGGCGGCGTGGCCGAGTTGCATTTCCGCTGGGAAAAACCCCAGGTCGAATTCCTCCAGGGCTGGGTGCGCAAGCTCGGCCTGGTGGTGCTGGCGCTGGTGGCCGTGGTGGCCATCGCCGAGCATCAACCGGCAGCGCTGGCCGACGACGTGCTGGGCATCGGCGTGGTGCTGCTGTGCTACGCGCTGATGGCCTGGCTGCTGGGCCGCCTGTTGCTGCACAGCCCAGCCCACGAAAAGGCCTCGCTGTTCCGCAAAGCCGTCGGTGTGCTGTTCACCGCCCTGCCCATCGCGCTGTTTATCGCCGTGTGTTTTGGCTACTACTACACCGCACTCAAGCTCAGCGACCGCTTGATCAACACCCTGTACCTGCTGATGTTCTGGCTGGTGATCGAAGCCACCTTCGTGCGTGGCCTGGGCGTTGCCGCACGGCGTCTGGCCTATGCGCGCGCCCTGGCCAAACGCCAGGCGGCCAAGGAAGCCGGTGACGGCGAAACAGTGATCGAAGAACCGACCCTGGACATCGAGCAGGTCAACGAACAGTCCATGCGCCTGATCCGCCTGGCCTTGCTCGGCGGCTTTATCGCGGCGCTGTACTGGGTGTGGTCGGACCTGATCTCGGTGTTTTCGTATCTGGATAACGTCACGCTGTACGAATACACCAGCGGCACGGGAGCCAATATCAGCATGGTGCCGATCAGCATCGGCGACCTGCTCGGCGCCCTGATCATCATCGGCATCACCTTCGCCCTGGCGCGCAACCTACCGGGCTTGCTGGAAGTGTTGGTGCTCTCCAAACTGGACCTGGCCCAGGGCAGCGCGTACGCGACCACCACGTTGCTGTCCTACGTGATTGCCGGCGTCGGCTTTGTGTCGACGCTGTCCACCCTCGGCGTGAGCTGGGACAAGCTGCAATGGCTGGTGGCGGCGCTGTCGGTGGGGTTGGGTTTCGGCATGCAGGAGATCTTCGCCAACTTTATCTCCGGCATCATGATCCTGTTCGAACGCCCGGTACGGATCGGCGACACCATCACCATCGGCAACCTGTCGGGTACGGTGAGCAAGATCCGCATCCGCGCGACGACGATCACCGATTTTGACCGCAAGGACATTATCGTCCCCAACAAGACGTTCATTACCGGGCAACTGATCAACTGGTCGCTGACCGACACCATCACCCGCGTCACCCTGAAACTGGGCGTGGACTACGGCTCTGACCTGGATCTGGTGAAGGAACTCTTACTCAAGGCCGCCAGGGAAAACCCGCGCGTCCTCAAAGAACCCGAACCCCACGTGTACTTCCTCAACTTCGGCGAAAGCACCCTCGACCACGAACTGCGCATGCACGTGCGCGACCTCGGTGACCGCAACCCGGTGATCGACGAGGTGAACCGCTTTATCAACCGCGAGTTCAAGAACCACCACATCAACATTTCGTTCCGCCAGATGGAGGTCTACCTCAAGAACCTCCACGGCCAGGAATACAAACTGGTGGAAGTCGACAGCCCGGCCAAGCCCGCCAACGACGGCGGCGTCACCGAGCCACCGCCGAGCAAACTCGACTAACCGCGCTATCCCCAGCAGAATGCTCGGACATTCTGCTGGAGATGGCCGGTGAAAGCCCTCGACGAACTGACCTTCGACAACCGCTTCGCACGCTTGGGCGACGCGTTCTCAACCCACGTCCTGCCCGAACCCCTCGACGCCCCCCGACTGGTGGTCGCCAGCAATGCCGCCATGGCTCTGCTCGACCTCGACCCGGCCGTGGCCGAGACGCCGGTATTCGCCGAGCTGTTCGGCGGGCACAAGCTGTGGGCAGAAGCGGAGCCACGGGCGATGGTCTATTCCGGGCATCAGTTCGGCGGCTACACGCCGCAGCTCGGTGATGGTCGCGGGTTGTTGCTGGGCGAGGTGTACAACGCCGCCGGCGAGCACTGGGACCTGCACCTCAAGGGCGCCGGGCAGACGCCATACTCGCGCATGGGCGATGGGCGCGCGGTGCTGCGCTCTTCAATCCGTGAGTTCCTCGCGTCCGAGGCTCTGCACGCGCTGGGCATCCCGAGCAGCCGTGCCCTGTGCGTGATCGGCTCCGACACCCCGGTGTGGCGTGAGAAACAGGAACGCGGCGCGATGGTGTTGCGCATGGCGCCGAGCCATATCCGCTTCGGGCATTTCGAATATTTCTACTACACCAAAAAACCCGAGCAGCAGGCGCTGTTGGCTGAGCACGTGCTCAATCTCCACTACCCTGAATGTCGCGAGCAGCCTGAGCCGTACCTGGCGATGTTCCGCGAAATCGTCGAGCGTAACGCCGAGCTGATCGCCAAATGGCAGGCTTACGGCTTCTGCCACGGGGTGATGAACACCGACAATATGTCGATCCTGGGCATCACCTTCGACTTCGGGCCGTTTGCATTCCTGGATGATTTTGACGCGCACTTCATCTGCAACCATTCCGATCATGAAGGACGCTATTCCTTCAGCAACCAGGTGCCAATCGGGCAGTGGAACCTCAGCGCACTGGCGCAAGCGTTGACGCCGTTTATCAGCGTGGATGCGTTGAAGGAAGCGCTTGGCCTATACCTGCCGCTGTATCAGGCCAATTACCTGGACTTGATGCGCCGCCGATTGGGGCTTACCACCGCCGAAGACGATGACCAGAAGCTGGTGGAGCGCCTGCTGAAGCTGATGCAGAACAGCGGCGTGGATTACACCTTGTTCTTCCGCCGCCTAGGGGATGAATCAGCAGCACTGGCCGTGGCGAAGCTGCGTGATGATTTTGTCGACATGGCCGGGTTTGATACCTGGGCCGACCTGTACAAGGCCCGCGTAGAACGGGATGGCGATTACAGCCAGGAACAGCGCCGCGAGCGGATGCACGCGGTGAACCCACTGTACATCCTGCGCAACTACCTGGCGCAGAACGCCATCACCGCCGCCGAGTCTGGGGATTACAGTGAAGTGCGGCGGCTGCATGAAGTACTGAGCAAGCCGTTTGAGGAACAACCGGGGATGGAGCAGTACGCGCAGCGGCCGCCGGATTGGGGTAAGCATTTGGAGATTAGTTGTTCGTCGTAACCTTTCAATTACTGTAGGAGCCCTCATGTCCGACCCTCTCGTCATCCCCTGCCCTCACTGCAACGGCCTCAACCGCATCCCCGGCGAACGCCTGGGTGACGCGCCCAAATGCGGGCGCTGCAAGCAGCCGGTCTTACTGAGCAAGCCTTTCGAACTGAAGCAAGGCGACTACGCCAGCCAGATCAAGGGCGACCTGCCGTTGCTGGTGGATGTATGGGCCGACTGGTGTGGGCCCTGCAAATCGTTCGCCCCGGTGTTTGAGCAGGCGGCTGGGCAGTTGGAGGGCAAGTGCCGGCTGGCCAAGCTGGACAGTGAAGCCAATCAGCAGCTGTCGGCGCAGTTGGGGATTCGTTCGATTCCCAGCTTGATCCTGTTCAAGAACGGCCGCGAAGTGGCGCGCCAGAGCGGGGCGTTTCCGTTGCCGCAGTTGATGGCCTGGTTACGCAGCCAGGGCGTTTAACTCGGTCAAATGTGGGAGCTGGCTTGCCTGCGATGGCTGTAGTGAATTCAACACTGCCATCGCAGGCAAGCCAGCTCCCACATTGATCGCATTGCAGGTTTAGGGCAGTGGGGCTTCGCGGTCCATCATCTGGCCGACCAGCAGTACACCTAGCTCGCTTAATTGGTGGATCGCCAGGGCCACGTCGCGGTGTTCGCCGGTGAGGTCGTTGGACAGGTTGAGCAGCAGGGTGCGCACGGAGGAGAAGGTTTCGTAGCTGTTGAGGACGAGGGTTTCGGTGGGCAGATTGGGGGTTATGGTGAATAACATGCTTTTCGTTCTCTGATAGGGCCACCACCTATTCGCTACTAAACGAGGGCGGCAGCTGTACGCAGGTTAGTAGACCGGGAACGAAAGCAAAACCGGCGCACCCGAAGGTGCCCTGCGCACAGCTACCATAAGATTTTGGAGCCTTGCACATGCTGTCGTTTGATTGGGCTACTAAACCCGACCACTGAGAATTCAGCGGCCCGAGAACCTTAAGAGACACCCCTCCAGACGCACAAGCCGGCGGATTCTGGCGTACGCGTAGGCAACGATACAAGGCTTAACCCCTATTGCCAGACCTGTCCTACAGCATCAGTAGGACATATCCAAATCCCGTTCTGGAATGCAATAAAAAATGTGGGAGCTGGCTTGCCTGCGATGACAGTGTTGAATTCACTACAGCTATCGCAGCGGTGCGACGATTCGACAAGCCAGCTCCCACAGGGGAATGGTGTGGCATTCGAGATCAGGCGCTTTCCAGCAAGTTATGCAACTCCACAAACTGCTGGGTCAGCTTGTGCCGTGGGTCCAGGTGGATCAGCGGCTTGCTCTCCTGGTGCGACTCGCGCATGCGCACGGAGCTGGCCAGGTACACCGGCAGCACCGGCAAACCCTCTGCAATCAACTCGTCGAGCATCTGCTGCGGCAGCGTCGCGCGGGCCTGGAACTGGTTGACCACGATGCCTTCCACTTCAAGCCCTTCGTTGTGGTCTTCCTTCAACTCTTCAATCTCAGCCAGCAAGCCGTACAGCGCCTGGCGCGAGAAGCTGTCGCAATCGAAGGGGATCAGCACGCGATCAGCGGCAATCAACGCCGAAACCGCGTAAAAGTTCAACGCCGGCGGGGTGTCCAGGTAAATCCGGTCGTAATCTTCGCTCAACTCGTCCAACAGCTTTCGCAGCTTGTTGATCTTGTGCTTGGCCTCAAGCTTGGGCTGCAAGTCCGCCAGCTCGGCGGTGGCGGTGACCACGTGCAGGTTGTCGAAGGGCGTTTCGTAGATATCCACCTTGTTCTTCTTCGAAAACGGCCCGGAAGACAGGGTTTGCTTGAAAAAATCCGCGATCCCCATGGGGATGTCGTTGCCCGTCAGCCCGGTGAGGTACTGGGTTGAGTTGGCTTGTGCATCGAGGTCCACCAACAGGGTTCGATAGCCTTCGCTGGCGCTGACCGCCGCCAGGTTGCAGGCAATGCTGGACTTGCCAACGCCGCCTTTCTGATTGAACACCACACGCCGCATGGAAAAACCTCCGTGTATCAATGAATGCCCGAGTGTAGAGGGCAAAAGCGCCTGTTAGCTACCTTGTTCATCCATGCACTTACAGCATCACAGGCGATTGAAGCGCTGACTGTCATCTGCCGCCGACAAATTAAACAGAACGATCTGACAATCCAATCTGAACCCGGGTAGCCGACAATCTGTAAATCTTTACCAGTCATTTGTAATCAACCTTGAACAATTCATTACCAAAGTTTGCTAGAAGCCCGCAGCACCGGGATAATGCGCGCCATTCGGCCATTGTTCCCTGTCCCGGTATTCGGGGCCAACGGCCGCACATGGAAGCCCGCAGGGGCGGGATAACCTCTCAGTGATCAATTTCAACATCGCCCAATGGCGCGCCTGGGCTCCAGGGCTCGACAGCGCGCAAGACTGGCTGGCCTGGAGCAAGGCCCCAGTGGTGCTTCCCGCCAGCGACGCCTGCCCCGACGTGTCATTTCTGCCAGCCATGCAGCGCCGCCGCCTGAGCCGCCTGGCACGCATGGCGTTCAGTGTCGGCTGGCCATTGGCCGACGGCCTGCAGGATTTGCCGCTGGTGTTCATCTCCCGGCATGGCGAAACCCCGCGCACCCTCGACATTCTCAGCGACCTGGCCAACGACCAGCCCCTGTCGCCGACCCAGTTCAGCCTGTCGGTGCATAACGCGGTGATTGGCCTGTGGTCAATCCTGCGCAATGAAACCAGCGAAATGACCGCCCTCGCCGCCGCCGGCGATGGCCTGGAGCACGGCCTGCTGGAAGCCGCCGCGCTGCTCAACGAAGGCGCCCCGGCCGTGTTGCTGGTGATCACCGAAGAACAGCCGCCCGAGGCCTACGCCAGTTGGATCACAGATGTGCCGTTCCCCTACGCCCTCGGCCTGCTGCTGACGCCGGGCGACGAGTGGCAGCTGGAACTGCACACCGCCACGGTCCAACCCACTCAAGCCCAGTGGCCCCACGCCCTGAACCTGCTGCGCACCCTGCTCACCGAGCAGGGCGCCTGCCAACATGCCTGGAAGAACCGCGTATGGAACTGGCAACGCAAGTAACCACCGACAAGCCACGGCAGGCCTACTACTGGCGCCTGTTCGCCACGGCCATCAGCTTCCTGGTGTTTGGCATCGGCGGCCTGGGCCTGCGTGTGCTGGTGTTCCCGCTGCTCAGTTGCCTGCCGGGGGATGCCAAGCAGCATCAGCGGCGTGCGCGCCACACCATCAGTTGCCTGTTCTGGTTTTTCATTCGCCTGATGTACCGCCTGGGCATCCTCACCTACAGCGTCGAAGGCGCGGAAAAGCTCGGTCGCCCGGGGCAGATGATCGTGGCCAACCACCCGTCGCTGATCGACGTGGTGTTCCTCATCGGCCTGATGCGCCAGACCAACTGCGTGGTCAAGCAGAGCCTGTTCCAGAACCCGTTCATGCGTGGCCCGGTGCGCGACGCCGGCTATATCAGCAATGACGGCAGCGCCGACATGCTCGACGCCGCCGCCGACGCCCTGCGCGACGGACAGACCCTGATCATCTTCCCCGAGGGCACCCGCACCACACCCGGCGCTGCGCCCGCCTTTCATCGCGGGGGCGCCGCCATTGCACTGCGCGGTGCGACAATCGTCACCCCGGTGGTGATCAAGGTCAGCCCCACCACACTGACCAAGGCCGAGCCCTGGTATCGCATCCCCAAACGTCGCTTTCACTTCAGTTTGCGCGTGGGTGCCGATATAGAACCACAGGCGTTCGCCACACTGGGGCCCGCGCCCCAGGCTTCACGCAAGCTCAACGATTACCTGCATGACTATTTTATTAAGGAGCTCGCCGAAGATGAGCGACAGCAACAGCCTTGAGTACGACATAAAGACCCTGATCATCGAGGCCCTGGGCCTTGAGGACATCAGCGTCGACGATATCGGTAGCGACCAAACCCTGTTCGGCGAAGGCCTGGGCCTGGATTCGGTAGACGCCCTGGAACTGGGCCTGGCGATCCAGAAAAAGTACGGCATCAAGATCGATGCCGACGCCAAGGACACCCGCAATCACTTCACCAACGTGGCCAGCCTTGCGGCGTTCGTCACGGCCCGACAGGCAGCTTGAGACCGTACCATGCAAACTCGTGACGATATTTTCAACACCTTGCGCGACGCCCTGGTGGAACTGTTTGAACTGGCGCCGGAACGCGTCACCCTTGACGCCAACTTGTACCAGGACCTGGAAATCGACAGCATCGACGCCGTGGACTTGATCGACCATATCAAGCGCCAGACCGGCAAGAAGATCGCTGCCGAGGAGTTCAAGGCCGTGCGCACCGTGGACGACGTGGTTGAGGCGGTGTACCGCCTGGTGCAACCCGCCGCATGAGCCGGCTGATCGGCCTTGGCCTGTTGTTGGCGGGGCTGCTGTACCCCTTTGCGGTGTATTACGGCACCGAGCATTTTGCCCCGTGGCAATTCGGCCTGCTGCTGGGCAGCTTGTGGCTGTTGCGCGCGTTTACCGGCGCGCGGCGCCCCGGCAGCCGCTGGATGGCACTGGCGGTGATCGTGTTCTGCCTGCTGCTGGCCTGGTTCGACAACCCGCACCTGCTGCGCTGGTACCCGAGCCTGGTCAGCGCGTTCATGCTGGCGCTGTTTGGCCTGAGCCTGAAATACGGCCCGCCGATGGTGGAACGCCTCGCGCGCATGACCGACCCGCACCTACCGCCCCACGCAATTGTGTATACGCGCCAGGTCACCGTGGTCTGGAGCCTGTTTTTCTTATGTAATGGCCTGCTCGCCGCCGCCCTCACCTTGTGGGCGCCGCTGAGCTGGTGGACGTTGTACAACGGCCTGATCGCCTACGGGCTGATGGGGCTGTTGTTTGCCGTGGAATGGCTGGTACGACAAAGGGTTCGAGGCCGCGTATGAATGGGTTGAAACTTGAGCACTTGCTGCTTGAGCCGCTGGAACAGCGTCCGGTCACCACCGAACCTGCGATGAATCACGCACAGCTGTGGGAGCAATCCCTCAGCCTGGCGGCGGGGCTGCGCGCGCGCGGTATCCAGCGCGTCGCCGTGCACCTGGAAGACGCAGGCCTCTTGGCAATTGCCCTGCTGGGTGCCTGGCGCGCCGGGGTCAGCGTGCTGCTGCCGGCCGACCTGCAAGCGCAAACCCGCCAACGCTGGGACGCGGCTGTCGACGCCTGGTTGACCGAAGCGGCGGATCTCGACGCTCTGTATGAGGCGCCGTTGAGCGCCGCGGCGCTGGACCTCGACGCCTGCCAACTGAGCCTGTGCACCTCCGGCTCCAGCGGCGAGCCCAAGCGCATCGACAAGACCCTGCGCCAACTGGCCAACGAAGTCGACGCCCTGGAAGCCCTGTGGGGTTCGGATTTGAAAGGCGCCTGCATCATCGGCAGCGTCGCCACCCAACATATCTACGGCCTGCTGTTCCGCGTGTTGTGGCCGCTGTGCGCCGGACGCACCTTTGTGCGCAAGCAACTGGCCTTTCCCGAGGACTTGCAGCGCGCCAGCCGCGAACACCCACAATTTGCCTGGGTCGCCAGCCCGGCGCTGCTCAAGCGCATGGGCGACAACCTCGACTGGCCGGCGCTGAGCCAGGTGTCGCGGGTGTTTTCCTCCGGCGGCGCGTTGCCCATCGAGGCCGCTGGCGAGCTGTACGACCGCTTGCAGCAATGGCCGACGGAAATCCTCGGCAGCTCGGAAACCGGCGGCATCGCCTGGCGCCAGGGCGCACAGCCTTGGCAGCCGTTCGCCGACGTGGAACTGAGCCAGGACGCCGACGGCGCCCTGCGCATCGCCTCGCCCTACCTGCCCGTCGGGCATATCGAACAAACCGCCGACGCCGCGCGTATCCACGCCGATGGCCGCTTCGAACTGCTCGGGCGCCTGGACCGCATCGTCAAGCTGGAAGAAAAACGCATCTCCCTGCCCATGCTTGAACAGGCGCTGATGGCTCACCCGTGGGTCGCCGAAACGCGCCTGGGCGTGGTGCAGGAAAACCGCGCGTCACTCGGTGCGCTGGTGGTGCTGAGCGCCGAGGGCCTGCATGCCCTGCGCAATCAAGGCCGTCGCACGCTGACCCAAACCCTGCGCCAGCACTTGAGCCAACACTGCGAAGCCCTGGCGTTGCCGCGTCGTTGGCGCTTACTGCGCCAATTGCCGCTGACCAGCCAAGGCAAACTGCCCCAGGCCCACGTCGAAGCGTTGCTGCTGGCACCACGGCCAAAGGCGCCAGAAGTATTGGAGCAAGTCGAAGCCAATGGCGAGTGGACCTTGCAGTTGAGCATCCCACCCGACCTGGCCTACTTCAGCGGCCACTTCCCGGTCACGCCGGTGTTGCCGGGCGTAGTGCAGATCGAATGGGCGTTCAACCTCGGCCAGCAACTGCTCGATTTGCCGGCGACCTTTGCCGGGATGGAAGTGCTCAAGTTCCAGCAACTGGTGCGCCCGGGCGACCGGATTGAACTGCACCTGCGCTTCGACCGAGAACGCGGCAAGCTGTACTTCGCCTATCGCAATGGCGACGCGGCCTGTTCCAGTGGGCGGATTTTGCTGGAGACCGTCGATGCATAACCCCTGCGCCCTGATCCCGGTCTACAACCACGAAGCCGCCGTCCCGGCCGTAGTCCGCAGCCTGCTCGACAGCGGCCTGCCCTGCCTGCTGGTGGACGACGGCAGCAGCCCGGCCTGCGCCGCAGTGCTGGCGCAACTGGCAGCCCTGGATAACGTCACCTTGCTGACCCTGCCGAACAACCAGGGCAAGGGCGGCGCTGTCATGGCCGGTTTCCGCGAAGCCGCGCGCCTGGGTTTCAGCCACGCCCTGCAAGTGGACGCCGACGGCCAGCACGACCTGCGCGAAGTCGAGACCTTCCTCGACGCCTCGCGCACCCACCCCAGCGCAATCATCTGCGGCTACCCCGAATACGACGAGAGCGTGCCCAAAGGCCGCCTGTACGCGCGCTACCTGACCCACGTGTGGGTGTGGATCAACACCCTGTCGCTGCAGATTCGCGACTCCATGTGCGGCTTTCGCGTGTACCCGCTGGCCCCCACGCTGGCGCTGATGGACTCGGCCTACATCGGCACGCGCATGGATTTCGACTCCGACATCCTCGTGCGCCTGGCCTGGCGCAACCAGCCGATGCGCTGGCTGCCGACCCGCGTGCATTACCCGGCGGACGGCCTGTCGCACTTCCGCCTGTTCCGCGACAACGTGCGCATCTCGGCGATGCACACCCGCTTGTTCTTCGGCATGTTGGTGCGCTCGCCGATGATCCTGTGGCGACGGTGGCAAGCATGAGCGACAGCACCAAGCACTGGGCCGATCGCGAGGAGCGCGGTAGCTTCCTGCTGATGAAACTCACCGCGTTCGCCGCCAAGGTCCTCGGTCGCCGCGTGCTGAGCCCACTGTTGTACGCCATCGTCTTGTACTTCTTCCTGTTCGGCCGTACCGCACGCCACAGCGCCTGGCAATACCAGCAGCGCCTGGCCGACTGGAGCGGGCGTGATGAGCTGCGCCCCACCCACAAGCGCGTGTTCGGCCAGTTCATGGCCTTCGCCGACTCCCTGCTCGACAAGCTTGACGTGTGGAACGGCAAGCTGCGCCTGGAACAGATCGAGATCAACGACCCGGCGCAATTGCGCGGGCAACTGCGCGGCGAACGCGGGCAGATGCTGGTGGGCGCACACCTGGGCAACCTCGAAGTGTGCCGCGCCCTCGCCGAGATTGGTGAGCAGGTGACCATGAACGTGCTGGTGCACACCAAGCACGCCGAACAATTCAACCGCCTGCTGGGCGAGGCTGGGGCGACGCACTTGCGCCTGATCCAGGTCAGCGAGCTGGACCCGGCCACCATGCTGCTGCTCAGCCAGCGCCTGGACGACGGCGAATGGCTGGCCATCGCCGGCGACCGCGTGCCGCTGCACGGCGGGCGCACGGTGCGCGTGGACTTCCTCGGCCACGACGCTGCCTTCCCCCAAGGCCCGTGGCTGCTGGCCGGCTTGCTCAAATGCCCGGTGAACCTGCTGATGTGCCTCAAGCACAACAACCGCTACCGCCTGACCATCGAGCCTTTCGCCGATTTGATCGAATGGAAACGTAATACCCGCGAGCAGGTCATAGCCCTGTGGACCGCGCGCTACGCCGCACGCCTGGGCCAGTTCTGCCTGGAAGCGCCCCAACAATGGTTCAACTTTTACCCTTTCTGGAAGACCGATGACGACGCATCTTGAGCCGGTAACCTTTGGCGAACGCGCTTTGCGCATCGAAGACGTGCTGGCCCTGGCCAACCGTCAGGCGCCTACCCAATTGCAGGGCGATGCCGCGTATCGCCAGCGCATCGCCAAGGGCGCGCAGTTCCTCGACTCGCTGCTGGACAAGGAAGGCGTGATCTACGGCGTGACCACCGGCTACGGCGACTCCTGCGTGGTGGCCGTGCCGTTGCAGCACGTCGAAGCGCTGCCGCGTCACCTGTACACCTTCCACGGTTGCGGCCTGGGCAAGTTGCTTGATGCGCAAGCCACCCGCGCCGTGCTGGCCGCCCGTTTGCAGTCGCTGTGCCACGGCGTGTCCGGCGTGCGCGTCGAGCTGCTGGAACGCCTGCATGCGTTCCTTGAACACGACGTGCTGCCGCTGATCCCGGAAGAAGGCTCGGTGGGCGCCAGCGGTGACCTGACGCCGCTGTCCTACGTGGCCGCGACCTTGTCCGGCGAACGTGAAGTGATGTTCCGTGGCGAACGCCGCCAGGCCGCCGACGTCCACCGCGAGCTGGGCTGGGACCCGCTGGTGCTGCGCCCGAAAGAAGCCCTCGCGCTGATGAACGGCACCGCCGTGATGACCGGCCTCGCGTGCCTGGCCTTCGCCCGCGCCGACTACCTGCTGCAACTGGCCACGCGCATCACCGCGCTGAACGTGGTGGCGCTGCAAGGCAACCCGGAACACTTCGACGAGCGCCTGTTCGCCGCCAAGCCGCACCCGGGGCAGATGCAAGTCGCCGCGTGGCTGCGCAAGGACCTGGCCATCGACGCGCCGACCGCGCCACTGCATCGCTTGCAGGACCGCTACTCGCTGCGCTGCGCGCCCCACGTCCTCGGCGTGCTGGCTGACAGCCTGAACTGGCTGCGATCGTTCATCGAGATCGAACTGAACAGCGCCAACGACAACCCGATCATCGACGCCGAAGAAGAACGCGTGCTCCACGGCGGCCACTTCTACGGCGGCCACATTGCCTTCGCCATGGACAGCCTCAAGACCCTGGTGGCCAACGTCGCCGACCTGCTCGACCGCCAGCTCGCCCTGCTGGTGGACGTGCGCTATAACCACGGCCTGCCGAGCAACCTGTCCGGCGCCCCGGCGGACCGCGCGATGATCAACCATGGCTTCAAGGCCGTGCAGATCGGCACCAGCGCCTGGACCGCCGAAGCGCTGAAAAACACCATGCCGGCCAGCGTGTTCTCGCGCTCCACCGAATGCCACAACCAGGACAAAGTGAGCATGGGCACCATCGCCGCCCGCGATGCGATCCGCGTGCTGGAGCTGACCGAACAGGTCGCCGCCGCCACCTTGCTCGCCGCCAACCAAGGCGTGTGGCTGCGCGCCCAGGCCGCCGATGCACGCCCGTTGCCGCCAGCCTTGGCCGCGATGCACGAGCAATTGGCGCAAGACTTCCCGCCAGTCATCGAAGACCGCGCCCTCGAAGGCGAACTGCGCCTGTGCCTGCAACGCATCGCCGCGCAACACTGGAGGCTGCATGCGTAGCCCCGGCGTGCTGCACTGCGACACCGAGATCCTCGTGCCGTTTTTTGACGTCGACACCATGAACGTCGTCTGGCACGGGCATTACGTGAAGTACCTGGAAGTGGCGCGCTGCGCGCTGCTGGACAAGCTCGGCCACAACTACACGCAGATGCTCGAATCGGGCTACGCCTGGCCGGTGATCGACATGCAGCTGCGCTACGTGCGCGGCGCGGTGTTTGGCCAGACCATCAACGTGCGCGCGAGCTTGGTGGAGTGGGAGAACCGTTTGAAGGTCAATTATCTGATTACCGACCTGGCCAGCGGCGAGCGGTTGACCCGTGCGAGTACTGTGCAAGTCGCGGTAGACGTCACCAGCCGCGAGATGCAACTGGCCTCCCCCAAGATATTCACCGACGCCGTAGAGAGAGCCTTGAAATGAAATCCCCTGTGGGAGCGGGCTTGCTCGCGAAGGTCGTCAACGATAATGCAATCCGCCTGACACTGCGCGGCGTCTTCAAGCTCTTCGCGAGCAAGCCCGCTCCCACATTTTTGATCGGGTTGTTCCTGAGTTTCAGTGCACACGCTTTTGACTTGCAGCAGCTCAGCGACCAGTTGGCCAAGCCCTCGGTGATCCACGGCAACTTCACCCAGGAAAAACACCTGCGCGCCCTGCCCCAGCCGCTGGTCAGCAAAGGCACCTTCGTCCTCGCCAAGGACCACGGCCTGCTGTGGCTGCTGAAAATCCCGCTGCAACAGGACTATCGCATCAGCGCCCAAGGCATCGCCCGCCGTGACGCCACGGGTTGGCAGCCGCTGCCGAACAAGAGCGCCGGTGCCGAGCAGAATCGCCTGTTCCTCGCCGTGCTCCAGGGCGACAGCAGCGGCTTGCAGCGTGACTTCGAGCTGCAATTGAACGGCGAAGCCAACGACTGGAAACTGACGCTGATCCCACGCTCGCTGCTGCTAAAACAAGTCTTCACCCAGATCAATATCGACGGTGGCGAGTTGGTGCAAAAAATCGAGCTGCTGGAAACCCAGGGCGACAGCACCCTGCTGCGCATGCAGGACAGCACCGCCGCCCTGCCCTTGAGCGACGCGGAGCGACACGACTTTGCGCAGTGAGCGTCTGTTGCCGCGCCTGTTCCTGATCCTGCTGGTGGCCGTGCTGGCCCTGGCCGGCTGGCAGTGGCGCCATGGCGCGCCGTTGTCGGCGAACCTGATGGAGCTGGTGCCGGGCAACACCCCGGACGCCCTGGAGCTGCAAGCCGAACAGCGCATGCAAGAGCCGCTGAACCGCGAAATGCTGGTGCTGGTCGGGCATGCCGACCGCCAGCAAGCGGTGGCCGTGGCGCAACAATTGGGCGAGCGCTGGCAGGCCAGCGGGCTGTTTGAAAAGGTCCAGTGGAACCTGCAAGCCGACTTGCCGGCGCTGCGCGAGCAATTGCTGCGCGGGCGCCTGGCCATGCTCTCGGCCAAGGACCGCGAGCAACTGATCGAACAACCCGACGCATTCATCCAGCAGCGTGTGCAAGCGCTGTTCGACCCCTTCACCGGCTTCAGCCTGGTGCCGAGCCAGGATGACTGGCTGGGCCTGACCGGACGCATCCAGAACAGCCAGCCGCAACATGGCTCGGTACAGCTGGATATCGGCAGCGGCGCGTTGATCGCCGATGCCGACGGCAAGAGCTGGGTGCTGCTGCGGGCGCGCACCACCGGCAATGCCTTCGACATGAAACTGCCGCTGCAAGTGGCGGACCTGCTCCAGGCCAGCCGTGCCCAGGCCGGCGAGCAAGGCGCGCAACTGCTCGCCGCCAGCGGTCTGCTGTATGCGGCCAACGGTCAGCAGCAAGCCACGCGGGAAATCACCTGGGTTGGCGGCGGCGCCACCGTCGGTATCTTGTTGTTGCTGCTGCTCGCCTTCCGCCGCTGGCGCGTGTTGCTGGCGTTTGTGCCGGTGCTGGTGGGCATGCTGTTTGGCGCGGTGGCCTGTGTGGCGCTGTTTGGCCATATGCATGTGATGACCCTGGTGCTGGGCTCCAGCCTGATCGGCGTGGCGGTGGATTACCCGCTGCACTACCTGTCGAAAAGCTGGAGCCTGCAACCCTGGCGCAGCTGGCCGGCGTTGCGCCTGACGCTGCCGGGGCTGAGCCTGAGCCTGGCGACCAGTTGCATCGGTTACCTGGCGCTGGCCTGGACGCCGTTCCCGGCGCTGACGCAAATCGCGGTGTTCTCGGCGGCCGGCCTGGTCGGCGCGTACCTGTCGGCCGTATGCCTGTTGCCGGCGCTGCTCAAGGGCGTCGAACTGCGCCCGGCGCAATGGCCGCTGCGCATCGCTGAATGTTTGTGGCTGGTGCGTGAATCGCTGCTCAAGCGCGTGCCGAGCGCGGCGCTGCTGGCCCTGTTGCTGCTGTTTTGCGCCGGTGGCCTGTGGCAGCTCAACAGCAAAAACGATATTCGCCAATGGATCGGCGCGCCGCCGCAACTGCTGCAAGAAGCACAAGCCGTGGCGCGGATTACCGGGTTCCAACCCACCAGCCAGTTCTTCCTGGTGCGCGCCGAGAACCAGCAGCAGTTGCTGGAACGGGAAAGCGCCCTGGGCCAGCGCCTCGATCAACTGGTAAACATGGGCAAGCTCCAGGGCTACATGGCGCTCAACCAACTGGTCAGCCTGCCCGCCGAGCAACAAAAACTGCGCGAGGCACTGAACACTCTGCCGCAACACTGGCAACCGCTGCTGGATCTCGGCGTCCCCGCCAGCGCCCTGCAAGCCGAGGTCGCGCAACTGCAAGCGCTGCCCACCCAAGACATCGACGCCGCGCTGCAAGGCCCGCTGGCCGAACCCTGGCGCACCTTGTGGCTGGGCCCGGTGGACGACGGCGTGGCGGCGATGGTCAGCCTGCAAGGCCTGAACAACCCGGCGCTGCTGCGGGTGCAGGCCTTGGACTTGCCCGGGGTGCAACTGGTGGATCGCCTCGGCGACCTGAATCGGGTGTTCGCCGACACGCAGATCAGCGCCGCTGAATTGAAATTGATGTCGTGCGTGCTGATCGTGCTGTTGCTGATCCTGCCGTTCGGCTTTGGCGGTGCCCTGCGCATCGTCGCCCTGCCGTTGCTCGCCGCACTGTGCAGCCTGGCCAGCCTCGGTTGGCTGGGCCAGCCGCTGACCTTGTTCAGCCTGTTCGGCCTGCTGCTGGTCACGGCCATCAGCGTCGATTACGCGATCCTCATGCGCGAACAGATCGGCGGCCCGGCTGTGAGCCTGTTGGGCACGCTGCTGGCGGCACTGACGACCTGGTTGTCGTTCGGCCTGCTGGCGGTGTCCAGCACACCGGCGGTGAGTAATTTCGGCTTATCGGTCAGCCTCGGCCTGGCATTCAGCTTTATGCTGGCGCCCTGGGCCGGGCAACAGAAGCACGCCTTATGAATGTGATTATCGCCAATGCGGCAAGGAGCCCTCGTGCCCATAGTTGAAATGGAACGTCGCCAAGTGGTGGTGATCGGTGCCGGTCCGTCCGGGGCCATCGCCGCCGCGCTGTTAAAGCGCAAAGGGCATGATGTATTGATTATCGAGCGCCAGCATTTTCCCCGGTTCTCGATCGGCGAAAGCCTGCTGTCCCACTGCATCGACTTTATCGAAGAAGCCGGCATGCTCGACGCCGTGCAGGCCGCCGGTTTCCAGGTGAAAACCGGCGCCGCGTTCGCCTGGGGCGAGCGCTACAGCGCGTTTGATTTCAGCGACACGTTCAGCAACGGCAAGCCGACCACCTTCCAGGTGCAGCGCGGTGAATTCGACAAGCTGCTGGCCGATCAGGCGGCGCTGCAAGGCGTGGAAATCCGCTACGGCGAAACCATCGTCGGCGTCGATTTCAAAGGCGAAACCCACTACCTGCACGTACGCCGCGAGAACGGCAGCGAGTACCACCTCAAGGCCAAGTTCGTGCTCGACGCCAGCGGCTACGGCCGCGTGCTGCCGCGCCTGCTGGACCTGGAGGCGCCGTCGGATTTCCCGGTGCGCCAGGCGGTGTTCACCCATATCGAAGACCGCATCGAACACCCCGGTTTCGACCGCAGCAAGATCCTCATCACCACCCACCCGACCCAGCGTGACATCTGGTTCTGGAGCATCCCGTTCAGCAACGGCCGCTGCTCGGTGGGCGTGGTCGCCGCCAAGGAGCACTTCGACGGCCGCGACGGCGACCTCGATGCGTGCCTGCGCGGGTTTATCGACGAAACCCCGAGCCTGTCCAACGTGCTGCAAAACGCCGTCTGGGACACGCCGGCGCGTACCATCGGCGGCTACTCGGCCAACGTCACAACCTTGCACGGGCCGGGCTTTGCGCTGCTGGGCAATGCGGCAGAATTCCTCGACCCGGTGTTCTCATCCGGCGTGACCATCGCCATGCGTTCGGCAAGCATGGCCGCCGGCCTGCTGCATCGCCAGCTCAAAGGCGAAACCGTGGACTGGCAAACCGAGTTTGCCGAGCCGTTGAAGCGCGGCGTGGACACCTTCCGCTGCTACGTCGAAGGCTGGTACGCCGGCACGTTCCAGGATGTGATCTACCACCCGGACAGCTCGCCGGAGATCCGCCGGATGATCTGCTCGATCCTCGCCGGCTACGCGTGGGATGAGCGCAACCCGTTTGTCAGCGAGCCCAAGCGACGCTTGCGGATGTTGTCGGAAATTTGTGCGGGTGAGCCGGTATGAGCAGTCAGTATTTAAGCAAAAACTACGTCGAAGAAACCAAGTTCGGCTTCTGGTTTTTGCGCAGCCACACCTGGCAGCACCATGTGTTGCGCGTGGCGATCAACGACCTGCGCAGCCTGTTCACTGACCCGCTGCCAGAGGCGCCAGTGTTGCTCGACGCCGGTTGCGGCCAGGGCAAGTCATTCCAATACCTGCGGCAGGTGTTTGCCCCCGCGCGCCTGATCGGCCTCGACGCCGACCCCCACAGCCTGACACTGAGCCAGGCTGAAGCGGCGCGCCAGGGCATGGCCGTGGAACTGATCGGCAGCGATTGCGCGACCCTCGATGTACCGGATGAAAGCGTCGATATCCTGTTCTGCCACCAGACCTTCCACCACCTGGTCGAACAGCATCGCGCACTGAAAGAGTTCTACCGCGTGCTCAAGCCGGGCGGGTACCTGCTGTTTGCCGAGTCCACCGAAGCCTATATCGACACCTGGGTGATCCGCTGGCTGTTTCGCCACCCGATGCATGTGCAGAAAAGCGCCGAGCAATACCTGGAGATGATCCGCGAACAGGGCTTTGAATTCGGCCCGCAGAACGTCTCGTACCCGTATCTGTGGTGGAGCCGTTCCAGCGATTTCGGCCTGCTGGAACGCTGGGGCCTGCGCAAGGCGCCGCCAGTGGGGCAGCGCGAAGAAACCCTGGTCAACTGCGTGGCACGCAAGCCGCTGGCGAGCGCGGCCACATGATGCGTGTGTGGCTGATCGGCTGCCTGTTGTTGCTGAGCGCCTGCGCCAGCCAGCCACCGTTGCCGGAGAAAACCCCGAGCCTGGCGTTGCCCCTGCAATTGCACGTGCAACGCCTGGCCGACGGCCAGAGCCAGGACTGGCTGCTGGTGATCCAGCGCGAAGGCGGCGGCATTCGCTGGTCGATGATGGACCCGTTGGGCATTCCCCAGGCCCGGCAAAAGCTGATCGAAGGGCAGTGGCAGGCCGACGGCTTGCTGCCGCCCAATCCCCAGGCACGCGAGCTGTTTGCCGCGCTGTTGTTTGCGCTGACCTCGGCCGAAGACCTGCGCGCCCTGTATCCGACGGCGCAAGCCATGGACCTGACGCGCACCCTGCCGGGCCATTGGCAGATCGTGTATCAGTCGTCCGAGGTATTTAGCGTGAACATCAGCGGCCAGCCCCTGAGCTACCGCATCACGCCGCTTGGAGCCGGGCAATGACGGCCTATCTCAACGCCCTCGGCGTGATCTGCGCCCTCGGCCGTGGCCAGGCCGAGGTCAGCCGCAGCCTGTTTGCCGGCGACTGCTCGGGCATGGCCGCCGAAAGCGGCTGGGTGCCGCAGCGTGTGTTGCCGGTTGGCGCTGTACACGGCGAGCTGGCGACCATCCCCGCGGAACTCGGCCAGCAGAGCAGCCGCAATAACCAGCTGCTGCTGGAAGCGGCGTTGCAGATCGAGGGCGAGATTCGCCAGGCAATCCACACCTACGGCGCGTCGCGGGTCGGCGTTGTGCTCGGCACCAGCACTTCGGGGATCGATGAGGCCAGCCGTGGCATCGCCCATTTCCTGCGGGAAAACCAGTTCCCCGGCGACTACGACTACCAGCAGCAGGAACTCAGCGCGCCGGCGAACTTCCTCGCCGACTGGCTGCAACTGAGCGGGCCGGCCTATGTGATTTCCACCGCCTGCACCTCCAGTGCCCGCGCGCTGATGAGTGCCCAGCGCCTGCTGGACCTGGGCGTGTGCGATGCGGTGATCTGCGGTGGCGTGGACAGTTTGTGCAAGCTCACGCTCAACGGCTTCAGCTCGCTGGAAGCGGTATCGAACGAGCGCTGCAACCCGTTCTCGGTGAACCGCAACGGCATCAATATCGGTGAAGCGGCGGTGCTGTTTGTGATGAGCAAGGAGCCGGCGCCCATCGCCCTGCTGGGCAGCGGCGCCAGTTGCGATGCGCACCATATCTCCGCGCCCGAGCCCAGCGGCAAAGGCGCGTTGCAGTCGATGCGCAAAGCGTTGGCCAGCGCGAAATTGCAGCCCGAGCAGATCGGTTACCTGAACCTGCACGGCACCGCCACCCAGCACAACGACGCCATGGAAAGCCTGGCCGTCGCCAACCTGTTCCCGCACGGCGTGGCCTGCTCATCGACCAAACCCATGAGCGGCCACACCCTTGGTGCGGCAGGCGCGCTGGAAGCGGCGTTCTGCTGGCTGAGCCTGCGCCACGGCCGACTGCCGCCGCACGTCTGGGACGGCGTGGCCGACCCGGCGCTGCCGGCCTTGCACTGGGCACGGCTGGGCGACACCCTGGAAAAACGCTGCCTGATGAGCAACTCGTTTGCCTTCGGCGGCAACAACGTCAGCCTGATTATCGGAGAGGCCCCATGACCCCTTGGCCACTCGCCGAACTACTGCCCCATGCCGGCGACATGATCCTGATCGACCAGGTGCTGTCGTACGATGAAGAGCAGATTCGCACCCGCGTCACCGTCACCCCCGGCGGCCTGTTCAACCGCCCCGACGGCAGCCTGCCGGCGTGGGTCGGCATTGAGTTGATGGCGCAAAGCGTCGCCGCCTACGCCGGTTGCCGCGCGCGCCACAAAGGCGAAGCCGTGGAACTGGGCTTCCTGTTGGGCACACGTAAATTCGAGTGCAACGTGGAGCACTTCCCGGCCGGCGCCGAGCTGACCATCCACGGCCTGCGCTCCCTGGAAGACGACAACGGCATGGGTGTGTTCGAATGCCACCTCACCGGTGAGGGCATCCAGGCCAGTGCGCGCTTGAACGTATTCCGACCGCCCCAGGCGGCCACCTATTTAGATGAATCGAAGGACGTAACGCCATGACTGAATCCGTACTGGTCACCGGCTCCAGCCGTGGCATCGGCCGCGCCATCGCCCTGCGCCTGGCCCAGGCCGGGCATGACCTCGTGCTGCACTGCCGCAGCGGGCGGGCCGAAGCCGACGCGGTGCAGGTCGAAATCGAAGCGTTGGGCCGCAAGGCGCGGGTGCTGCAATTCGATGTGGCGGACCGGGCTGTGTGCAAGGAAATCCTCGAAGCGGATGTTGAGCAGCATGGCGCCTATTACGGCGTGGTGCTCAATGCCGGCCTGACCCGCGACGGCGCGTTTCCGGCATTGTCCGAAGACGATTGGGACGTGGTGATGCGCACCAACCTGGACGGTTTCTACAACGTACTGCACCCGGTGATGATGCCAATGATTCGGCGCCGTGCGGCGGGGCGTATCGTGTGCATCACGTCGGTGTCGGGGTTGATCGGCAACCGTGGGCAAGTCAACTACAGCGCGTCGAAAGCCGGTTTGATCGGCGCAGCCAAAGCCTTGGCGATTGAACTGGGCAAGCGCAAGATCACCGTCAACTGCGTCGCGCCGGGCTTGATCGACACGGCGATGCTGGATGAAAACGTACCGGTGGAAGAGCTGATGAAGATGATCCCGGCGCAACGCATGGGCAGCCCGGAAGAGGTGGCCGGCGCGGTGAATTTCCTGATGTCGGCCGAAGCCGGCTATATCACCCGCCAGGTCCTGGCCGTGAATGGAGGCCTGTGCTGATGAAACGCGTCGTCGTCACCGGCATGGCCGGCATGACCTCCCTGGGCGGCGATTGGGCCACCATCTCGGCCAACTTCCGCGCCAACCGCAGCGGTATCCGGCGCATGGACGAGTGGGACCGCTTCACCGAATTGAATACGCGCCTGGCCGGGCCGATTGACGATTTTGTCGTGCCAGCCCATTGGACGCGCAAGCAACTGCGCAGCATGGGCCGCGTCTCGCGCCTGGCCGTTTGGGCGGCGGAGCAGGCGTTGCAGGACGCCGGCTTGCTGGGTGACGAGTCGATCAAGGACGGGCGCATGGGCGTGGCCTGTGGCTCGTCCACCGGCAGCACCGACGAGATCAAGGCGTTCGGCAATATGCTGCTGAACTCGGTGGCCGAGGGGCTGAATGCCAACTCCTATGTGCGCATGATGCCCCACACCACGGCGGCGAATATCAGCATCTTCTTTGGCCTGACCGGGCGGCTGATCCCCACGTCCAGCGCCTGCACCAGCGGCAGCCAGGGCATCGGTTATGCCTATGAGGCGATCAAGTTCGGCCGCCTGCCGTTGATGCTCGCTGGCGGCGCCGAAGAGCTGTGCCCCACCGAGGCCATGGTGTTCGATGCGCTCTACGCCACCAGCCTGAAGAATGACGCGCCGCAGACCAGCCCACGGCCCTACGACAGCGGCCGCGATGGCCTGGTGATCGGTGAAGGCGGCGGCATGCTGGTGCTCGAAGAACTGGAACATGCGCTGGCACGCGGTGCGCATATCCACGCGGAACTGGTCGGCTTCGGCAGCAACGCCGACGGCCAGCACACCACGCGCCCGGAACAGAAAACCATGCGCCGCGCCATGGAGCTGGCGCTGGAAGACGCCGGCCTGGAGCCGTCCGCCATCGGCTACGTCAACGGCCATGGCACCGCCACCGATCAAGGCGACGTCGCCGAGACCCTGGCCACCCACGCCCTGTTCGGCAGCCGCATGCCCATCAGTTCGCAGAAGAGTTTCCTCGGCCACACCTTGGGTGCGTGCGGCGCGCTGGAGTCGTGGTTCAGCATCGAGATGATGAACCGCAACCAGTATGTGCACACCTTCAACCTGGACGCCGTCGACCCGCAATGCGGCGAGCTGGATTACCTGCAAGGTGAGTTCCGCGAGATGCACCACGACTACGTGATGAACAACAACTTTGCCTTTGGCGGCGTCAACACGTCGCTGATCTTCCGCCGCTGGTCCTGACTTTTTAATCGATTGGAGAATACGGAATGTCTTCCTTGTTACGCGCCACCCTGATCACCCTGGCCCTGCTGACCACCGCTGGCTGCACCAACAAGCCCGTGCTCAACACCCAGCACGAACTGCCGGCCGACATCCAGATCAGCGAAGAAAAAATGAAGACGGTGATTGTCACCGCCCTGCAAAAACGCGAGTGGACCGTGCAGCGCCTGAGCCCGCAACTGGTGCAGGCCGAAATCACCATTCGCAACCAGTATTACGCCGCCATCGACATCCGCTACACCCGCAACAGCTACGCCATCACCTACCGCGACAGCCGCGACCTGGGCTACAAGGACGGCAAGATCCATCGCAACTACAACCGTTGGGTGAACAACCTGGACAGCGACATCATGGCCGGGTTGCGCAGCAATGGCGTGAACGAGGCCGGCTCGGCGGCGCAGTTGTTTGAGCAGACGGGCACGACCAAGTAAAGCTGAGGTTGTGGTTTCTCCAGAAACGACAAAGGGCGCCTCTCGGCGCCCTCTTCACAAACAGGTTGGCTTGTCATCGCCGCGTCCTGCCTGGCTCTGCGATGGCTGGTTGTCCAGGATCCTCAGAGTCTCACAAGCCCCTTTCGGGAACGTGGGCAGTATGCCTGAAAACAGCTCGCCTGCAATCGCTGGCAAAAAGCCGCTCGTCCATCGCCAAGCTCATCGCAAGCCAAGCGCACAGCGCACCGCTGCTTTTATCGCGTGAAACTGCTCAGTGGTGAGCTCTGCGATTTTGTAAGTTCGTTTGCCATGCCGATCCTTGCTCTTTATTCGGTCAAGCCGACCTAGACTGACGGTCGCCACGATGTCGCATTTTGCCCAGCAGATCGGACTCGCTCCCTGAAGGTGACTGTCGAGTTGTAAATGATGCTCCAGAACCGTCTCTGGTGCGGTAGTGCTCAAGGGCACCACCGTCACCAGCAGCCTATTGGTGCGATGTTTGCGGATCACAATGACAGGCCGGATCTTGATGATTTCCGGGACTTCATAGCCTCGAAAATCACAAATCAACACGCTGCCCTCCTTGGGCTGGTAGAAAAGTGCCATCCATATCACTCGCTTGAGAAAAAGCGATTCTGCGCAACTTTCCGGCGAATCACTAAGCCGGTTGCGTTACCTGATATGTGACCGTGCCTACACAGTGGCCTTGCGCGTCAACAACTCCACAAACCCCTCTGCCATTGGCGTCTGCACGCCCTTGCGCTGCACCAGCCACACCGCCGTCACTGCTTCCTCATCCAGCAACGTGCGATAGACCACGCCATCAATACGAATCCGCTGGTAAGAAGCCGGCAGCACCGACACGCCCAATCCCGCTGCCACCAGGCCGATGATGGTCATCGCCTCTCCCGCCTCCTGGGCGAAGTGCGGGCTGAAGCCGGCGTCACGGGCCAGGTTGATCAGCTGCGCATAGAGACCGCTGCCGTAGCTGCGCGGGAAAAACACGAACGGTTCTTCCGCCAACTGTGCCAGGTGCAGACCGCGCTCACTGCCGTCCACCAACGGGTGGCCAGCGTTCAACACGGCCACCAGCGGTTCGCGCATCAACTCGATCACGCTCAAGGAATCCGGCAGCGGCAACGGCCGCATCAGGCCGACCTGGATCGACTCGTCCACCAGCGATTCCGCGACTTCGGTGCTGCTCATCTCCTGCAAGTTGAGGTGCACCGCCGGGAACGCCTGGCGGAACGCAAAGATCGCCTGGGGAATGCTGGCGTTGAACGGCGCCGACGAGGTGAAGCCGATCTTCAGTTCCCCCAGCTCGCCCAACTGCGCGCGGCGTGCCACATCCGCCGCCTTGTCGACCTGGGCCAGCACCAACCGCGCCTCATGCAGGAACAAGCGCCCCGCCTCACTCAGCTCGACCCGACGATTGGTACGCTCGAACAACCGCGCGCCCACCTGCTGCTCCAGCGCCTGGATCTGCTGGCTCAGCGGCGGTTGCGAGATGCCCAGCACCTGCGCGGCGCGGCCGAAATGCAGTTCTTCGGCGACGGCGATGAAGTACCGCAGATGTCGTAATTCCATACCGTCCTCATTAGGTCGTAAAAGCTCTCAAACAGGTCGAACAATATATTGGAAAGAATCATTAGCCAGCTATATTCTTTTTTGCATGGCCGGTCCTGGCACGCTTTCCCTCCCCGAGGTCCACGTGAATTCTGCTGTCGCTCCACTCGCTCAAGAAGTCCCGCCCACTGCCCTGGATGAGGTGGTGGCCCAGCTCAATGACGCCTACATCGAAAAAGGCACGCCGATGTTTATGCGCACGGTGCTGGCGCTGTTCTCCGGCGGTTTTGCCACCTTTGCCCTGCTGTATTGCGTGCAGCCGATGATGCCGGCGCTGTCCCACGAGTTTTCCATCAATGCGGCGCAAAGCAGCCTGATCTTGTCGGTCGCCACCGCAATGCTCGCCTGTGGCCTGCTGATCACCGGGCCGATTTCCGACCGCTTGGGACGCAAGCCGGTCATGGTGTCAGCCCTGTTCTGCGCCGCGCTGGCGACCATCGCCAGTGGCTTGATGCCGACGTGGGAAGGGATTTTGCTGATGCGCGCGTTGGTGGGCTTGTCATTGAGCGGCTTGGCCGCCGTAGCGATGACCTACTTGAGCGAAGAAATCCACCCGCAACACATCGGCCTGGCCATGGGCTTGTACATCGGCGGCAACGCGATTGGCGGCATGAGCGGGCGCTTGATCATGGGCGTGCTGATCGACTTCGTCAGTTGGCACACCGCCACATTGATCATCGGCGCCCTGGCGCTGATCGCCGCCACGGTGTTCTGGAAAATCCTCCCCGAATCGCGCAACTTCCGCGCCAGCAGCCTCAAGCCGCGCAGCCTGCTGGATGGGTTTGTCATGCACTTCAAAGACGCCGGCCTGCCGTGGCTGTTCCTCGAAGCCTTCCTGCTGATGGGCGCGTTCGTGACGATGTTCAACTACATCGGCTATCGCCTGCTGGGCGATCCGTATGACCTCAGCCAGGCCGTGGTCGGCCTGCTGTCACTGGTGTACCTCTCGGGCATCTACAGCTCGGCGAAAATCGGCTCCCTCGCCGACCGCCTCGGCCGCCGCCGCGTGCTGTGGGCCACCATCGTGTTGATGCTCGCCGGCATCGCCCTGACCCTGTTCACCCCGCTGTGGCTGGTGGTGCCGGGCATGCTGATTTTCACCTTCGGCTTCTTCGGCGCGCACTCGGTGGCCAGCAGCTGGATTGGCCGCCGCGCGCTGAAGGCCAAGGGGCAGGCGTCGTCGTTGTATCTGTTCTGCTACTACGCGGGGTCGAGTGTGGCGGGGACGGCGGGCGGGTTCTTCTGGCATTACGCCGAGTGGAACGGGATTGGTGGGTTTATCGTGGCGTTGTTGATTGGGGCGTTGCTGGTGGCGTTGAAGTTGGCGAAGTTGCCGCCGTTGGGGCAAACAGCGACATGACTTCGTGTTAGAAAAAACCGCTTCACCGCGGTTTTTTCGCAACAGGCTTACGCTTCATTCCAGTACTGACCGAGTCATGGAGCGCCATTGCACGTCCCCCATCCCACTCGGCCTGCATCGCCGAAAACAACTCGACGTCGATGCGCGCCTGATGCGCAATGAGCGCCTCGGACATCGCCTCGGCAATTCGCTCGATGATCATCCCAGGCTTCTCCACCGCGCAGTACTTACGACCAAATTCCATCAGTTGCTGGCGATCTGGATAAGCCTTCACCTTGTTCATCTTGATTGCCAGGGTGCGGTCAACCAATGAACGGCCAGACTTGGGGTTGTAGTTCTCATACACCGTGGTCGTCGTGACATCGAATACAGGCGCTATCTGCACCGTCTCACGGGCACCCGGGTGGGTGTAGATCACACCAAAGTTTTTCAGGTGTGCGTCACCGTTGCGCACCATGACCGACAAGCAAACCGATGAAAAAAACCGCTCAAGCTCACGTAGCGGTTCACCTTGCGCACAGACATGATTGATCACCGCAGCGAGGGTTTCGTAGCTCTGGGAATACTTGTAGTTGTCATGGGGGTCTTTGTTGAGCCCCAACAGCACGGCCATGTCTTCAAAACCAAGCCGCCCCGAGGGAGTAAGGTCAAAGCGCTCCATGACAAACAGATCCCCCCCTTCGGACAACCAGAAAGGCGGTGTCTCCATGCCCGCCATGCGGGCAGCTTCCATGCAAAGGAACTCGTTCTGTGCCAAGTGAGCGTACTCATCGGCGCCAGATTTCACGATCAGGTCAGAACTGAGCATGGTTTTGCGGTTGCCGGCCAGCTTGTCCAGATCAGGCACCAGCACCTTGGGCTGCACGCCGGATATACCCGACTCGAAATAGGTCTCCACCAGAAACTCGAAGACGCCCTGGGAGCTATCGGCTGACAGTATTTGCTGGAGCCCCACCTGAGCAGTTACGGGAACTGATACCTCGGCAGGATTCTGGTACGTCAGCCGACCAATCTGGTTCCCACCGATCACCGACAACAGGCGCATTTCATCCACCTGCATATGTTTGGCCATGCGTCGCTTGATCTGATCGGCCAGAAAACCTTCTGGTACGTTCATATCGAAAATTGGATGCAATACATTGCTGACTGAAGGTGTCGGGTCATAGGGCATGACCAGCGATGCCTCTCGCTCGGCATCAGCTGACGAATAGGAAAACGCGAACTGCGAGCCCTTGGATAGCTCGCCTGAATGCCCTTTGGGGGTGACGACGTTGAGCAATTTGACTCTACTCATCGTGCTCCACCAGATCCGCCAGGGATTTGAGATCAATGCGTTTATCGACAACTTCCAATGCCATTCCCAAGGCAGAAATCACCCTGAACACCGTATACATCGCGACATTTTCACCCGCTTCAAGATCCATGATGGTCTTGCGGTTGCACTTGGCCCGATCCGCCAGTTGCGCTTGGCTATAGCCTTTGGCACGGCGCAGTTGTCGTATCCTGTCGCCCAAATCAGGCGGGTTAATCAGCAACATGATGTCACCCATAACGGACTTTTAAGATGCATATCGCATGTTATGTCCGTAATAGCGGACATTACAAGCACCTTACGTCCGCTGACCTCAAACAAAAACGCCCGGCATAAACCGGGCGTCTTTATTGGGCAGCGATCACTCGTGATACTGCGCGGACAACTCATGCACCGCCCGCAGGAACGCACCGGCATGCTCCGGGTTCACTTCCGGCGTGATGCCATGCCCCAGGTTGAACACGTGCCCACTGCCCTTGCCGTAGCGGGCGAGGATGCGCCCGACTTCGGTGCGGATCGCTTCCGGCTTGGCGTACAGCACGGTCGGGTCCATGTTGCCTTGCAGCGCGACGCGGTTGCCCACGCGCTGACGGGCTTCGCCGAGGTCGCAGGTCCAGTCCAGGCCGAGTGCATCGGCGCCGGCGTCGGCGATGCTTTCCAGCCACAGGCCGCCGCCCTTGGTGAACATGATCACCGGCACTTTGCGACCTTCGTGTTCGCGGATCAGGCCGCTGACGATCTTGCGCATGTAGGCCAGGGAGAACTCCTGGTACGCCGCCGACGACAGGTTGCCGCCCCAGGTGTCGAAGATCTGCACGGCTTGCGCGCCGGCCATGATCTGCGCGTTGAGATAGGAAGTGACCGACTGCGCCAGCTTGTCCAGCAGCAGGTGCATGGCTTGCGGGTTGTCGTAGAGCATGGCCTTGGTCTTGCGGAAGTCTTTCGACGAGCCGCCTTCGACCATGTAGGTGGCCAGGGTCCATGGGCTGCCGGAGAAGCCGATCAGCGGCACACGGCCATTCAGCTCGCGGCGGATGGTGCTGACGGCGTCCATCACGTAGCCGAGGTCTTTGTGCGGATCAGGGATCGGCAGGGCTTCGATGTCGGCCAGGGTGCTGACGACTTTCTTGAAACGCGGGCCTTCGCCGGTTTCGAAGTACAGGCCTTGGCCCATGGCATCAGGAATGGTGAGGATGTCGGAGAAGAGGATGGCCGCGTCCAGTTGTGGGTAGCGGTCCAGCGGCTGCATCGTGACTTCGCAGGCGAACTCCGGGTTCATGCACAGGCTCATGAAGTCGCCGGCGTTGGCGCGGCTGGCGCGGTATTCCGGCAGGTAGCGACCGGCCTGGCGCATCATCCACACAGGGGTGACGTCCACGGGTTGCTTGAGCAGGGCACGAAGGAAACGGTCGTTCTTGAGGGCAGTCATGTCGGCATCCGCAAAAAAAGTGCGGGCATTTTCTCAGAGCCAGACGCAAAAGGCACGGAGTGCGCCGTGCCTTTTGTCTATCGGGTTGATTTGAAGCAATGTCTTGAACACGCTGAAACCAAATGTGGGAGCGGGCTTGCCCGCGATAGCGGTGGTTCAGTCGAGACATCCTGTGACTGTTACACCGCTATCGCAGGCAAGCCAGCTCCCACATTTTGAGCTCATTTCAACCCAGGGTCAGACTTGCAGGTAATCCAGGATCCCTTCGGCAGCATTGCGGCCTTCGAAGATCGCGGTCACCACCAGGTCAGAACCGCGCACCATGTCGCCACCGGCGAAGATCTTCGGGTTGCTGGTCTGGTGCTTGTACTGGCCTTGTTCCGGGGCGACGACGCGGCCCTGGCTGTCGGTCTGGATCTGGAACTGTTCGAACCACGGCGCCGGGCTTGGACGGAAACCGAAGGCAATGACCACGGCGTCGGCCGGGATGATTTCTTCGGAGCCCGGGATCGGCTCAGGGCTGCGACGGCCACGGGCGTCCGGTTCGCCGAGACGGGTCTCGACCACCTTCACGCCTTCAACGCGATCTTCACCAACAATCGCAATCGGTTGGCGGTTGTAGAGGAACTTCACGCCTTCTTCCTTGGCGTTCTTCACCTCTTTGCGCGAGCCGGGCATGTTGGCTTCGTCACGGCGATAAGCACAGGTCACCGACTTGGCGCCCTGGCGGATCGACGTACGGTTGCAGTCCATCGCGGTGTCGCCACCGCCGAGCACCACGACCTTCTTGCCTTTCATGTCGACGAAATCTTCCGGCGACTTTTCAAAGCCCAGGTTGCGATTGACGTTGGCGATCAGGAAGTCCAACGCGTCGTAAACGCCTGGCAGGTCCTCACCGGCAAAGCCGCCCTTCATGTAGGTGTAGGTGCCCATGCCCATGAACACGGCATCGTATTCTTCGAGCAGTTGCTCCATGGTGATGTCTTTGCCGATTTCGGTATTGAGACGGAACTCGATACCCATGCCGGTGAACACTTCACGACGGTGGCTCAGGACGGTTTTTTCCAGCTTGAACTCGGGGATGCCGAAGGTCAGCAGGCCGCCGATTTCCGGGTTCTTGTCGAACACCACCGGGGTTACGCCGCCACGCACCAATACGTCGGCACAACCGAGGCCGGCAGGGCCGGCGCCGATGATGGCGACGCGCTTGCCGGTCGGCTTGACCTTGGACATGTCCGGGCGCCAGCCCATGGCGAACGCGGTGTCGGTGATGTACTTCTCCACCGAGCCGATGGTCACCGCGCCGAAGCCGTCGTTAAGGGTGCACGCACCCTCGCACAGACGGTCTTGCGGGCACACCCGGCCGCACACTTCCGGCAGGGTGTTGGTCTGGTGCGACAGCTCGGCGGCGGCGAGGATGTTGCCCTCGGCCACCAGCTTGAGCCAGTTGGGAATGAAGTTGTGCACCGGGCACTTCCACTCGCAATACGGGTTACCGCAACCCAGGCAGCGGTGGGCCTGGTCGGCCGAGTGCTGGGGTTTAAAGGGTTCGTAGATTTCCACGAACTCTTTCTTGCGTTGACGCAACAGTTTCTTCTTCGGATCTTTGCGCCCGACATCGATGAACTGGAAGTCGTTATTCAGACGTTCAGCCATGTTAAAACCTCATCAAACTCTTCAGGCGCATATCACTGCGGGTTGGCACGGATGCTGGAAAGCAACGATTTCAGGTTGGCAGCCTTGGGCTTGACCAGCCAGAAACGACGCAGGTAATCATCGAGGTTTTCGGCGAGGTTACGACCCCATTCGCTGCCGGTCTCCTCGACGTACTCGTCCAGCACGTGCTGCAAGTGGTTCCGGTAGGACTCCATGGCTTCGCCGCTGATCCGCTGGATCTCGACCAACTCGTGGTTGACCTTGTCGACGAAGGTGTTGTCCTGGTCGAGCACGTAGGCGAAACCGCCGGTCATGCCCGAACCGAAGTTGTAACCGGTCTTGCCCAGTACCGCGACAAAGCCCCCGGTCATGTACTCACAGCAGTGATCGCCAGTGCCTTCCACCACGGTGTGGGCACCGGAGTTGCGCACGGCGAAACGCTCACCGGCAGTACCGGCGGCGAACAGCTTGCCACCGGTGGCGCCGTACAAGCAGGTGTTGCCGATGATGGCACTGTCCTGGGTCTTGTAGACGCTACCTTTAGGCGGAACGATCACCAGCTTGCCGCCGGTCATGCCCTTGCCCACGTAGTCGTTGGCGTCGCCTTCCAGGTACATGTGCAGGCCACCGGCGTTCCACACGCCAAAGCTCTGGCCCGCAGTGCCTTTGAAGCGGAAGGTGATCGGCGCTTTCGCCATGCCTTGGTTGCCGTGCTTGCGCGCGATTTCGCCGGAGATGCGGGCGCCGATGGAACGGTCGCAGTTGCAGATATCCAGTTCGAAGTCGCCACCGCTGGCGTCATTGATCGACGAGCCAGCGATTTCCACCATCTTCTCGGCCAGCAGGCCTTTGTCGAACGGCGGGTTGCGCTCGACGCCGCAGAACTGCGGTTTGTCGGCCGGGATGTGATCGCTGCCCAACAGCGGCGTCAGGTCCAGGTGATGCTGCTTGGCGGTCTGGCCCTGCAGGATTTCCAGCAGATCGGTACGGCCGATCAGCTCTTCCAGCGAACGTACGCCCAGCTTGGCCAGCCACTCACGGGTTTCTTCGGCGACGTAGGTGAAGAAGTTCACCACCATGTCGACGGTGCCGATGTAGTGATCCTTGCGCAGCTTCTCGTTCTGAGTGGCCACGCCGGTGGCGCAGTTGTTCAAGTGGCAGATGCGCAGGTATTTGCAGCCCAGGGCGATCATTGGCGCAGTACCGAAGCCGAAGCTTTCGGCGCCGAGGATTGCGGCCTTGATCACGTCGAGGCCGGTTTTCAGGCCGCCGTCGGTCTGCACCCGGACCTTGCCGCGCAGGTCGTTGCCGCGCAGGGTCTGGTGGGTTTCAGCCAGGCCCAGTTCCCACGGTGCACCGGCGTACTTGATCGAGGTCAGCGGCGAAGCGCCGGTGCCGCCGTCGTAGCCGGAGATGGTGATCAGGTCGGCATAGGCCTTGGCCACGCCAGCGGCGATGGTGCCCACGCCGGCTTCTGCTACCAGTTTCACCGAGACCAGGGCCTTCGGGTTGACTTGTTTCAGGTCGAAAATCAGCTGCGACAAGTCTTCAATCGAGTAGATGTCGTGGTGCGGCGGCGGCGAGATCAGGGTCACGCCCGGCACTGCATAACGCAGCTTGGCGATCAGGCCGTTGACCTTGCCGCCTGGCAGTTGACCGCCTTCGCCAGGTTTGGCGCCTTGGGCTACCTTGATTTGCAGCACTTCGGCGTTGACCAGGTATTCCGGGGTCACGCCAAAACGGCCAGTGGCAACCTGCTTGATTTTCGAGCTCTTGATGGTGCCGTAGCGCGCCGGGTCTTCGCCGCCTTCGCCGGAGTTGGAACGCGCACCCAGGCGGTTCATGGCTTCGGCCAGGGCTTCGTGGGCCTCAGGCGACAAGGCGCCCAGGGAGATACCGGCGGAGTCGAAGCGCTTGAGGATCGATTCCAGCGGCTCGACTTCGCTGATGTCCATCGGCGTGTCCAGGGTCTTCACCTTGAACAGGTCGCGGATCATCGACACCGGGCGGTTATCCACCAGGCTCGTGTATTCCTTGAACTTGGCGTAGTCGCCCTGCTGCACGGCGGCTTGCAGGGTGTTGACCACGTCCGGGTTGTACGCGTGGTATTCGCCACCGTGTACAAACTTCAGCAGGCCGCCTTGCTGGATCGGCTTGCGCGCGCTCCAGGCTTCGGCTGCAAGGGCTTTCTGCTCGGCTTCGATATCGACGAAACGCGCGCCCTTGATGCGGCTTGGCACGCCACGGAAGCTCAGGTCGCACACCTCTTCGGACAGGCCGATGGCTTCGAACAGTTGCGCGCCGCGATAGGACGTGACGGTGGAGATGCCCATCTTCGACAGGATCTTCAGCAGGCCCTTGGTGATGCCTTTACGGTAGTTCTTGAACACCTCATAGAGGTCGCCTAGCACTTCACCGGTACGGATCAGGTCGCCGAGTACTTCGTACGCGAGGAACGGATACACCGCCGAGGCGCCGAAGCCGATCAGCACCGCAAAGTGGTGCGGGTCGCGGGCGGTGGCGGTTTCGACGAGGATGTTGGAGTCGCATCGCAGGCCTTTTTCGGTCAGGCGGTGATGCACCGCGCCGGTGGCCAGCGAGGCGTGGATCGGCAGCTTGCCCGGGGCGATGTGGCGGTCGGTCAGCACGATCTGGGTACGACCGGCGCGCACGGCTTCTTCGGCCTGGTCGGCGACGTTGCGCACAGCGGCTTCAAGGCCGAGGCTCTCGTCGTAGTTCAGATCGATGATCTGGCGGTCGAAGCCTGGGCGATCCAGGGTCATCAACGAGCGCCATTTGGCCGGGGAAATCACTGGCGAGCTGAGGATCACGCGGGAGGCGTGCTCAGGGGATTCCTGGAAGATGTTGCGCTCGGCACCGAGGCACACTTCCAACGACATCACGATGGCTTCGCGCAGCGGGTCGATCGGCGGGTTGGTCACCTGGGCGAACTGCTGGCGGAAGTAGTCGTACGGCGTGCGCACGCGCTGGGACAGCACGGCCATCGGCGTGTCATCGCCCATGGAACCGACGGCCTCGTAGCCTTGCTCACCGAGCGGACGCAGCACCTGGTCGCGCTCTTCGAACGTGACCTGGTACATCTTCATGTATTGCTTGAGCTGGTCGACGTCGTAGAAAGCCGAACCGTGGTCGTTGTCTTCCATGGTCGCCTGGATGCGCAGGGCATTCTTGCGCAGCCATTGCTTGTACGGGTGACGCGACTTCAGGCGGTTGTCGATGGCATCGGTGTCGAGGATCTGCCCGGTTTCGGTGTCCACGGCGAGGATCTGGCCAGGGCCTACGCGGCCTTTGGCAATCACGTCTTCAGGCTGGTAGTTCCACACGCCGATTTCCGACGCGAGGGTGATGAAGCCGTTGGTGGTGGTCACCCAACGCGCCGGGCGCAGACCGTTACGGTCGAGCAGGCACACGGCGTAGCGACCATCGGTCATCACGACGCCGGCCGGGCCGTCCCACGGTTCCATGTGCATCGAGTTGTACTCGTAGAACGCACGCAGGTCCGGGTCCATGGTTTCGACGTTCTGCCACGCTGGCGGAATGATCATGCGCACGCCACGGAACAGGTCGATGCCACCGGTGACCATCAGTTCGAGCATGTTGTCCATGCTGGATGAGTCGGAGCCGACGCGGTTGACCAGCGGGCCGAGCTCTTCGAGGTCCATCAAATCGTTGGCGAACTTGGTGCGACGGGCCACGGCCCAGTTGCGGTTGCCGGTGATGGTGTTGATTTCGCCGTTGTGGGCGAGGAAGCGGAATGGCTGGGCCAGCGGCCATTTCGGCAGGGTGTTGGTGGAGAAGCGCTGGTGGAACACGCAGATTGCGGTTTGCAGGCGCTCATCGCTCAGGTCTGGATAGAAGGCGGTGAGATCCGCCGGCATCATCAGGCCTTTGTAAATGATGGTCTTGTGGGAAAAGCTGCAGATGTAGTGCTCGGTGTCGGCGGCGTTGGAGACCGACGAGCGACGACGTGAGGTGAACAGCTTGATCGCCATGTCCTGGTCGCTCAGGCCATCGCCGGCGATGAACACTTGTTCGATCTGCGGCAGGCGCTCAAGCGCGAGGCGGCCGAGGACGCTGGTGTCGATCGGCACTTTGCGCCAGCCGACGAGTTGCAGGCCGGCAGCGACGATTTCGCGGTTCATGTTCTCGCGAGCGGCTTGGGCTTTGACCGGGTCCTGGTTGAAGAACACCATGCCCACGGCGTACTGCTTGGGCAGCTCGACCGCAAATTGCTCTTTGGCGACAGCGCGCAGGAACAGGTCGGGCTTTTGAATCAGCAAGCCACAACCGTCACCGGTCTTGCCGTCGGCGTTGATCCCACCGCGGTGGGTCATGCAGGTCAGGGCCTCGATGGCCGTTTGCAAAAGGGTATGACTGGGCTCGCCCTGCATATGGGCTATCAGGCCGAAACCACAGTTATCCTTGAATTCATCGGGTTGGTACAGACCTGCTTTCATAGACACTTTCTCACCAGGCTGCCTCTTATATCGAGGCAAATTTCTTTTCAATTCAACCGGTTACCTTCCACGCCGAACGTACGCCGGCTTAGCGGGGGCAAAAGGGAGGTCATTGTACACACCGACACAGACGCTCACAAATTTAGCGACGAAATGTCGCAAATCTATGTCGCATTTATGAAAGGTTTAAAGCGATATGCTGTGCTAGTCAAAACTTTTTTAATTCTGACCGCTACGACTCAAAAGCCACTGTGACGCAGACACCACAAAGCGCGCGGCCTGTAAGGGCAGCACGCACTTGCGGATATTTTTTGAGGTGCCGGGAGGGCGGCCTGGGTAAGGCCGCCGGATCTTCAGCGAGTTGTTGCGAGTTCTTGTTGAACGCTGGCAACAGTGCGAGGCCAAGGTTTACCAGCCTGAACCTTCGCTGGCAAGGATTTGATCGCAGAATCAGCGGCTGCACGGCTGGAGAAGTTGCCGTAGGTGATTACGTAGAGAGGCTTGCCGTTGAGCACTTTCTTGAAATAACGGTACTCGCCGCCCTGCTCTTTCACGAACGCCTGGGCGTTGGCTTCGGAGCTGGTGCCGAGGATCTGCACCACGAAGTTGCTGGCAGGCTGGCTGCCATACCAACCGCTGCCCGCAGCGCCCGCTTTGGCGACGGTGACAGGTTTTTCAGCCGGTTTGGCGGCCGGAGCCGGGGCTGGCTTGGCAGCAGGCGCAGGCGCCGCGACAACCGGCTTGGTCACTGGCGCTGGCTTGGCGGTGGCGACGGTCGGTGCCGGTGTCGGCGTCGGCTTGGCCACTGCTGCTGGCTGGCCTGCTGGCACGCCCGCAGGTGGCGCGGTGGTGGTGACGGTTGGCGGCGTAGCGCTGGAGCCTTCCACCGGCACGCCGTCGTCGCCTTCGGAGATGCCACCGGCCTCTTCGGCAAGCGGGCCGCGCATTACTGGCTGGCCGACCATCGGCAGGTTGGTCGGTTGGCCGGAGTTGGCGAATTCAACGTTCGGAGTAGGCTTGCCCAGTGGCAACTGCGCCTGTTCGGTTGGCGCGCCGGCAGTGGTCGGTGCCTTGCTGCGACCCGGGATCAACCAGGCGGCGGCAACAGCAACCACAACAACTGCGGAAATAGCCAATACGTGCTTCTTAGGCATAGTGAACCCCATCTTTGGACGCTTGACCGCAGAGCGGCTGGCAATCATGGCTTCGATCATCGCATCGCGGGCAACCTGGTTGATGGTGCCAGGCCAGCCGTCGGAGCTTTCGTGAATATCAGAGATCTGATTTGCCGTGAAAAGTTCGATACCGGCGCCTGCGCCTTCCAGGCGTTGAGCCAGGTATTCGCGGGTTTCTTCTTCTTCGTACGGCTGCAACTCGATCACGTGGAACAGCTCTTGATCGCCGCTGATCTGCTCCAGGTCGGCGATCAACGACGACTCACCAAACAGGAACACGTGCGGGCGGCCTTCCGGCGTACCGGCGGCCAGCGCCAGCAGCGCTTCAAGGGCGGATTCGTCGAGCTGCTCGGCGTCATCCACCAGCAAATAGACTTCCTGGCCGGTCAGGCCCAGCTGCACCACTTGCTTGAGGATCGCGTTCGGCTCGGCCGTGGACACGTCCAGCGCCTGAGCCACCTGGCGCAGCACGCCAGCCGCATCACCGGCACCGCGAGCGGAGACCACCACGCTCTGTACCGATTGCTTGTTGGTGCTCGCCACCAACGCCTGGCGCAGCAAGGTCTTGCCGCTGCCCAACGGGCCAGTGACCACCAGCAGCAACTGGCTGTAGCGCGCCAGGTGGTGCAGTTGCCCAAGCACTGGCTTGCGCTGGGCCGGGAAGAATTTGAAACCAGGCACCCGTGGAGCAAAAGGGTCGTGGCTTAACTGGTAATGGCCGAGGAACGCCTCGTCGGCATGCAAACTAGTCATCGGGATCTGATTAACCTTTCAGCTGAGCCAGGGCGCGGTAATCCGCTCCCAGCGTGGCTTGTAAAATCTCTTTTGGATAATCGTCGGTTACCACGGCTTCGCCCATGTGGCGCAGCAGCACCAGTCGCAGTCGACCGTCGATCACTTTCTTGTCTATCGCCATATGTTCGAGGAAGTCCGCCTCGGTCATCTCTTCAGGCGGGATGACCGGCAAACCGGCGCGCTGGAACAGGCGGATACCACGATCACGCTCCTGGGCGCTTATCCAGCCCAGGCGTTGCGACATGTCCAATGCCATCACTGTGCCAGCCGCTACGGCTTCCCCATGCAACCACACACCATAGCCCATGTGCGTTTCGATCGCATGGCCGAAGGTGTGGCCGAGGTTCAAGGTGGCCCTTACGCCGGACTCCCGTTCGTCGGCATTCACCACCAGCGCCTTGGCGGCGCAGGAGCGGGAAATCGCTTCGGTGAGGGCGACCTGGTCGAGGTTGCGCAAGGCGTCGACGTGTTCTTCCAGCCAGGCCAGGAACGGCTCGTCGCAGATCAGCCCGTACTTGATGACTTCCGCCAGGCCCGCCGACAACTCGCGAGGCGGCAAGGTATTGAGGGTCGCGGTGTCGATCAGCACAGCCTGGGGCTGGTAGAACGCGCCGACCATGTTCTTGCCCAACGGGTGGTTGATACCGGTCTTGCCACCCACCGACGAATCGACCTGGGACAGCAAGGTGGTCGGCACCTGGATAAAGTCCACGCCACGCTGGTAGCAGGCCGCCGCAAAGCCGGCCATGTCGCCGATCACACCGCCGCCCAGGGCGATCACGGTGGTGCGGCGGTCATGGCGTGCAGTCAGCAGGCCATCAAAGATCAGTTGCAGGGTTTCCCAGTTCTTGTGGGCTTCGCCGTCGGGCAGGATCACCGAGATCACCGAATACGCCGCAAGGCTGCGGCTCAGACGCTCTAGATATAGCGGCGCGACCGTTTCGTTGGAGATGATCGCCACTTGCCGCCCGGCAATGTGCGGTGCGAGCAACTCGGGCTGGTCCAACAGACCCTCGCCAATATGGATCGGGTAGCTGCGCTCGCCTAGATCGACCTTAAGTGTCTGCATGTGTCCCCGCGTTAGAGATGGTGTGACGACCGGCAACGTCGAGATGGGGCGTTGCCTGATGGCTCTACGCCACACCCCAGAGGGTGTTGGCGTGCCGCCGAGAATAGCGCATTTCGGGCCTGGCTTTAACGGGGTGGCAGCCGTTGCAGGCGCTCAAGAATGTCGAGGACCACCATCCGCGGCGGCCGCTCATCGGTTTCCACCACCAGATCGGCGATTTCCCGATACAGCGGGTCGCGCAGCGTGAGCAGGTCCCGCAAGGTTTTCTCCGGGTTGGCCGTGCGCAGCAGCGGGCGATTGCGATCGCGGGCGGTACGGCCCACCTGCTGCTCGACCGAGGCATGCAGATAGACCACCCGACCACCGGCATGCAGCGCCCGACGGTTTTCTTCGCGCATGACTGCACCGCCGCCGGTGGCCAATACCACGCCATCGAGGCCGCACAGCTCGGCGATCATCGCCTGCTCGCGGTCACGAAAGCCCAGCTCGCCTTCCTTATCGAAGATCCATGGGATATTGGCACCCGTGCGCAATTCAATTTCCTTGTCGGAATCTTTGAATGGCAGGCGCAGCTCTTTGGCCAGCAAACGGCCGATGGTGCTTTTTCCAGCCCCCATCGGTCCTACAAGAATCAAATTTCGCACAGAATCAACGACTCACAGCAATCGCCTGGTTATTCATAATACGCGGAGTCAGGAATACCAGCAGCTCGGATTTTTTCTCCGCCAGCACATCGCGCCGGAAAAGGCGGCCAAGATACGGCACATCGCCCAAAAATGGCACTTTATCTACCACTTTGCTTTGGGTATTGGAGAAAACCCCGCCGATGACGATGGTCTCGCCATCCTTGACCAGCACCTTGGCGTTGACTTCGTTCTTCTTGATCGGCGGCACGTCGTTGAGTTTGTTCAGGTAGTCAGGCTCGTCCTTGGTGACCTTGACCTCCATGATCACGTGGCCGTCGGGGGTGATTTGCGGGGTGACTTCCAGGGACAGCGAGGCCTCCTTGAACGACACCGAGGTGGCGCCGCTGGAGCTGGATTCCTGGTACGGGATCTCGGTGCCCTTGAGGATACGTGCAGTTTCCTTGTCGGACGTGACCACCTTGGGCTGTGAGACAATTTCACCATTGCCGGTTTTCTCCATGGCGGTCAGTTCCAGGTCCAGCAACAGGTTGTCGGTGATATAGGCGATGCCCAGGCCCGACGTGCCGGTAATCGCCCCCAAATCGACAAACGGCGAGCTGGGCGGGTTTTCCGGCGGCTCTGCGCCCTCCGGCAAGGGCTTGGGGATTCCGCCAGCGCCCCAGTTCCCGCGATTGAGCCGCCCACCCCAGCGCGCACCGAGGCTTTTGTCGTAATCCACATTGGCCTCGACAATCCGCGCCTCGATCATTACCTGGCGCACCGGGATATCCAGCTGCGCCACGATGCGCCGCAGCTCTTCCAGTCGTTCGCCGGTCTGGTAGGCAATGATGTTGTTGGTGCGATCATCCACCGCCACCGATCCGCGCTCATCGGTGCTGCCCTCCAGCCCCGTCACCGATTGGAATAGCTTGGCCAGGTCCGCCGCCTTGGCGTAATTGACCTGCAACAGCTCCCGGCGCAGCGGCGCCAGCTCGGCCATTTGCCGGCGAGATTCCAGAGTGAGCAGTTCGCGGGCGGCCAACTCCTCTGCCGGCGCCACCAGCAATACACCGGCCTTGATCCGCTTATCCAGGCCCTTGGCTTGCAGCACCAGATCGAGCGCCTGGTCCCACGGCACATCCTTGAGGCGCAAGGTGATCGAACCTTGCACCTCGTCGCTGGCCACCAGGTTGAGGCCCGCTACGTCGGCGATTTGCTGCAATACCGCACGCAATTCGATGTTCTGGAAATTGAGGTTGAGCCTGTCCCCCGCCAAAGCCTGCGGCGGCGGCAGTTGGATCAGGTCTACGCGATTGGGCACAGCAGCAGCCATCGGTGCCGTGAACGCTATCCATAGCGCCACACCGAAGGACAAGAAAGTCCTTTTCATTGATTTGATTCCGTTATGAGTTGACGTTTAACACGAGGGTTCGCGGGCGCTCCAGCCATGCACCCTGTTCATCGGGGAACAACTCCACCAGCTCGACATGCCCGGGGTAAATGGCCGTGACCCGACCGTGATCCGGCCCCAGGTAGTCACCGACCGCCAGCCGGTGCACCGTAGAGGCCATGCGCAGCAGGACAAAAGCCTGTACGCCACGAGACAGGGTGCCGACCATTTCGAACTGGTCGACCGCAAACCCTTCCAGGACGCCACGTGGCCGGGTGAGGTCCGGCGCCCGGGCTGGCCGCCCACGCGCGTGATCGGCCTGAACGGCAAGCGGGGTGAACGGGTCGCGCAGGCCGGACGAGTCGTAGACAAAGCGCGCACCCGGCATGGCGGGCTCAGCCTGCCGGCCAACCGCAGACGTACGCCAATAGCTCTTCACCAGCAGCTCAAGACGCAGCAGCCTGCCCTCTGGGCGCAGGGCAACCTCATGGGCCGTGGCGAATCGGGACAGGCCACCCAATGCGCTGACGAACATCGCCAGGTCGTGATAGGCGCCACTGACGCCAACCGCCACCGGCTGCTCGACATAAAAAGCCTGTGGCTGCTCATCCAGCGGCGTGACGCTTTCAACCAACAAGCCATTGGCCAATGCCAACCGCGCGATGTCTTCCAGCAAGCCGGGCATTTCGGATTCCGCGGGCAGCGCTTGAAAAAGTCGATCAACCTTTGCCTGCATCAGTTCCAGTTGACGGGCCCGCCCCTCCAGACCGGCAGCCAAGGCAGTTTTTTGCGCGACTTGCTGTTTCAGGGCCACTTCCTGCACCTCGGCCTGGTGCAACCGCTCCCGCGCAGGGCTCAGGTACACAAGGTCACCCACCACAAACAACAGGCCTGCCAACGCACCACCCAGCAAGACTTTGCCAGGCAGGGGCCAATGTGCAGCGTTGTGAGTGAGCGCAGAAAGATCGAGCCTGGGCAGGCTCAAGGTTGCACCTCGCCGGACTCTCCCTGGCGCACCATCAACTGGAATTCATTGGCGCCGCGAGTGCCTTCCGTTCGCACGTGCTGCAAACGGGTGGCATGGGCGCCTTCAGTGGCCTCCAGGCGACGCATCAACTGGGCGATGTCCTGGCTGGATTCAGCACTGCCGCGAATGCTCACCGTATCGCCCTTGGCCACCACTTCATGCAGGTGCACGCCATCCGGCACGGCGCGCGCCAACTGATCCAGCAACTGGGCACCGGCCGAGCGCCCATCGTGCAAGTCCTCGACAACCTTCATGCGCTGCGCTAATTGCTGGCTTTGCACGTGCAGGTCATCGATGGTCTTGATGCGTGAGTCCAGGACGGCGACGTCTTTGTCCAGGTGGCTGTTGCGCGTGACCTGCCGATCGATTGCCTGGTCGATCACTTGATCCGCCAGCCACACTGCGGCGAGCGCCACGCCGGCGAACGCCAGCAGTAACATCAGGAAAAACTTGCGCCGCCGTTCTGCCAGTGCCTGACGCCAAGGTAAAAGGTTGATTCGTGTCATCAAGCGAAACTCCTCAGGGCCAACCCGCAAGCCACTCCCATTTCCTGGGCATCCACGGCCCATTGTGCGCCATCGACTCGACGGCCCGGCGTGAAGCTGGCGAAATCCTGACTGCAAGCACGCGCCAATGCAAACCCTTCGACATCCACCACTCGTGCCACCAGCCCGGCCTGGGCCAAAACGGCCTCGCGCGCCTCGACCTGCGTCTTGAGACAGGCCGCCAACAGCACCTCGACCCGCGCCGGGTCGTGGGCGCATGGACCCTGCACTTGATAGTCCATGGCCACGTCATCCAATGGATAGGGAATGTATTGGTCGGCTTCCATCTGGATCCGCCAGCCCACCTCTTCGTCGCTGAGCCCGGATTCCATGTCGATCACCTGGGTAATGACCGAGGGGCCCGCCACGGCAATTGCCGCGTACCTGGCTGACGTGTGCAACCGGGCCACCGCCTGTTGCAGCGCCAGCCCTACAGACTCAAGGTCTAGCACGCTGCCATCGACCACCGCACGCAGCGGCAGTGCCTGTGTGGCGTAGCCGTTTACCATGTAGCCGCTGCTTGAGCGGCCCAGTTCGACCAACCTGATCGCCGTGTCGCTGATATCGACGCCGAGGACGGCATCAACTTTTCGCCTGAAAAATCCCTTTCTCATAAAACTCCCCAAAACTTTCCCTGTCATAACGGCGGTCCTACCGCCGGTTGGCCGCTGAGCAGGCGCGAATGACGCCCCAAGCCGAAAAATGCTTTAATGCCCAGCGTTTTTCCCCGCTATTTACCTACAGCCCGGGTCGATCCATCGTTAGCCATGCATGCCCCGACGCCTAACCCATTCTTTTCTCTGGAAATCCAAAAGCCTTGATTCGTCTGCTGAAGTTTTTCGGGTACTCCATTGTCGCGATCGTCTGCGGGCTGCTGCTCGTACTCAGCGGGGCCTACCTCTACCTTAGTCCGGGTTTGCCCTCCGTAGAGGCCCTCAGAAGTATCCAGTTGCAGATTCCTTTGCGGGTCTACAGCAGCGACGAAAAACTGATCGCGGAGTTCGGCGAAATGCGCCGCACCCCGATTCGTTTCGCCGATATTCCACCCAATTTCATCAGCGCATTGCTGTCGGCCGAAGACGATAATTTCGCCAACCACTACGGCGTCGACCCCAGCAGCCTGGTACGTGCCGCCACGCAATTGGTAAAAAGCGGACACATTCAATCCGGCGGCAGCACCATCACCATGCAGGTGGCGAAGAACTTCTTCCTCACCAGCGAGCGCAGCTTTTCACGCAAGGCCACCGAGATCCTGCTGGCCCTGCAGATTGAACGCCAGCTGACCAAGGACGAGATCCTTGAGCTGTACGTCAACAAGATCTACCTGGGCAACCGTGCCTACGGCATCGAGGCGGCGTCGCAGGTCTACTACGGCAAGTCGATCCGTGACGCGAGCCTGGCGCAGATGGCGATGATCGCCGGCCTGCCCAAGGCGCCGTCGCGCTTCAACCCACTGGCCAACCCGGCGCGCAGCAAAGAGCGGCGCGACTGGATCCTGGGGCGCATGTACAAGCTGGGCAAGATCGACCAGCGCGCCTATGAAAGCGCGGTGGCCGAGCCGTTGAACGCCAGCTACCACGTCCCGACACCCGAAGTGAACGCACCGTATATCGCTGAAATGGCCCGCGCCGAGATGGTCGGGCGTTATGGCAGCGAGGCCTACACCGAAGGCTTCCGCGTGACCACGACGGTGCCGAGCGACACCCAGGAAATCGCCAACAACGCGGTGCATTCCGGGCTGATCACCTACGACCAGCGCCACGGCTACCGCGGGCCTGAATCGCGCCTGCCGGGCAAGACCCTGAGCGCCTGGACCACCGAACTGGGCAAGCAGCGCGCCATCAGCGGCCTGGAACCGGCCATCGTCACCCAGGTGCAAAAAGACGGCGTACAGGTGCTGACCCGCACCGGCGAAGCCCATGTGGCCTGGGACAGCATGAAGTGGGCACGCCCCTTCCTGAACACCAACAGCATGGGCCCGATGCCCAAGCAGCCGTCCGACGTGGCGCAGGTGGGTGACCTGATCCGCGTGCAACGCCAGAAGGATGACAGCCTGAAATTCAGCCAGGTGCCGCTGGCCCAGGGCGCGCTGGTTTCCCTCGACCCGCAGAACGGTGCCATCCGCGCCCTGGTGGGCGGCTTCGCCTTCGAGCAGAGCAACTACAACCGCGCCGTCCAGGCCAAGCGCCAGCCGGGTTCAAGCTTCAAGCCCTTCGTCTACAGCGCCGCGCTGGATAACGGCTACACCGCTGCCAGCCTGGTCAACGATGCACCGATCGTGTTTGTCGACGAATACCTGGACAAGGTTTGGCGTCCGAAGAATGACACCAACACCTTCCTTGGCCCGATCCGCATCCGCGAGGCGCTGTACAAGTCGCGTAACCTGGTGTCGATCCGTCTGTTGCAGGCGATGGGCGTGGGCAAGACCATCGACTACATGACGCGCTTCGGCTTCAACAAGTCGGACCTGCCGCCGAACCTGTCCCTGGCCCTGGGCACCGCGACCCTTACGCCGATGGAAATCGCCACCGGCTGGAGTACCTTTGCCAACGGCGGCTACAAGATCGCGCCGTACCTGATCGACAAGATCGAAAGCCGCAATGGCGACACCCTGTTCACCGCCAACCCACCGCGCGTACCGGGTGACGTGGTCAACGGCGTGGCCGCTACCGATGGCCTGGCAGCCCCGAGCAACGGTGGCATCACCATCGAGCCGAGCCCAGGTGCCGCGCCCGCGGCAAACACTGCGGCGCCAACCGAGCCGCAGGCGCCTGCCGTTGCCGAGCGCATTGTGGATGGCCGCACCACCTACATCCTCAACAGCATCCTGCAAGACGTGATCAAGAAAGGCACCGGCCGTCGCGCCCTGGCCCTCGGCCGCGCCGACATCGCCGGCAAGACCGGTACCACCAACGACTCCAAGGACGCCTGGTTCTCCGGCTACAACGGCGACTACGTGACCACCGTGTGGACCGGCTATGACCAGCCGGAAAGCCTGGGCCGTCGCGAGTTCGGTGGCACCGTCGCGCTGCCGATCTGGATGAGCTACATGGGCGCTGCCTTGAAGGACAAGCCCCTGCACACCCAACCGGAACCAGAAGGCATCCTCAGCCTGCGGATCGACCCGGTGAGTGGCCGCGTGGCATCGCCAAGCACGCCGAATGCGTACTTCGAACTGTTCAAGAGCGAAGACACCCCGCCGTCGGTCAACGAGCTGGGGAATGGCGTGGCGCCTGGCAGCCCGTTGCCGGCGGATGAAGCGGCGCCGATTGATCTGTTTTAACGCGCCGGGAGCTGGCTTCTGTGGGAGCTGGCTTGCCTGCGATGCAGGCAACTCGGTCTTTCAGTGATACCGCGGTGATGCTATCGCAGGCAAGCCAGCTCCCACATTTGGTGCTGCACAAGGCTTGAATTAATCGCCACACAATAAAAAAGCCCCGACTCGCGAGAGCCGGGGCTTTTTGTTGGTGCGCTACAACGGCTTAGCCGTTGAACACATCATCCACGCTTTGCAGCGGGTAGTTCTTCGGATACGGCAGGGTGGCCACACCGGTCTCGATCGCGGCTTTGGCCACGGCATCGGAGATCAGGGTGATCAGGCGCTTGTCCATTGGCTTCGGAATGATGTACTCACGGCCGAATTCCAGCTTGGCGCCACCGTAGGCGTCGCACACGTCCTGAGGCACTGGCAGCTTGGCCAGTTCACGCAGGGCGTTGGCAGCAGCCACTTTCATCTCTTCGTTGATGCGCTTGGCGCGAACGTCCAGGGCACCACGGAAGATGAACGGGAAGCCCAGCACGTTGTTGACCTGGTTCGGGTAGTCCGAACGGCCGGTGGCCATGATCACGTCGTTGCGGGTGGCGTGAGCCAGCTCTGGCGAGATTTCCGGGTCCGGGTTGGAGCAGGCGAACACGATCGGGTTGGCCGCCATGGACTTCAGGCCTTCAGCGCTCAGCAGGTTCGGGCCGGACAGACCAACGAACACGTCTGCACCGTCAAGGGCGTCAGCCAGGGTACGCTTGGAGGACGGGTGGGCAAACATCGCCTTGTACTGGTTCAGGTCGGTACGCTCGGACTGGATCACGCCCTTGCTGTCGACCATGTAGATGTTTTCCAGTTTGGCGCCCATGCTCACGATCAGCTTCATGCACGAGATAGCCGCTGCACCAGCGCCCAGGCAGACAATCTTCGCGTCCGCCAGGGTTTTACCAGCGATTTCCAGGGCGTTGATCATGCCGGCCGCGGTAACGATCGCGGTGCCGTGCTGGTCATCGTGGAATACCGGGATGTCGCACTGTTCGATCAGGGCCTTTTCGATCTCGAAGCACTCAGGTGCCTTGATGTCTTCCAGGTTGATGCCACCGAAGGTGATGGAAATGCGCTTTACGGTGTCGATGAAAGCCTGCGGGCTCTCGGAATCGACTTCGATGTCGAAAACGTCAATGCCGGCGAAGCGCTTGAACAGCACGCCTTTACCTTCCATGACTGGCTTGGAAGCCAATGGGCCGAGGTTACCCAGGCCCAGAATCGCGGTGCCATCGGAAATCACTGCAACCAGGTTGCCCTTGCCGGTGTACTTGTACGCCAGCTCAGGGTCGCGGGCGATTTCACGTACGGGCTCGGCCACGCCAGGGCTGTAGGCCAGCGACAGGTCGCGGGCGGTGGCGGTGGCTTTGGTGAGCTCTACACTCAGCTTTCCTGGACGAGGATTGGCATGATATTCGAGAGCGGCAGTTTTCAAATCAGACATATCGGCATTCCGCTTTTACTGTTGGTCGACGGACCGCCGAGGATACGCGTGTCGTAAAGTCCCTACAAGACTGGGTAGTCACCGGTGTCAAGGCCCCAGAGCGCCGTACTTTGGTCTAAGGCCACGGGATACAAGGGCTCAACTGTTCACAATCGAATAAAAAAATGTCTACAATTTTTTATTAAAAAGTCCTTTCAAGCGGTTTTTATCAAATTCCAGGCACAAAAAAGGCGTCCACTGGGGACGCCTCTTTTTTCAGCGGGAAAAACCCAAGGGGTTTTTCAGGCTTACTCTGCTGCAGCAGCAGGCTTCTTGCCGAAAGCGCCGAAACGGTCAGCAAAGCGCTGTACGCGGCCGCCGGTGTCCAGAGTCTTCTGCTTACCGGTGTAGAACGGGTGGCACTCGTTGCATACGTCAGTACCCAGTGGCTTGCACAGGTTCGAACGAGTTTCGAACTTGTTGCCGCAGCTGCAAGTTACTGCGATGGTTTCGTATGCTGGATGGATATCGGCTTTCATGGCACTTCCTCGGGCTAGCGTGCCGCCACTCGACACTATTGTCGAATACCGCACGTAATTAGGCCGCGGATTCTACCAGACCTTTTTAATCGCGCAAGCGGCGCTGAGGGCGTGAAACTCCCTTTCATCAGAAAACCATCGGCTACCCCAAGCCCTCCCCTGTCTGCTAGGCTCCCGCCCCTGCGCCACCGCCTGCCTATATAGATGAGACCCCCGCGTGCCCGACGCCATTTTGCGCCTAGCCCTGCCCTCGCCCCTGCGCCGCCTGTTCGATTACCGTGCCCCGGCCGGTGTGCTGCGGGCGCAGTTGCAGCCAGGCATGCGCGTGCGGGTGCCGTTTGGCCGGCGGGAAATGATCGGCATCCTGGTGGAAGTCGCCGACCACAGCGAAGTGCCTGCCGAAAAGCTCAAGCCTGCACTGGCGATCCTCGACGCCACGCCGCCGCTGCCGCCCGCCATGTTCAAGCTGTGCCTGTGGACGGCCCAGTATTACCAACACAGCCTGGGCGACACCCTGAGCTGGGCGTTGCCGGTATTGCTGCGCCAGGGCGAACTGGCCGAAGCACGCCAGGAACGCTTCTGGTCGGCGGCACCCGGCGCGCGCCTCGACGACCCGCGCATCGCCCGTGCCCCGCGCCAGCGCGAAGCCCTGGCCACCCTGGCCCAACACCCCCACGGCGTGGCCCATCAGTTGTTAAGCAAGCTGATGCTGAGCAAAGACAGTCTCGACCTGCTGCTCGCCAAGGATCTGGTGCAGGTGGAAATCCGCAAGCACGCCCCCGACCCGCGCCACGAACACTGGCTGGCCCAGCCGGAATTGCCGCTGAACCCCGAACAGCGCGCCGCCTACGAGGCGATCCGCGCGGGCTTCGACAGCTTCCACGCGTTCCTGCTGGCCGGCGTCACCGGCAGCGGCAAGACCGAAGTGTATTTGCAGCTGATCCGCGAAACCCTGCAAGCCGGCAAACAGGCGTTGGTGCTGATCCCGGAGATCAACCTCGGCCCGCAGACCCTGGCGCGCTTCGAGCAACGCTTCAACGCGCGCATCGCCCTGGTGCACTCGGCGGTCAATGACCGCGAGCGCCTGGAGTCGTGGCTGGCGGCGCGGGACGGTGAGGCCGACATTATTATCGGCACGCGCTCGGCGCTGTTCACCCCGATGAAAAACCCCGGGCTGATCATCATCGACGAGGAGCACGACGGCTCCTATAAACAGCAAGAAGGCCTGCGCTACCACGCCCGCGACCTGGCGCTGGTGCGCGCGCGCCAGGAAGACATCCCGATTGTGCTCGGCTCGGCGACACCGTCCTTAGAGAGCTTGCACAACGCCTACACCGGTCGCTACGGCCTCCTACGCCTCAACGAACGCGCGGGTGGCGCCAAACAGCCGCGCTTCCTGCGCCTGGATGTTAAAAGCCGCCCGCTGGACAGTGGCATTTCCGGGCCGATGCAACAGGCCATCGGCCAGACCCTCGCCGCCGGCCAGCAAGTATTGGTGTTTCTCAACCGCCGTGGCTTCGCGCCGACGCTGTTGTGCCATGACTGCGGCTGGATGTCCGAGTGCGAGCGTTGCGACGCGCGCATGACCGTGCACCAGCGCCACGGTGAGTTGCGCTGCCACCACTGCGGCCATGTGGAACGGGTGCCGCGCCACTGCCCGCAGTGCGGCAAAGTGGACCTGCGACCGGTCGGCGCGGGCACCGAACGTGCCGAGGAGCGCCTGGGCATTCTGTTCCCGGATTTCCCGGTGCTGCGGGTGGACCGCGACAGCACCTCGCGCAAAGACGCGATGAACCAGCTGTTCGCCACCATCCAGAAAGGCCAGCCGTGCATTCTGATCGGCACGCAGATGCTAGCCAAAGGGCACCACTTTCCACGGGTGACCCTGGTGTCGATCCTGGATGCCGACGGCGGCCTGTTCTCCGGCGACTTCCGCGCCAGCGAGCGCATGGCGCAGTTGATCGTGCAGGTCGCTGGCCGTGCGGGCCGTGCTGAAGAGCCCGGCCGAGTGATTATCCAGACGCACCTGGCCGACCACCCGCTGCTGATCCAACTGACAGAACAAGGCTACTTTGCCTTCGCCGAGCAGGCGCTGAGCGAACGCCGCTCCGCCGGCCTGCCGCCGTTTTCCCACTTGGCCTTGCTGCGCGCCGAAGCGCATAAACCGGGGCAGGCCGAAGGTTTCCTCGACGAAGCGTGCAGCGCCGCCGAACGTTTGCTCGGCGAACTGGGTCTGTGCGGCATCGAACTGCTCGGCCCGGTGCCTGCGCCCATGGAGCGCCGCGCCGGGCGTTATCGCGCTCAGCTACTCTTGCAGGCAACGTCCCGCGCGCCCCTGCATCGGCTGTTAAGTAGCCTGTTACTTGCCCTGGAGCAAATGCCCAGCGGCCGGCAGGTGCGATGGTCGATGGATGTGGACCCCGTGGATTTGTATTGATCCACTCCACAGTTTGAATTGTGAACCCCCTTAAATGTGGGAGCGGGCTTGCCCGCGATGAGGCCCGCAGGTCCGCCAACCCGTCTGAACGGTTGGCAAGCCCGCCCTCCCCACGGATAATGCCCAGTTTTTCCACCCGCGCATCGCGCGCTGTCGCTTGCGGCACAAAGAGAACACCATGAAAGACACCATTCGCCAGCTGATCCAACAAGCCCTCACCCAACTCGTCAACGAAGGTGTGTTGCCTGAAGGCCTGACGCCGGCGATCCAGGTGGAAAACACCCGCGACAAGACCCACGGCGACTTCGCCAGCAATATCGCGATGATGCTGTCCAAGCCCGCAGGCATGAAGCCCCGCGACCTCGCGGAAAAAATCATCGCCGCGCTGCCGGCCGACGAAAGCGTCACCAAGGCCGAAATCGCCGGCCCGGGCTTTATCAACTTCTTCCAGAACACCCAGGCCCTGGCTTCACGCCTGGACGCAGCCCTGGCCGACGCCAAGATCGGCGTGCGCAAGGCTGGCCCGCTGCAACGCGTAGCGATTGACCTGTCGGCGCCGAACCTGGCCAAAGAGATGCACGTCGGCCACCTGCGCTCCACCATCATCGGTGACGGCGTGGCACGAGTGCTGGAGTTCCTCGGCGACACCGTGATCCGCCAGAACCACGTGGGCGACTGGGGTACCCAGTTCGGCATGCTGATGGCGTACCTGCAAGAAAACCCGATCACCAGCAACGAGCTGTCGGACCTGGAAAACTTCTACCGCGCCGCGAAGAAGCGCTTCGACGAGTCCGAAGAGTTCGCCGACCGCGCCCGTGGCCTGGTGGTCAAGCTGCAAGCCGGCGACCCGGAATGCCTGGAACTGTGGGGCCGCTTCCGTGAGATTTCGCTGTCCCACTGCCAGGAAATCTACGAGCTGCTCAACGTCAAACTGACCATGGCCGACGTGATGGGCGAAAGCGCCTACAACGACGACCTGATCAACGTGGTCAACGACCTCAAGGCCAAGGGCCTGCTGGTTGAAAGCAACGGCGCGCAGTGCGTGTTCCTCGAAGAATTCAAGACCGCCGAAGGCGAGCCGCTGCCGGTGATCATCGTCAAGGCCGATGGCGGTTACCTGTACGCCACCACCGACCTGGCGGCCGTGCGCTACCGCAGCGGCGTGCTCAAGGCCGACCGTGCGCTGTACTTCGTGGACCAGCGCCAGGCCCTGCACTTCCAGCAGGTGTTCGAAGTGGCACGTCGCGCGGGCTTCATCACCCACCCGATGCACATGGAGCACATGGGCTTCGGCACCATGAACGGCGCCGACGGCCGCCCGTTCAAGACCCGCGACGGCGGCACCGTGAAGCTGATCGACCTGCTCAACGAAGCCCAGGAACGTGCCTACAACCTGGTGAAGGAAAAGAACCCGGAGCTGGCCGAGGCCGACCTGCGCAACATCGCCCGCGTGGTGGGCATTGGCGCGGTGAAATACGCCGACCTGTCCAAGCACCGCACCAGCGACTACAGCTTCAACTTCGAGCTGATGCTCAACTTCGAAGGCAACACCGCGCCGTACCTGCTGTACGCCTACACCCGCGTGGCCGGCGTGTTCCGCAAGCTGGGCAAGGATTTCAGCGAAGTTGAAGGCCAGATCGTGCTGGATGCCCCGCACGAACAGGAACTGGCGGCCAAACTGGCGCAATTCGGCGAAGTGCTGAACAGCGTCGGCGAGAAAGGTACACCGCACATCCTCTGCACCTATCTGTACGAAGTCGCCGGCCTGTTCTCCAGCTTCTACGAGAACTGCCCGATCCTCACCGCCGACGACGAAGCCCAGAAGCAAAGCCGCCTGCGCCTCGCCGCCCTGGCGGGACGCACCCTCAAGCAAGGCCTGGAACTGCTGGGCCTGGAAACCCTGGAGCGCATGTAAGTTGGCTGCCAAGAAAAAACCTGCACCCAAGCGCGGCGCCAGCCGCTACCAGGCCCCGGCGAAGAAGCCTATTCCGGGCTGGTTGTGGATGGCCATCGGCCTGACGGTCGGCGCGTTTATCGTGTTCCTGATGAAACTGGACCCGGGCAAGGGCGACGACGTCAAACGGGTCAAGCATGAACAGCAGAAGGCCACGAAAATGGCCGAAGCCAACAAGACTGCGCCGAGCCCGACGGCACCGGTGAAGCCGAAGTACGACTTCTACACCCTGCTGCCGGAATCGGAAGTGATCGTGCCGCCTGACGCCGTGCCGGAGAAAACCCTGCCGACGCCGCAAGTGCCGACCACCCCGGTGACGCCAGCGGAAGCGGCGAAGATCGACACGGCGCGCGCCCAGGCCGCCCTGGCCGGGATCACCCCGCCGCCACCGCCGCCGGTTGCCGAAACCAAGGCGGCACCGGTGACCAGGTTCTTCCTGCAAGCGGGCTCGTTCCCCAAGCAGGCGGATGCGGATCGTGTACGGGCACAGATCATTCTGCTGGGCCAGGCGGTGACGGTGGAATCCGGCACGGTGAAGGATGCGACCTGGTATCGCGTGCTGGTGGGGCCGTTCAGTAACCGTGAACAGCTGACCGTGGCACAGAAGCAATTGGCCGGCGCAGGGTTTAGCAACCTGTTGTTACAACAACGCCAGAGCCGCTGACCCAGGCCCTACGCAGTTCAAAATGTGGGAGCTGGCTTGCCTGCGATAGCGGTGTGACAGTCAACAGATTCAGTGACTGGTCCACCGCTATCGCAGGCAAGCCAGCTCCCACATTTGGTTTTGGGTGTTCTCAAGAGTGTGTCAGACCAATAGACACCACTCGTCCGCACACCGCCCCCACGGTTGAAATCCCCCCCACCATCCCCATATCTGTTTTCACCAGGGCATTTTCGCCCCGCTGCGTGGAGACTCTCCCCTTGACCACCATCGTTTCAGTACGTCGCCACGGCAAAGTCGTCATGGGCGGCGACGGCCAGGTTTCCCTCGGCAACACCGTGATGAAAGGCAACGCCAAGAAAGTGCGCCGCCTGTACCACGGCCAGGTGCTCGCCGGTTTTGCCGGGGCCACCGCCGACGCCTTCACCCTGTTCGAACGTTTCGAAGGCCAACTGGAAAAACATCAGGGCCACCTTGTGCGCGCGGCGGTCGAACTCGCCAAAGAATGGCGCACCGACCGTTCCCTCAGCCGCCTGGAGGCCATGCTGGCCGTGGCCAACAAAGACGCCTCGCTGATCATCACCGGCAACGGTGACGTGGTCGAGCCAGAAAACGGCTTGATCGCCATGGGCTCCGGTGGCGGCTACGCCCAGGCTGCGGCCAGCGCACTGTTGAAGAAAACCGACCTGTCGGCCCGTGAAATCGTCGAGACCGCCTTGGGCATCGCCGGCGATATCTGCGTGTTCACCAACCACAACCTGACCATTGAGGAGCAGGACCTCGCCGAATAAGCCGTAGGCTTATTCCCGCTTGAGGCCGCCAAACACTATGTCCATGACTCCCCGCGAAATCGTCCACGAACTCAACCGCCATATCATCGGCCAGGACGATGCCAAGCGCGCCGTTGCCATCGCGCTGCGTAACCGCTGGCGCCGGATGCAACTGCCCGAAGAACTGCGCGTTGAAGTGACGCCAAAGAACATCCTGATGATCGGTCCTACCGGCGTCGGTAAAACCGAAATCGCCCGTCGCCTGGCCAAGCTGGCCAACGCGCCGTTCATCAAAGTCGAAGCCACCAAGTTCACCGAAGTGGGCTATGTGGGCCGTGACGTCGAGTCGATCATTCGTGACCTCGCCGACGCCGCGCTGAAACTGCTGCGCGAACAGGAAATGACCAAGGTCAGCCACCGCGCCGAAGACGCCGCTGAAGAACGCATCCTCGACGCCCTGCTGCCGCCAGCGCGCATGGGTTTCAACGAAGACCCGGCGCCGAGCTCGGATTCCAACACCCGTCAGCTGTTCCGCAAGCGCCTGCGTGAAGGCCAGTTGGACGACAAGGAAATCGAGATTGAAGTCGCCGAAGTCTCCGGCGTCGATATCTCTGCGCCGCCTGGCATGGAAGAAATGACCAGCCAGTTGCAGAACCTGTTCGCCAACATGGGCAAGGGCAAGAAGAAAAGCCGCAAGCTCAAGGTGAAGGAAGCGCTGAAACTGGTGCGCGACGAAGAAGCCGGGCGCCTGGTGAATGAGGAAGAGCTCAAGGCCAAGGCCCTGGAAGCCGTCGAGCAGCACGGTATCGTGTTTATCGATGAGATCGACAAGGTGGCCAAGCGCGGCAACTCCGGGGGCGTCGATGTGTCCCGCGAAGGCGTACAGCGCGACCTGCTGCCGCTGATCGAAGGCTGCACCGTGAACACCAAACTGGGCATGGTCAAGACCGACCACATCCTGTTTATCGCCTCGGGTGCGTTCCACCTGAGCAAGCCAAGCGACCTGGTGCCGGAGCTGCAAGGCCGCCTGCCGATTCGTGTGGAGCTCAAGGCGCTGACCCCGGGCGACTTCGAGCGCATTCTCAGCGAACCGCATGCCTCGCTCACCGAGCAATACCGCGAGCTGCTGAAAACCGAAGGTTTGGGCATCGAGTTCCAACCGGACGGCATCAAGCGTTTGGCGGAGATCGCCTGGCAGGTCAACGAGAAGACCGAGAACATCGGTGCACGTCGTTTGCACACCTTGCTGGAGCGTTTGCTGGAGGAAGTGTCCTTCAGTGCTGGTGACCTGGCTGGGGCGCAGAATGGCGAAGTGATCAAGATCGACGCGGATTACGTCAACAGCCACTTGGGCGAATTGGCGCAGAACGAAGATCTGTCTCGCTACATTCTGTAAGCCACACGCAGAGCCGCTTGCTTTAATGTGGGAGCTGGCTTGCCTGCGATAGCTATGGTGAATTCAACACCGCTATCGCAGGCAAGCCAGCTCCCACATTTTTGATCCGGTTTCTTCAGGGTTATCTCCAATGTCCAAATTTCCTACTGCCGTAAACCTGCACAAAACCTCCAACACCCTCGGCCTCACCTACGGCCCCGATGAGGTGTACCAACTCCCCGCCGAGCTGCTGCGCACCCACTCGCCTTCCGCCGAGGTCCAGGGCCACGGCAAACCGATCCTGCAATTCGGCAAGCTCAACGTGCGCCTGACCAAGATCGAACCCGCCGGCCAGTACGCACTGAAATTGACCTTCGACGATGGCCATGACAGCGGACTGTTCACCTGGGACTACCTCTACCAACTGGCCGTACGCCAGGACGCGCTGTGGGCCGATTATTTGGCTGAACTCAAAGCCGCCGGAAAAACCCGCGACCCGAGCCAGTCGGTCGTGCGGCTGATGCTCTAGCCCAAGGGTCTTGCTCTTTAGAGGGCATTTTCTAATTTCATCTGCTTGAATGCCCTGTCACGTGGTCAATGATTGGCCCGCTTGCGAAAAAAATTAAACTCGGGTAACCAATGGAACTGGCAAGTTCCCTGCATTTGACGATGCGGTATCAACGGTCACCCGAGTCGCAGTACCTGGCTTGTGTTGTGTATCGATATTGGGTGCACAGCGGTAACGGGTACTCGTCTTTCGGACAATGGAGCGTCGTAGATGAGTAACAAGAACAACGATGACTTGAAACGCCAGGCCTCGGAAAACACCCTGGGGCTCAACCCGATCATCGCGTTACGGAAAAAGGATTTACTCGCCTCGGCGAAGATGGTGCTGACCCAAGCCATCAAGCAACCGTTGCACAGCGTCAAGCACGTCGCCCACTTTGGCGTCGAATTGAAGAACGTGATGTTCGGCAAATCCGAGCTGGTGCCCGAAAGCGATGACCGTCGCTTCCACGACCCCGCCTGGAGCCAGAACCCGCTCTACAAGCGCTACCTGCAAACCTACCTGGCGTGGCGCAAGGAACTGCACGACTGGATCGGCGACAGCAACCTGTCGGAACAGGACATCAGCCGCGGCCACTTCGTGATCAACCTGATGACTGAAGCCATGGCGCCCACCAACAGTGCGGCGAACCCGGCGGCGGTCAAACGCTTCTTTGAAACCGGCGGCAAAAGCCTGCTGGACGGTTTGTCCCACCTGGCCAAGGACATGGTGCACAACGGCGGCATGCCGAGCCAGGTCAACATGGGCGCCTTTGAAGTGGGCAAGACCCTGGGCACCAGCGAAGGCGCCGTGGTGTTTCGCAATGACGTGCTGGAGCTGATCCAGTACAAGCCGATCACCGAACAGGTGCACGAGCGCCCGCTGTTGGTGGTGCCGCCGCAGATCAACAAATTCTATGTATTCGACCTGAGCCCGGATAAGAGCCTGGCGCGTTTCTGCCTGCGCAACGGCCAGCAGACCTTTATCGTCAGCTGGCGCAACCCGACCAAGGCGCAGCGCGAGTGGGGGCTGTCGACCTATATCGAGGCGCTCAAGGAAGCGGTGGATGTGGTCACCGCGATCACCGGCAGCAAAGACATCAACATGCTCGGTGCCTGCTCCGGTGGCATCACCTGCACCGCCCTGCTCGGCCATTACGCGGCGCTGGGCGAGAAGAAGGTCAACGCCCTGACCCTGCTGGTCAGCGTGCTGGACACCACCCTGGACACCCAGGTTGCGCTGTTCGTCGATGAGCAGACCCTGGAAGCGGCCAAGCGCCACTCCTACCAGGCCGGCGTGCTCGAAGGCCGCGACATGGCCAAAGTGTTCGCCTGGATGCGCCCCAACGACCTGATCTGGAACTACTGGGTCAACAACTACCTGCTGGGCAACGAGCCGCCGGTGTTCGACATCCTGTTCTGGAACAACGACACCACACGCTTGCCAGCGGCCTTCCATGGCGACCTGATCGAACTGTTCAAAAACAACCCACTGGTCCGCGCCAACGCCCTGGAAGTGTGCGGCACGCCCATCGACCTCAAGCAGGTCACCGCGGATATCTACTCACTGGCCGGCACCAACGACCACATCACACCGTGGCAGTCTTGCTACAAGTCGGCGCAGCTGTTTGGTGGCAAGGTCGAGTTCGTGCTGTCCAGCAGCGGGCATATCCAGAGCATCCTCAACCCACCGGGCAACCCCAAGGCGCGCTACCAGACCAGCGACAGCCTGACGGCGAAGCCGCTGGACTGGCAGGAAAATGCCACCAAGCACACCGATTCCTGGTGGTTGCATTGGCAGGCGTGGCAGGCGGAGCGGGCGGGGAAGTTGAAGAAAGCGCCGACAAGTTTGGGCAACAAAACCTACGCCGCAGCGGAAGCGGCGCCGGGGACTTATGTACATGAACGATAAGCAAAGCTTGAAATTGAAATGAGGTCAGTGTGGGAGCTGGCTTGCCTGCGATAGCGGTGGATCAGCCAGCCAATAGGTGACTGACAGAATGCCATCGCAGGCAAGCCAGCTCCCACATGGACCGCACCGCCCATGAGACTTATGCACCACCTGACAGGGCTTGAGCATGCCGCAACCGTTCATCTTCCGCACCATCGACCTGGATGGCCAGACCATCCGCACGGCGGTGCGCCCGGGCAAGCCTCACTTGACGCCGCTGCTGATCTTCAATGGCATCGGCGCCAACCTTGAGTTGGTGTTTCCGTTCGTCCAGGCGCTGGACCCGGACCTGGAAGTGATCGCCTTCGATGTGCCGGGCGTGGGCGGTTCCTCGACGCCCAAGCGACCCTACCGGTTTCCCGGCCTGGCCAAGCTCACGGCGCGCATGCTCGATTACCTCGACTACGGCCAGGTGAGTGTGGTGGGCGTGTCGTGGGGCGGCGCGCTGGCGCAGCAATTTGCCTACGACTACCCGGAACGCTGCAAAAAGCTGATCCTCGCAGCCACGGCAGCAGGCGCGGTGATGGTGCCGGGCAAGCCGAAGGTGCTATGGCTGATGGCCAGCCCGCGCCGTTATATCCAACCGTCCCATGTGGTGCGCATTGCACCGATGATCTATGGCGGCTCGTTCCGTCGCGATTCGAAACTCGCCGCCGAACACGCGAGCAAAGTGCGCTCGGCCGGCAAGCTCGGTTACTACTGGCAACTGTTCGCCGGGCTGGGCTGGACCAGCATTCACTGGCTGCACAAGATCCGCCAGCCGACCCTGGTGTTGGCGGGGGACGACGACCCGCTGATCCCGCTGATCAACATGCGCATGCTCGCCTGGCGCATTCCCAACGCACAGCTGCACATCATCGATGACGGCCACCTGTTCCTGATCACCCGGGCCGAAGCCGTGGCGCCGATCATCATGAAATTTCTCGAAGAGGAGCGCATGCGTGCGGTGATTCATCCGCGACCGGCCGTGTAAGGACCACACCGCCGCGCAACTTGCCAGGAACCGACTATGGTTCTGAATTGGCGTGCCTGTTGATGGCTTGACGAAGGAGTGTTGGCTCATGCGAGAAAGACCCGTGACGAACCCGGCGCCCACCCCGGCCGCGTTTATCAATGCGCAAAATGCGATCACCGGCCTGCGCGGCCGGGACTTGCTCTCGACCCTGCGCAGCGTGGCCGCCCACGGTTTGCGCAACCCGCTGCACACGGCCCGCCACGCCTGGGCGTTGAGTGGTCAGCTGGGCCGCGTGTTGCTGGGCGAAACCGTGCACGAGCCCAACCCCAACGACAGCCGCTTCACCGACCCCACCTGGAAGCTCAACCCGCTGTACCGGCGCAGCTTGCAGGCCTACCTGAGTTGGCAAAAACAGACGCGCCACTGGATCGACGACAGCACCCTGAGCGCCGACGACCGCGCCCGTGCGCACTTCGCCTTTTCCCTGCTCAACGATGCCGTTTCCCCTTCCAACACCCTGCTCAACCCGCTGGCCATCAAGGAGCTGCTCAACTCCGGCGGCAACAGCGTGGTGCGCGGCGTGACCCATCTGGTCGAAGACCTGCTGCACAACAACGGCCTGCCACGCCAGGTGAGCAAGCATGCCTTTGAAGTCGGCAAGACGGTGGCGACGACCCCCGGTTCGGTGGTGTTTCGCAACGAACTGCTGGAGCTGATCCAGTACAAGCCCATGAGCGAAAAACAGTACGCCAAGCCGCTGCTGATCGTGCCGCCGCAGATCAACAAGTACTACATCTTCGACCTGAGCCCGGCCAACAGCTTTGTGCAGTACGCGCTGAAAAATGGCCTGCAGACGTTTATGGTCAGCTGGCGCAACCCGGATGTGCGCCATCGCGAATGGGGCCTGTCCACCTACGTCGCGGCGCTGGAAGAAGCACTCAACGTGTGCCGGGCGATCACCGGCGCGCGCGAGGTCAACCTGATGGGCGCCTGCGCCGGTGGCCTGACTATCGCCGCACTGCAAGGCCACCTGCAAGCCAAGCGCCAGCTGCGGCGCATCTCCAGCGCCAGCTACCTGGTAAGCCTGCTGGACAGCCAGATCGACAGCCCCGCTACTCTGTTCGTCGACGAGCAAACCCTGGAGGCCGCCAAGCGCCGCTCCTACCAGCAAGGCGTGCTCGACGGCCGCGACATGGCCAAGGTGTTCGCCTGGATGCGCCCCAACGACCTGATCTGGAACTACTGGATCAACAACTACCTGCTGGGCAAGGAACCGCCGGCCTTCGACATCCTGTACTGGAACAACGACAACACGCGCCTGCCCGCCGCGCTGCACGGCGACCTGCTGGACTTCTTCAAGCACAACCCGCTGAGCCATCCCGGCGGCCTGGAGGTGTGCGGTACGCCCATCGACTTGCAGAAGGTCACGGTGGACAGCTTCAGCGTGGCCGGGATCAACGACCACATCACGCCGTGGGACGCGGTGTATCGCTCCACCCAATTGTTGGGCGGCGACAAGCGCTTCGTGCTGTCCAACAGCGGGCATATCCAGAGCATTCTCAACCCACCGGGCAACCCCAAGGCCAACTACGTCGAGAACCCCAAGCTGAGCAGCGACCCGCGCGCCTGGTATTACGACGCCAACCACGTCGAAGGCAGTTGGTGGCCGCAGTGGCTGGAGTGGATCCAGCAACGCTCGGGCGTGCAACGCGAAACCCTCACCGCCCTGGGCAACCAGAATTACCCACCGATGGAAGCGGCGCCGGGCACTTACGTGCGGGTGCGCTGAGCTCAACGATCAGACTAAGAAGACTGGATGAAGACGCGCGACCGGATCCTTGAATGTGCCCTGCAGTTGTTCAACCAGAAGGGCGAGCCGAACGTATCCACCATGGAGGTGGCCAATGAAATGGGGATCAGCCCCGGCAACCTCTACTACCACTTCCATGGCAAGGAGCCGCTGGTGCTCGGGCTGTTCGAGCGTTTTCAAAACGAGCTGGCCCCCCTGCTCGACCCGCCAGCGGACGCGCAACTGGAACCCCAGGATTACTGGCTGTTCCTGCACCTGATCGTCGAACGCATGGCCCATTACCGTTTCCTGTTCCAGGACCTGTCGAACCTGGCGGGGCGCCTGCCAAAGCTGGCCAAAGGCATTCGCAACCTGCTCACGGCACTCAAGCGCACCCTGGCCTCATTGCTCGCACGGTTGAAGGCGGCCGGGCAGTTGGTCAGCGGCACCCAGGCGCTGGGGCAACTGGTGGAGCAGATCACCATGACCCTGTTGTTTTCCCTGGACTACCAACGGATTCTCGACCGTGAGGGTGAGGTGCAGGTGGTGGTCTACCAGATCATGATGCTGGTGGCGCCGCACCTGTTATCACCGGCACGACAAGCGACCGAGCAGTTGGCACTGCGTTACCTGGACAACCCGATTTAATCGTCTGCCCCAATAGTGCTTTCACACAGACCATCACCCCGGCCGGCCAAACTGTTTAGTAAACATGAACAGTTCGCCGTCTGTCTTGATCCCAAGTTTTCGATAGGCTGATTGTTTTTGCGTGCTGATGGTACTCACACTGCGCGAGAACTTTACCGCAATTGAACTCACCGACATGCCCTCGAGAAAACAACGCAATACTTCCTGCTCTTTTGGGGTGAGACGGCTATTCAATCGCACAGAAGTCGCACGCTCCACGGGCGAATTAACATCCCCCCCATCAAAAACCGATGACGACTCCTGAAGTGCCAATAACATGCAACGCTCCAAGTAAATCCGACCTTGCGCGACTGTTCGAATAGCCACAATCAATTCAGTGAGTTTCTGGGTCTTACCCAGCACACCCAGGCTGCCAGCCTTCAATGCCAGCGCTACCGTCGCGAGCGTGTAGTGCGACGATACAACCAGCAACTTGCAGCGCGTGAACCGCCGACTCAAGGTCTGGATCAAGCTCAGCCCATCGGTGTCTGAAGGCCCCAGCACAAAGTCCATCACCACCACATCTGCAACCCTCAGGGCAAGGGCTTCAAGCAATTCCCTGGATGTCCCGAAGGAGCCGACCACATCCAGATCGGGCTCGTTGCCCAGGCCCAACTCGATCCCCTGCCGAACCATCTCATGATCATCCAACAACATGATGGTGTGCATATCAGCCACCAGGAAATTCGCGAAAATTGGTACAGTTTGGTACAGATTCTTCTTTACACGAACACGGTATAGCGCAGCCCCAAACGGTAATCAACCTGCAAAACAACAAGAATCACCCTTACAACTAAGTCCTACGGACAAGACTTACACCCACTTCTTACCGACTCTTTCCGCTATAAGTTCTTGACGTATAAACCGCTGAATTTCGAACAATCACGAGAACAATCTCGTGGCACTTCTATAGGCAGCAATAACTTTCCAAGACACATTAGAAGGCCCCGCCACGCTGTAAATATCCAGAACAATACCGATGTAACGCTTCAATCTGTGGTGGGTTACTCAGTTAACTCAAGATTGGAAAAACTATGAAATTCAATGCTCTCTCCACCCTTGTTGTTGCGACACTTGCCGTGGCCGCTGCCGTCTCGCAAGCGGCCCATGCTGCAAATGATGGGACGATCAATTTCACCGGGCTGGTGAACGATACGACCTGCACCATCGAAGGCGCAGCGCCCGGCACAGGTGCTGTGGTCAAGGACGTGAACCTGGGCGGTGTGTCTGCCGCACGCCTGGCGAAACCGGGTGATCGCGCCAACCTGACCGGCTTTACCATCCGCATTGGCGCACCCGGCGAAGGCAGTTGCACCAACGGCCGTACCGCCATGGTTGCATTCGACCCCACCAGCCCGGCCATCGATGTGGCGACCGGACGCTTGAACATCGACGGCCACGAAGATCCATCCGACACCACTAACGCCAAGAACGTACAGGTTGAAGTGACGAACCGTGACGGCTCGCCGATTAACGTTTACACCGAAAAATCCGAAGGCGTGGTGATCGCCGACAACCAAGCGGTCATCCCACTGGCCGCGCAACTGTACGCCAGCGGCGCCGCGACTGAAGGCACGGTCAAAACCCGCGTCGGCTTCATGGTCGTGTACGCCGAATAACCCAGAGGGCACGCGGGCCTGCTGCTGTCCGGCAGGCCCATCCGCCGGATTCGAAGAGAGCTTTGCGCATGAAAAAGCTGGCCTGCCTCGCGCTTGCCACCTGTGGCATTGGAGGGTTACTGCTGCAGGCATTTCCCGCCCAGGCGGGGGTCATTATCTACGGCACCCGTGTGATCTATCCTGCCGACCAGCAGGAGGTTGTCGTACGCCTGGAGAACAAAGGTAACCGCCCGGCGCTGGTGCAAACCTGGCTGGATACCGGCGACATTCGTTCGACGCCGGCAACGGCGCGCACCCCCTTCAGCCTGTCGCCGCCGATCTTCCGCATTGAGCCGCATCAGCAACAGGCGTTGCGCCTGCGCCATTCGGGGGAAGGCGCACCCGCAGATCGCGAAAGCCTGTACTGGCTCAACGTGTTGGAAGTGCCGCCGCTGACCGCCGGGGCCGAACAGAACAATCAGATCGAATTGGCCTTCCGCACCCGTTTGCGTGTGTTTCTGCGCCCCCAGGCATTGCCCTACCCGGTGGGCAGCGCTGCGTCAAAACTGCAATGGCAACTGGTTGCCCACGACCAGGGCTACGCCCTGCAAGCGACCAACCCTACGCCCTACCATATCTCCCTGACCTCGGTTGACCTGCTGAGCGAAGGCAAACGGTTCAGCAAAGCGCCCAATAAAGACGCCAACGACGGCCTGCTGATGCCCGCCGGCGGGGTAAAACGGTATGCACTGCCGTTGCTGCGCAACCACCCCGGCGGCACGCCCACAGTCGAATTCACCACCGTCAGCGACTTCGGTGCCCGTGTTCGGCACTCGACAACGCTGACCTCTTCAGCCCCCAGATGACCCATTGCATGAACGCCACTTTCGTTTCACCGCTTTCGGCCAGGCTCATGGCATTGATTTTCGCACTGCTCGGCGCAGCCGCCGCGCACGCCAGCGTGGTCATCAACAATACGCGAATCATCTACCCGCAAAACGACAAGGAAGTAACGGTCAGGCTGGAGAGCAAGAACCGCGCCCCCGTTCTGATCCAAGTCTGGCTGGACAGCGGTGACGAGCACGCCACACCGGACCTGGCCAGCGTGCCGTTTATCGCCACGCCACCGATCTTCCGCATGGAGCCGGGCAAGCAACAGGTGGTGCGCCTGGCGTATACGGGCGAGGCCCAGGCGTCAGATCAGGAAAGCCTGTTCTGGTTCAACCTGCTGGAGGTGCCTGCGCATTCCCAGGAGGCCAATCAACTGCAACTGGCCTTCCGCTCCCGGATCAAGCTGTTTTTGCGACCGCCGAACCTGCCTTATGGCATCGATGCGGCACCGGGAAAACTGCAATGGCGTCGTGGATCAACTGCGCAGGGCCAAGTCCTGGAGGTCTTCAACCCCACGCCTTACCACGTCACATTCGAACAGATCGAGGTGCTGGAATCCGCACAGCGTCATGCGCGCAAGGCCGCGCTATCAGGCGCCGAAAACATGGTGCCCCCGGGAGGACGCCAGCGCTTTGAACTGCCCAGCCTCAACACCCCACCAGGCGCCGCCGCCACTGTTGAGTTCCAGACGCTCGACGACTACGGCGTGCGCAGCGCGCACAGCGCCAAGTTCTCGACATGAACGATGAGGCTTGCCTAGCGCCGTAACTTCCCGGCCCCGCGACTCACTTCACTGCACAGGTTCGTGTTGATGCCCACTTTTCAGGGCAGGGCTCCCCTTGGCCCGGATTCGCACAGTCTCTATTTTTGGAAATGGTAAACATGAGTTTGAACACCCACGCCAGCGTCAGAAGCGTGCCCTTTGTGCGCGATTGTCTGGCACTGCCGGCGCGTTGCCTGCTATTGCTGAGCGGCGCCTATGCCATGAGCAGCCATGCGGTAGAACATGTCGGATTCAACCCAGCCTTCTTTCCGGATGGCGCGGGCGGCCAACAGGTCGATATCACGAAATTCAGTCAAGGCAATATCGTACTGCCGGGCAATTACCGCACTGACATTTACCTGAACGGCCAGTGGATAGGCCGCGAAACCTTGACCTTCGTCGCAACCAAAGGCCGGCCATCTGCCCAGATGTGCCTGGAGCGGGACGCCCTGCTCAGGTTTGGCATCGACCTGGACGCGCCGCAGAATCAACCCAGCGAATCCACAACCGGACCGATCCCCGACTATGAGCGTTGCGCGGACATTGCCAGCTACCTGCCCGGCAGCACCGGCCAATTCGACCCGGGCGAGAATCGCCTGACACTGCAGGTTCCGCAGATCTACCTGGCGCGCAAGGCCCGCGGCTTTGTCGACCCGAAGCACTGGGACGGAGGGGTCGATGCCGCCTTTGTGCGCTACAACGCCAGCACCTTTGCCACCCGCACCCAGGGGCGCTCGCTCACCTCGCACTACCTGGGCCTGAACAGCGGGCTCAATCTGGGCGACTGGCACTGGCGCCATAACGGCAGTTTCAGCCAGACAGACGCGGCCTCAGGCTATCAAAGCAGCAACACCTATGTGCAGCGCGAAGTGAGCCCGCTGCAATCCCAACTGATGGTCGGCGAGATCTACACCCCGGGCGAGCTGTTCGACAGTGTGCGCTTGCACGGCGCCAGCCTGTTCAGCGACGACCGCATGCTGCCCGACTCCCAGCGCGGGTTCGCGCCCATCGTGCGTGGCATCGCCGAGACCAACGCGCGGGTTACCGTACGCCAACGTGGCGTGTTGCTGGATGAAGTGGCGGTGGCGCCCGGCCCGTTTGTACTCAACGACCTGTTTCCGACTGGCTATGGCGGCGACTTGACCGTCACGGTGACTGAAGCCGACGGCCGCCAGCGCGAATTCATCGTGCCGTTCGCCGCCAACGCCAACCTGCTGCGCGCCGGGTCCAGCCGCTACTCGTTGAGTGCTGGCGTGCTCGATGAAATCGGCCTGCGCCATCCACCCAGGCTGATGCAAGCGACCTATCAGCGCGGTCTCAACAACCTGTTGACCGGCTACACCGGTGCGGTGGTGGGTGACGACTATCAGGCGCAGTTAGTCGGTACCGCGTTCAATACGCCGTACGGGGCGCTGTCGCTTGACCTGACCCGCTCAAGCGCATATCTGCCCGGCAACGGATCCCGCCAAGGGCAAAGCGTGCAACTGCGCTACAGCAAAAACTTCACCGACACCGGCACGCACTTTGCGCTCGGCGCCTACCGTTACTCCACCGAAGGCTACCTGGGCATTGCCGACGCGGCGCGGGTTCGCGACCTCGCCATGGATGGGCGCAACTTGAACCACGTATCGCGCCTGCGCGACCGGATGGACATCAGCCTCAACCAAAGCGTGGGCAATGGGACGGTCTACCTGACCGGTTCCTCGCAAAACTACTGGAACCGTACCAGCGGCAACCTGACCTTCACCACGGGTTACAGCGGCAGCTGGAAAGGCCTGCACTACACCCTCAGTGCCCAGCGTACCAAGGATTTGCTCAGTGATCGGGTGGACAAGCAAGTGGAACTGACCCTGAGCCTGCCATTGGGCACTGACGCACGCTCGCCGACCTTGACCACCACGGCCTACCGCGGCGATCAAAGCAGCGGCGAGCGGTTGAACCTCGGAGGCAGCCTGGGTGAACGCAGCGAATTTACCTACGGGGTGGGCGGCAGCCGCACGCAGGGCAGCAGCCATGCGATAAGCGCCGACGCGAAATATCAGGCGAGCCAGGGCGTGTTGTCCGCTGGCTACGGGCAAAGCGACAGCTACCGTTCGATGTCCCTCGGTATCACCGGCGGCATTGTCGCCCACAGCGACGGCGTGACCTTCGCGCCGGAATTGGGCGACACCATCGGCATCGTCCAGGCCCCGGACGCACAGGGGGCGCGGATCAATGGTAACCACGGCGCCCAAGTCGGCAAGCGCGGTTTTGCCGTGGTGCCGCACCTCACGCCCTATCGCCAGAACGTAGTCGAACTGGACCCCAAGGATCTGTCCGTCGATGTGGAGCTCAAGACCGCCGCACAAAACATCGCACCGCGTGCCGGCTCGGTGGTGAAGCTGCATTTCGAGACGGTCAGCGGCCAAGCGATCTTGATCAGCGCACGACGCGAGGATGGCAGCCTGCTGCCGTTCGGCTCGGATGTATTCGACGCCACCGGGGCCAGTGTTGGCGTGGTCGGCCAGGGCGGCAGGGCCTTCGTACGGGTGGCGCGTGAGGAGGGGCCGTTGACCGTCAAGTGGGGCGCCCATGCCGACGCCTCTTGCGTGCTGCGCTACAGGCTGGGTGCCGAGCCCTCCATAGGCAAAGCCAATCGCTTGCGCCCTCTGGACGCCGGCACTTGCCAAACCCATTCGAGCGGTTGATCGCTGCGTGACTCGCGCGCTCATACCCTGTTTCTTGCTGACGGACTGAAGATGAAAGACTTTATCCCACTCGCTTGCGCACTACTGGCCCTCGGCCTGCCTCTTGCTGCTGAAGCGAGATGTGACCGGTACCAGAACGATACATTCACCCTGAACCTGCCCGCGACGATCAGCGTGCCGGACAACCTGCCGATCGGCAGTGTGATCACTCGCCAGGCGTTCAGCGGCTCGGCGCCCGCCTACTTTGCTTATTGCCGCGTTGCTGAGCGCAGTTGGATCCTCGGGCGATATCAAAAACTGCAGGACCCGAGTACGGGCACCTACCACACAGAAGTCCCAGGCATTGGCGTACGTATTTCAATGACCTGGGCCGGCGGTAGGCTCTCCAACTTTGCACTTTATGATCAAGGCCCCGAATACGTACACGGCAGGATCCCCAGCTTCACCTCAGCGGAAGCCACCTTCTACAAAATCGGCCCCGTCACAAATTCGACCCTCCCTAGCGGGCGCTTCTGGGAAAAGAAATGGGCAACTGTCCCAGACCGCGTCCTCTTGCAACTCGGCAACTCGGTAAGCTTTATCAGGGCCCCAGCCACCTGCGACCTGGAGGCCGGCGACGTCAACCGCACGATCACCCTTCCCGAGGTACGCGTGCGTGATTTCGACAGCGCAATCAGCGCAGGCGCACACGACTTTGAATTGACGGCCAATTGCAGCGACGCCAGCGACGTGACGTTGCGCTTTACCGGCACACCTGCACCAGACAACCCCACCCTCTTCGCCAATACCGGCTCGGCCGGCGGCGTGGCGCTCCGGCTGTACTCCCGCCTCAGCGGCACGCCACAGACCATCAGTGCCAATGACACACGCACGGTGATCGTCACCGGCAATCGCGCCGTGTTGCCACTTGGCGCGGCTTACCACAAAAGCGGACCAGTCAGCCAAGGCACCCTGGCTAGCACCGCCACTGTCACTATCACTTACAACTGAAACACTGGGAAAACCTGATGAACATGCGCCACCTTCCTCTCCTGCTGACACTCGCGGCAACCTTCACCCACCCTGCGGCCCAAGCCGCTACGAGCGGTACTTTGAAATTCGTCGGCCAAGTCAACGCGGGCACCTGCAACCTGGCGGCGGGTGATGAGAACCGCACCATTACCTTGCCGCCTATCAAAATTTCCGACCTCGATTCAACGCCCTACGCGGGGCAGTTTGATTTCGAGGTGTCTGCTGACTGCGAATCTGACATTCGCAACGTGATCTTCCTATTCACCGGTACCCCTTCGGCAGGCAACGGGACGCTGTTTTCCAACACCGGCACTTCCGGGGGCACGGCGCTTTGGCTGACACATCGCGCACCAAGCCTATCAACCATCCCAGCCAACGGTGCGCCCGCCGAGCGCAGCCGAACGGTGGTCACCAGTGGCAAAAAGGCCGTGCTGCCACTGGCAGGGGCTTACCATAAGACCGGCGCAGCGATCACCCAAGGCAGCCTGGCCAGCGCCGTGACCGTGTCGATCACCTACAACTGACGGCGCCCTCAGGCGCCACCTTGCAAACACGAAAAAAAATGCCCGGCCTTTGCAGGCCGGGCATTTTCAGATGTCCCGCAAAAATCAGGACTGACTGGATGGCGTCGGGGTTGCCGGCGTTACAGTCGGGGTAGCCGCGGGCGTTGGCGCAGACACCGAGTTGGCTGTCGAAGCGGTAGGCGCAGCTGCAGGCTTGGCGACCACTGCCGGCTTGGGCGCTGTGGGCTTTTTAGCGGCCGCTGGCTTCTTCGCCGCAGGTTTTGCGGCTGGCTTGGCCACTGCGGGTTTGGCCGCAGGTTTTGCTGCTGCCGACTTGGCAGCCGGTTTCGCGGCAGCCGTTTTAGCAGCAGGTTTGGCCGCCGCTTTGACGGCGGGTTTCGCCGTGGGCTTGGCCGCCGCTTTGGCGGCTACAGGTTTAGCGGCTGACTTGGCGGCCGGTTTGGCCGCTGCGGTTTTTGCCGCGGGCTTGGCAGCTGGTTTAGCAGCGGCTTTTGCGGGTGCCTTGGCCGCAGGTTTTGCAGCAGGCTTGGCAGCGGCTTTCACCAGAGGTTTGGCGACGGTTTTAGCAGCCGGTTTGGCAGCCGCCGTTTTAGCGGCAGGCTTGGCGGCGGCGGTTTTCACTGGAGCCACTTTGGCGCCGGTGAGTTTCTCGATTTGCTTGGTCAGGGTATCGACCTTGCTGTGCAGTGCCTTGACTTCAGCCTTGCTCGGCACGCCCAGGCGCGAAATGGCGCTGTTAAGGCGCTTGTCCAGAGCCCCTTCAAGCTCACCCCAAGTCCCCAGCACTTGTTTCTTCGCATCACTGATGCGCGAACCAGCAGTGGCTTTGGCAGCCGTGACTTTTTTGCCCACTGCGCTATTGGCTACTTTCTCGGCCTTCTCGCCGTCTTTAACCAAGGTCTCGAAGAGTTTGCTGCCGTCACTGTCGATCTTCGAGTAAACGCCTAAACCAGCCAGCCAGATCTTGCGGGAATATTCTTCAACTTTCCCGACCCACGAGCTGCCTTCTTTCTGAGGTTTCTTTTGAACAGCCATCCCGATGTCTCCTTAGTGTTTACGCGCGACACGTTCGAGCAATGCCGTCAGCTCTTCGAGCTTAGCAGAGAGTGTCTCCACGTCATGTTTAGACGCAATGCCGATTCGATTCAAGGCACTTGCAACACGAGTGTCAAAAGCTTTTTCAACTTTATCCAGCTGAACTTCTACCAGACCTTTGACGGAGGAGACATTACTCTTTACTTGGTCAATCTGACTGTTGGCGGCTTCAAGTTGTTCAACTGCAACTTTTTTGCCTTTGCTTTCAACATGTTGACCTGCCTTAACGAGTTCCTTGAAATACTCGCTGCCCTCGCTTCCGACCTTGGCATAGGCACCAAGACCTGCCAGCCAGATCTTGCGGGCGTAGGTTTTAACGTCGCTCAGGGCAGTGGTCTGGGTGTCGACTTTTTTCTTCAAGATAACTTTGGCCATGGTGCACCTCACGCAGAATAGGGTGGAGGAACGGCCCGCAGGAGTTGAGGGCTTGGGCACAAAGTAGGAGGAAAAATTAGAATCGGCACCCTAGAACACTCGGATCACGCCAATGCTTTATCCAACGCCTTCTCGATTTCGGACTTGATGGTGCCACTCATGGCCGACATCAACAGCCCCAGTTCCACATCAATACGCAGCGAATCGTCCGCCACTAATACCGTACCTTTAACCCCCGAACGCTTGAGGTTCAAGGTATCGCCAGACCATGACGGCTCCAGGCCATATTGCTCCTTGAGTTTATGCGCCAACTTCTCGGCCTTTGCCCGCGCGGCTTCTTTACCCAGGGAATGTGCACGCTCAACAGTAATACGGGCCATTGCAATGACTCCTCTTTATAGCGGTTTGGATACCTTCGATGCGGCAAAAGGTCTCGGTGACCACCCATCTTACCTTCAGCCTTGCCAAGACAAAGCAGGCCTTGGGGATTATCATGTGCCGCATTCTCTTTTGGTGACAGCGATATGACTGATCAGCGCAAAGGCAGCGATGCCGAACCCACCACTCACTTCGGCTTCAAGAACGTCCCGGAAAGCCAAAAGGCGGAAAAAGTCGCTGAGGTGTTCCACTCCGTTGCGGCCAAGTACGACCTGATGAACGACGTGCTCTCCGGCGGCATGCACCGCCTGTGGAAGCGCTTCACCATCGAGCTGTCGGGCGTACGCACCGGCAACCGCGTGCTGGACATCGCCGGCGGCACGGGCGACCTGGCGGCCAAGTTCTCCAAGCTCGTCGGCCCCACCGGCCAGGTGGTACTGGCAGACATCAACGGTTCGATGCTCAAGGTCGGTCGGGACCGCCTGCTCGACAAGGGTGTGGCCGGCAATATCGAATTCGTCCAGGCCGACGCTGAAAAGCTGCCGTTCCCCGACAACCATTTCGACTGCGTGACCATCGCCTTCGGCCTGCGCAACGTGACCCATAAAGAGGACGCGATCCGCTCGATGCTGCGCGTACTCAAGCCGGGCGGCCGCCTGTTGGTGCTGGAGTTCTCCAAGCCGACCAACGCGATCATGTCCAAGGTCTACGACACCTATTCCTTCGCCTTCATGCCGTTGATGGGCAAGCTGATCACCAATGACGCCGAGAGCTACCGCTACCTGGCCGAATCGATCCGCATGCACCCCGACCAAGAGACCCTGAAGTCGATGATGGTAGAGGCAGGTTTCGACCGCGTGACCTACCACAACATGACCTCCGGCATCGTTGCCCTGCACCGCGGCATCAAGCCCTGATGCTGTTCCAGGGCCTTCTCGCCAGCGTCGAACACGGCCTCAACCGTGTCCTGCGCCTGGACAGCACCGCCCTGGCGCGGCTCGCGCACTTGACCGGCAAAGTGATTGCCGTCGACTGCCGCAGCCCCGCCTTGCAGCTGTTTATCCTGCCCAGCGATGAAGGCCTGCTGCTCGCCAGCACCTGGGCTGCCGAGGCCGACTGCACCCTGCGTGCGCCGGCGTCGAGCCTGTTGCACCTGGCCCTGAGCCGCAACAAGACGGCGATCCTGCACAGCGCCGAAGTGGAGCTGGAAGGCGACAGCTCGGTGCTGATGGACCTGGCCGCTGTATTGCAAGACCTGGAACTGGACTGGGAATACGAGCTGTCACGCTGGATCGGCCCCGTGGCCACCCAGTTGATCAGCGGGCACCTGCGCAGCCGTTCGCGCTGGTACCAGCAAGGGTTCGCCAGCCTCAACCAGAACCTTGCCGAATACCTGAGCGAAGAATCGCGCACCCTGGTCGGAGAACGGGAAGCGCAAGCGCGCTTTCGTGAACTCGACAAGGCCAAAATCGACCTGGAACGCCTTGAGGCGCGCTTCGAGCGCCTGAGCCGTTCCCTTGATCCAAGCGATAACGCATGAAGCTGCTCGCCGTCCGCCGTTTGTTTCGTATCCAGCGCGTCGTAATCCGCTACCAACTCGATGACCTGCTGTTCGCCCTGCCCCTGCCGTGGTTCCTGCTGGCGGTGCGCTATGTGCTGCCGTGGCGCTGGTTCCCGCGCAAGAAGCTGGAGCTGAGCCGTGGCGCGCGCCTGCGCCTGGCGTTGCAGGACCTGGGGCCGATCTTTATCAAGTTCGGGCAGATCCTCTCGACCCGCCGCGACCTGCTGCCCGAAGACATCGCCGATGAGCTGATGCTCTTGCAAGACCGCGTGCCGCCGTTCGACTCCCAGCAGTCGATGAAGCTGATCGAGGAACAGCTGGGGCAGAAGATCAGCGAAGTGTTCAGCCGCTTCGACGTCGAGCCGCTGGCCTCGGCCTCGGTCGCGCAAGTGCACGCCGCGCAGCTCAAGAGCGGCGAAGAAGTGGTGGTGAAGGTGATCCGCCCGGGCCTCAAGCCGATCATCGGCCAGGACCTCGCGTGGCTGTTCATTCTCGCCCGCGCCGCCGAGCGCTTCAGCGCCGATGCGCGCTTGCTGCACCCGGTGGATGTGGTCGCCGACTACGAAAAAACCATCTACGACGAACTCGACCTGCTGCGTGAAGCGGCCAACGCCAGCCAGCTCAAGCGCAACTTCGAAGGCTCAGAGCTGCTGTACGTGCCTCAAGTGTATTGGGACTGGTGCCGCCCGAAAGTGCTGGTGATGGAGCGCATCTACGGCGTGCAAGTGACCGACCTCGCGACCCTGGCCGACCAGCGCACCGACATGAAGATGCTCGCCGAGCGCGGCGTGGAGATCTTCTTCACCCAGGTGTTCCGCGACAGCTTCTTCCACGCCGACATGCACCCCGGCAACATCTTCGTCAGCACCGTCAACCCGTGGAGCCCGCAATACATTGCGATCGACTGCGGTATCGTCGGCAGCCTCACGCCGCAGGACCAGGACTACCTGGCACGCAACCTGTTCGCCTTCTTCAAGCGCGACTACCGCCGCGTGGCGCAGTTGCACATCGATTCAGGCTGGGTGCCGGCCGAGACCAAACTCAACGAATTCGAAGCGGCGATCCGCACGGTGTGCGAGCCGATCTTTGAAAAACCGTTAAAGGATATTTCCTTCGGCCAGGTGCTGATGCGCCTGTTCCAGACTGCGCGGCGTTTCAATATGGAAGTGCAGCCGCAGTTGGTGCTGCTGCAAAAAACCCTGCTGAACATCGAAGGCCTGGGCCGCCAGCTGTACCCGGACCTCGACCTGTGGAACACCGCCCAGCCGTTCCTCGAACGCTGGATGCGCGAGCGGGTCAGCCCGAAAACCCTGCTGGGCAACCTGCACAGCCAGGTCGAGCAACTGCCGCACCTGGCCAATATGACCCGCGACCTGCTGGAACGCATGTCCCAGCCCCACGCCAAAGACCCCGCGCCGCCGTGGCAAAAACGCAAGGACGACTGGTTCCTGCGCCTGCTCGGCGCCGCGCACCTGACCGGCGGCATCGTGCTCGCCCTCGGCGGGCCGTTGAATGCGCTGGGCTACTGGCCGGCTGGCATCATGGTCGCCGTGGGTGTTTATCTGATCGTGCGTCGATAGCCGATCCGGTTATACACTGTCGCAAATTGCCGGAGCCGAACATGAAAGACTGGCTGGACGAGATCAAGTGGGACAGTGACGGCCTGGTGCCGGCCATTGCCCAGGACTACAAGACCGGGCGCGTGCTGATGATGGCCTGGATGAACCGCGAGGCCCTGAGCCTCACCGCCACTGAGCAGCGCGCCATTTACTGGTCACGTTCGCGTGGCAAACTGTGGCGCAAGGGCGAAGAGTCCGGGCACGTGCAGACCCTGCACGAGATGCGCATCGACTGCGACGCCGACGTGGTGATCCTCAAGGTCGAGCAGATCGGCGACATCGCCTGTCACACCGGCCGTCACAGCTGCTTCTACCGCGTGTTCGAGAACGGCGAGTGGAAGGTTGTCGAACCGGTGCTCAAAGACCCGCACGCCATCTATTCCGCAGGACACTAGACATGAGCGATACCCTGAACCGCGTGGCCCAGGTGCTGGAAGACCGCAAAGGCGCGGACGCCGACAGCTCCTATGTCGCCAGCCTGTACCACAAGGGCCTGAACAAGATCCTGGAAAAGCTCGGCGAAGAATCCGTCGAGACGATCATCGCCGCCAAGGACGCGCAAATCAGCGGCGATTGCAGCGATGTGATCTACGAAACCGCCGACCTCTGGTTCCACAGCCTGGTCATGCTCGCCCAACTGGGGCAGCATCCGCAGGCCGTGCTGGATGAACTGGACCGTCGCTTCGGCTTGTCCGGGCATGCCGAAAAGGCATCACGCCCGTCCGCCTGAATAACTTTTACTGAGGATTTGCAGCATGGGTATTTTTGACTGGAAACACTGGATCGTCATTCTGGTGGTGGTGGTATTGGTATTCGGCACCAAGAAACTCAAGAACCTGGGCACCGACGTCGGCGAATCGATCAAGGGCTTCCGTAAAGCCATGAACGACGACGAAAAACCTGCCGACCCGGCCGCCAATCCAGTGCCACCGGCGCAGCCTGTGCACCCGCAGGCCACCCAGCCGATCACCGAGCGTCGCACCTTCGACGTGCAGGCTGAGAAAGTCGAAGAGCCGACCCGCAAAGACTCGTGAGCACTGACTAATGTTTGGTATCAGCTTCTCTGAACTGCTGCTCGTCGGCCTCGTGGCCTTGTTGGTACTGGGGCCGGAACGCCTGCCCGGTGCCGCACGCACGGCCGGCCTGTGGATCGGGCGCCTGAAACGCAGTTTCAACGCGATCAAACAGGAAGTTGAACGGGAAATCGGCGCCGACGAGATCCGCCGGCAGCTGCACAACGAACACATCCTGTCGTTGGAGCAAGAGGCCCGCAAGATTCTCTCGCCGGTGCAGGAGCCTGCCAAACCGGTTGAGCCTGTAGCCGAACAGAGCATCGCACCTGCGCCGGTTGTCGAAGCCACACCTGTTGCGCCCTCCGAGCCTGCGCCGACGCCTGCTGCGTCGCCCGCGCCCCATGACCCTACATTGCCGCCGCGAGCCCCATGAGCGCTGATAAACCGGAAAACGACCAGCATATGCCGCTGGTCTCGCACCTCACCGAGCTGCGTACCCGCCTGCTGCGTTGCGTAGCGGCGATCTTCATCATCTTTGCCGGGTTGTTCGCCTTTACCCAGCAGATCTACACCTTCGTCTCCACGCCCCTGCGCCAGTACCTGCCGGCCGGCGCGACGATGATCGCCACCGATGTGTCGTCGCCGTTCCTCACGCCGTTGAAGCTGACGATGATGGTGTCGCTGTTCCTCGCGATCCCGGTGATCCTGCATCAGATCTGGGGCTTTATCGCACCGGGCCTGTACAAGCATGAGAAGCGCATCGCGGTGCCGTTGCTGGTGTCGAGCATCTGCCTGTTCTATACCGGCATGGCGTTCGCCTACTTCCTGGTGTTCCCGCTGATCTTCAAGTTCTTCGCCGCTGCCACCCCGGCCGGCGTGGAAATGATGACCGACATCACCAGCTACCTCGACTTCGTGATGACGCTGTTCTTCGCCTTTGGCGTAGCCTTCGAAATCCCCGTGGCCGTGGTGCTGCTGGTGTGGATCGGCGTGGTCAACGTGGCGTACCTGAAGAAGATCCGCCCGTACGTGATCATCGGCTGCTTTGTGGTCGGCATGATCCTCACGCCGCCGGACATCTTCTCCCAGACCCTGCTGGCCGTGCCGATGTGGATGCTGTTCGAGATCGGCATCCTGTTCAGCAGCCTGATCACCAAGCGTGGCGACCACCCGGATGATCAGCCAGCTGACGACGACCAGCCGCCAGCGACCCAGCCGTGAACCTGCTGCTGCTTGAGGAGGCCGACTTCATCGCGGCCGACCGCGTGGTGCTGCGTGACCGGCGCCTGGTGCACATGCAGGAAGTCCACCGCGCCGCCGTCGGCGACAGCCTGCGCGTAGGCCGCATCGGCGGGCTGATGGGCAACGCGCAGTTGCTGCGCCTGGAGGCCAGTGAAGCGGAGCTGCAAGTCAGCTTCGACCAGCCGCCCCCGGCAAAACTGCCGCTGACCCTGCTGCTGGCCCTGCCTCGCCCGAAAATGCTGCGCCGGGTCCTGCAAACCGTGGCGGCCATGGGCGTGCCCAAGGTCGTGCTGCTCAACAGTTACCGCGTGGAAAAAAGCTTCTGGCAGACGCCGTTCCTGGAGCCCGAGGCGATTCGCGAGCAATTGATCCTGGGCCTGGAACAGGCGCGGGACACGGTGCTGCCCGAAATCATCATCGAGAAGCGCTTCAAGCCGTTCGTCGAAGACCGCCTGCCGGCCATGGCCGCAGACACGTTGGGTTTGATCGGCCATCCCGGTGATTACCCGGCTTGCCCGCGTGGGTTGGATGAGCCGGTGACCCTGGCGATTGGCCCGGAAGGTGGCTGGATTCCCTATGAGGTGGACCTGCTGGCCAAGGCTGGCCTGCAACCGGTACAGCTGGGCGCGCGCATCCTTCGGGTTGAAACCGCCGTTACTGCCCTTCTCTCTCGCCTGTTCTGACCCAACCCCAAACAACACCGCAGTCTCCATGTGGGAACTGGCTTGTGTGGGAGCTGGCTTGCCTGCGATAGCGGTGGGTCAGCTTGCACATTTGCTGCTGATACACCGCTATCGCAGGCAAGCCAGCTCCCACATTTGACCTGCGTCGCTACAGAATCCCCGACACATGCCGATACTCTCTGAATAAGTCCAAGCCTTGTTCCAGGGGAGTTCGCAGCATGTATCGTTGGTTAGCCGAAAAGCTGGGGAATGTCAGCGTCAAATCCAAGCTGGGTGTAGGTTTTGGCCTGGTATTACTGCTCACACTCATGATCACCTTCACCGGCTGGAGCGGCCTGAGCGGCGTGATCAGCCGTGGTGACAAGCTGGGTTTCATCTCCAGCCTCAATGAGCTGACCAAGGACCTGCGACTGGCGCGCCTGGACTACGAAATGCGCCGTGGCGAACAAGGCCCGAGCACAGTCAACGCGCTGCTGGTGCAACTGGAAGCCGGCCTGAAAACCGCTGACAGCCTGATCGATCAGCCCGCCGACAACCTCCTGGTGGACGACCAACTGGTCGCCGTCGATCAATACCGCCGCGCCTTCGAGGCCATGGTCCAGGCCGGTGCCAACCGTGAAAACGCGCGCAGCAAGCTGGGCGACACCGCCGACAACGCGGTGGTCAAGGTCGGTGAGATCGAGAAAGCCCTGCTGCAAGGCGACAGCGTCAGCCAGTTCAACAGCGTGGTGGACCTGAGCAAGTTGATTCAACAGGCGCGCTTCCAGGTGCGCGGCTACACCTACAGCGGCAAGGTCGAAGCCGAGCAGCCCGCGCTGGATGCCATCGACAATGCCCTGAAGAAAATCACCGGCCTGACCGGGCAGATCCCTGATCAATATTCGACCAACCTGCAACAGGCCAGCGTTTCGCTGCAAGCCTACCGCGCGGCTGTCAGCCAGTACCGCGACTCCCAGGTGGCCACCGCCGCGGCGATGAAAATCATGGCCGAGCAAGGCGACATCCTGCTCGACCGCAGTAAAAAACTCACCGCGTCGCAGACCGTGGTCCGCGACACGGATGCCGCACAAGCCAAGCAATTGTTGGCGCTGGCCACCGCGCTGGCGCTGGTATTCGGCCTGATCGCCGCGTGGGCCATCACCCGCCAGATCATCATCCCGCTGAACCAGACCCTCAAAGTCGCCGAGCGCGTAGCCTCCGGCGACCTGAGCCACAACCTCGACTCCGCCCGCCAGGACGAACTGGGCCAACTGCAACGGGCCATGCAAAGCATGACCGTGGGCCTGCGTGAGTTGATCGGCGGCATCAGCGACGGCGTCACCCAGATCGCCAGCGCCGCCGAGCAACTGTCGGCCGTGACCGAACAGACCAGCGCCGGGGTCAACAGCCAGAAAGTCGAGACCGACCAGGTCGCCACCGCCATGAATGAAATGGCCGCCACCGTGCAGGAAGTGGCGCGCAACGCCGAGGAAGCCTCCGAAGCCGCCGTCGCCGCGGACCAGCAAGCCCGCGAAGGCGACAAGGTGGTCGGCGAAGCCATTGCCCAGATCGAACGCCTGGCCACCGAAGTCGGCAACTCCACCCTGGCCATGGGCGATCTGAAACGCGAAAGCGACAAGATCGGCAGCGTCCTCGATGTGATCAAATCCGTGGCCCAGCAAACCAACCTGCTGGCCCTCAACGCCGCGATCGAAGCCGCCCGCGCCGGTGAAGCCGGACGTGGCTTCGCGGTGGTGGCCGATGAAGTGCGCAGCCTGGCCCAACGCACGCAGAAGTCCACCGAAGAAATCGAAGAACTGATCGTCGGCCTGCAAAGCGGCACCCAGCAAGTGGCGACCATCATGGACAACAGCCGCGGCCTCACCGACAGCAGTGTCGAGCTGACCCGCCGCGCCGGCGCCGCACTGGGCAACATCACCCGCACGGTCTCGACGATCCAGGCGATGAACTCGCAGATCGCCACCGCCGCCGAGCAACAGAGCGCCGTGGCCGAGGAGATCAACCGCAGCGTGCTGAATGTGCGTGATGTGTCGGAACAAACCTCTTCGGCCAGCGAGGAAACCGCCGCTTCCAGTGCGGAGTTGGCGCGCCTGGGGATTTACCTGCAAACGTTGGTAGGACGTTTCCGCATCTAACAGTTTGTGAAATTTCCTACGCCGTTATCAGCCCGGTAGCCGCCCAAATCGATTTAGCGTTTCCGTTACTGCGAGAAACGCTTTTTCAGATTGGGAGGTGCACCATGTTTCTTCGGCTGACCCGCTTGCTGGTCAACGCCAGCGTCCGCCTCAAGCTTGCCCTGGGTTTTGGGCAGGTTCTGGTGCTCAGCCTCGCCATTGCCGTAACCGGCTGGCAGGCGCTGAATGCCGTGCTTTACCGTTCAGGCAACCTGAGCGCCCTCGGGCAACTGGCTGCTGATGCCCAGGCCATGCGGGCCGACCGCATCGTGTACCGTACCCTCACCGACACGGCCAGCCTGGGCAAGATGGCAACCCACATTGAAAAGATCGAACGGCACCTGGCGTTCTTTGCGGGCCGCATGCGTGACCCTGCCGACCAACAGCGACTTGAGCAGGCGGCGCACCTGGTGGCCGGCTTCAAGGCTGCACTGGTGGAACTGCCGCCGCTGATCGAGCAACGCGAGAACACCCGCAAGCCCCTCAGCAAAACCGCGTTGCAAGCCAGCGACACCCTTGCTCAAGTGGCCAGCGAACTGCCGGATCAGCAAGACCAACAAGCGCTCGACAGCATCGAAGACCTGCGCCGGGCCATCGCCCAGGCCGAAGACAGCGCCGTACGCCCCGCCTGGGCCGCAGTGTCGCTGCAAGCCTATGCCGAGGCCGTCGGCGCCACCCTCGATGCCCTGGATGTCGCCCTGGCCGCCGTCACCCGCCTGCCCGTTGACGCAACGCTGCTCAAGACCGACCTGGCCCACTATCGCGAGCAACTGCAACGGCTCAAGGAAGCGCAGGTCACCACCGAAACCGCACAGAACCGCTTTGAGCAACAACTCGATCAGTTGCTGGAGCAGAGCGATCAACTGAGCCAGGCCCAGACGCTCATGCGCGACCAAGAGGCCCGGCACACCCGCACCCTGCTCATCGGGGTGACCGCCACCGCTTTGCTACTCGGCGCTCTCGCCGCGTGGTGGATCGCCCGGCAGATCGCGGTGCCATTACGCCAAGTGCTGGCGGCCGCCCATCGTGTCGCCCGCGGCGACTTGAGCCGCGACCTCCCGGCAGAGCGCCGTGATGAACTGGGCCAGTTGCAGCGCAGTATGGGAGAAATGACCGGCCATCTGCGCACGCTGATCAGCGGTATCGGGGATAGCGCCCGCCAGATTGGCAGCGCCGCTTCGCAGTTGGCGGCGGTCAGCGAGCAGACCCGCGACGGCATCCATCAGCAGAAAGAAGAAACCGACCAAATGGCCACAGCCATGAATGAAATGCTAGCCACCGCCCAGGAGGTCGCCCGCCACGCCGAGCAAGCATCAGTGGCGGCCCATGAGGCGGATCAACAAACCAGCATCGGTGACCAGGTGGTGACCCAGGCGGTTGAACACATCGGTCATCTTGCCGATGAAATGACCCGCGCCAGCCAGGCGATGGTGGCGCTGCAACAGGAAAGCCAGAAGATCGGCAGCGTGCTGGAAGTGATCAAGTCGGTCTCCCAGCAAACCAATTTGCTGGCCTTGAACGCCGCCATCGAAGCCGCACGGGCCGGCAGCGCAGGCGAAGGGTTCGCCGTGGTCGCCGATGAGGTGCGTAGCCTGGCTCAACGCACCCAAGCCTCGGCCGAAGAAATCGAAGAACTGATCCGCAGCCTTCATGCCGGCACCCAGCAGGTGGCCGATATCATGCACAGCAGCCGTACCTTGACCGACAACAGCGTCGGCCTGACCCACAATGCCGGCGACGCGTTGGCGGCGATTGCCGACACGGTGTCGATCATCCAGGAAATGAACCCGCAGATCGCTGCTGCCGCCGAGGAGCAAAGCGCGGTGGCCGAAGAGATCAATCGCAGCGTGTTGAAGGTGCGCCATGTGTCCGAACAAACCGCCGCCGCCAGTGAAGAAACGGCGGCGGCGAGTGTTCAGTTGACGCGGTTGAGCGTGGACTTGCAGGCGCTGGTGGGCAAGTTCAGGTTATAGAACCTGACGCAGGAAGGCCTGGGCGCGCGGGTCTTTCGGCGCGTCGAAGAACTCGGCCGGGGCTGCGTCTTCCAGCAGTTTGCCGTGATCGAAGAACAGCACCCGGTCGGCCACTTCACGGGCAAAGCCCATTTCGTGGGTGACGCAGACCATGGTCATGCCTTCCAGGGCCAGGGTTTTCATCACGTCCAGCACTTCGCCGACCATTTCCGGGTCGAGGGCCGAAGTGGGCTCGTCGAACAGCATCACCTTGGGCTCCATGGCCAGCGCGCGGGCAATGGCTACACGTTGCTGTTGGCCGCCGGAAAGGCGCGAGGGGAACTCGTTGGCCTTCTGCGCAATGCCGACCTTTTCCAGCAACGCCAGGGCCTTGGCCTCGCGCTCTTTCTTGCCGCGCTTGCGCACGACTTTTTGCGCCAGGCAGAGGTTTTCCAGCACGGTCATGTGGGGGAACAGGTTGAAGTGCTGGAACACCATGCCGACTTCGCGACGATAGGCGTTCACGTCGGTCTTCGGGTCGGCCAGTTGCAGGCCGTCGATGCTCACCGAGCCCGAGTCGAATTCTTCCAGGCCATTGAGGCAGCGCAGGAAGGTGGACTTGCCGGAACCCGACGGGCCGATCACTACCAGCACTTCGCCCTTGGCCACCTGGGTGGTCACGTGGTCCACCGCGCGCACCACATGGCCACGGGTGTCGAAGACTTTTACCAGATCGCGGACTTCAATCACTTTGCGCGAGCCTCCGCTCAAGCCGGCTGGCCATTTTCGACAGCGGCAGGTTGATCAACAGGTACAACCCTGCGACGCAGAACAGGATTTCAAACGGCGAGAACGAAGTGGTGATCACTTCGCGGCCACTTTTGAGCAGCTCGGTGATGGCAATCACCGAGACCAGCGAGGTGTCTTTCACCAGGCTGATAAACTGCCCGGCCAACGGCGGCAGCACGCGCTTGAACGCCTGCGGCAACACCACGTGGCGCATCGACTGGCTGGCGCTCAGGCCCAGGGAACGGGCGGCTTCGTTCTGGCCACGGGTGATCGACTGCACGCCCGCGCGCACGATCTCTGCCACATAGGCACCGGTGAACAGCGACAGCGCGGCGATCCCGGCGAATTCCCGGGACAGGTTGAGCACCGTGCCGATAAAGAAATAGAAGATGAAAATCTGCACCAACAGCGGCGTTCCACGCACCAGTTCGACGTAGATCGTCGACAGATCGCGCAAAGTGGGGTTGTTGGACAGCCGGCACAAACCGGTCGCCAAGCCAATCGCCAGCCCGAGGATGCCGGACACCACCGATAGCCACAGCGTGGTCCACAAGCCCCACATCAACGGGCCCAGCGCCCAATGCCGGGTCACGCCGATCACATCGCCTTCGGCCACGTCATCGCCGCGCGCCACTTGCAGGCTGTTGTCGGCCACGGTCAGCTTTTGCTCGGCGCCCGAGTCGTTGCGCAGGGTCACTTCGGCGACGTCGCCTTTGCGCACCAGCTCGACCACGGTGGAAATATCCGCCGCGCGCTGGGACGTTTCAGCTTGATAAGCGAAGTACTGCGGTACGCGGTTCCAGCGCCACTCGTAGGACATCAACGAGGTGGCGTAGTACAAGGCGCCGGCCAGGCCAACCAGCACGACCACGGTCAGCAGGTGCCAGGGCCATTGGGCTTTTTTCTGTTTCATTTCACTTTCCGGGATGTGTATCGCCTGTCAGGCCGTCATCGCGGGCAAGCCCGCTCCCACATTTTGATCTGTGAACACCGTCAAATGTGGGAGCTGGCTTGCCTGCGATGGGTGCAACTCGGTTTCAGCCTTATTCCATGTCCTTGAGCCACTCGGAGCTCTTGAACCACTTGTCATGGATGCGATCGTAGGTGCCGTCGTTACGGATCTGGTGCAGGAAGTTGTTGATGAAGTTGATGCTGTCGTAATCGCCTTTTTTCAGGCCAAACGCCAGGGGCTCGAAGGTGAACGGTTCTTCGAGGAACACCAGCTTGCCGTTACCGACTTTCTTCTCGGCGACCACGTTGTACGGCGCGTCATACACAAAGGCATCGGCCTTGCCGTTGACCACGTCCAGCACGCCTTCTTGCTCATTGTCATAGCCGTGGTACTTGGCTTTGGAGATCAGCTTTTTGGCAACCATCTCACCGGTAGTGCCCAGCTTGGAGGTCAGGCGATATTTCTCATCGTTCAGGTCTTTGTAGGACTTGATGGTGCCTTCCAGGTCCTTGCGGATCAGCAGGGTCTGGCCGACCACGATGAACGGTTCGCTGAAGTTCAGGCGCAGGTTACGCTCCTGGGTCAGGGTCATGCCGCTGCCGATCATGTCGAACTTGCCGGTCAGGAAGGCCGGGATGATGCCGTCGTAACCGGTGGACACCAGCTCCAGCTTGACGCCCATGGACTTGGCCATGGCCTTGAGGATGTCCACTTCGAAGCCGATGATTTCACCGCGCTTGTCGGTCATTTCGAACGGCATGTAGGTCGGGTCCATGCCGACTTTCAGCGTGCCACGCTTGACCGCATCGTCGATCGCACCGGCCTGGGCCGCATTGGCCGCGACCAGCGCGGTGACGCCGAGCAGCAGCATCGAAAGATACTTTTTCATCATCAAGTCCCCTGAACGATTCTTATAAGGTCGGCGCGCAAAAGGGCGGCACCATATCGGGGTGCGATCCTAACCCACTCGCTGCCCGTCACAAAGGTTTCACGGGCATTTGTTGTCGGCGTATGTCAGAAAAGCCCCACAAAATCCGGGGTAACCACAGGGGCAGACGCTTCAGCGCCTGTGCTCGGCAATCGACTGATGTGTAAGCAGTTATGACTTTCACTCAACGTCCGCCATCCAGGCCGTGTCCTTGAACCACTTGTCGTGCAGCCGATCATAAGTGCCGTCCTGGGCCACCTGGTTGAGGAAGTGGTTGATCCAGTTGAGGCTGTCGTAATCGCCCTTTTTCAGGCCGAACGCCAGGGGCTCGTAGGTGAAGGGTTGTTCAAGGGCAAACAGGCTGGCGTTTTCCGGGCGGCTGATGGCGATCAGGTTATAGGGCGCGTCGTGGACAAACGCATCGGCCTTGCCCTCCACCACTTGCCGCACGCCTTGTTCCGGCGTGGTGAAACTGCTGAGCCGGGCCGCCCCCAGGAACCGTTGCGCCGCCAGCTCCCCGGTGGTGCCTTGCGTGGCCGCGATCCGGTAGCCCGCGTCATCCAGGTCTTCGATGCTGGTGACCTTGCCCGCCAGGCTGGGGTGCAGCAGCACGGTCTGACCCACCACCATGAAGGCATCGCTGAAATTCAGCTTGAGATTGCGTTGCTGGGTGACAGTCATGCCGCTGCCGATCAGATCGAACTGCTTCGCCAGCAGCCCCGGCAGCAGCTCGGTGTAGGGCACCGCGACCAACTCCAGCTCAACGTCCAGCGCCCGGCTCATGGCGTAGAGCAAGTCGATTTCGAAGCCGACGATGCGCCCCTGCCGGTCGGTCATTTCAAAGGGCACATAGGTGGGCGTAGTGCCCACCTTGAGCACGCCGCGCCGCACCGCGTCATCCAGGGCGCCGGCAAACAGCGGGCCACTCTCCATCAATGCGACAGCGCCAACCAGCAACGCCGAACAATACCTCTTGAACATGAATATCCCCGTGACGAGTCAAATTTGCGGGGCGATGCTAACCCAGCCGCAGGCACGGCAATACGCCTCGCCAGAGGGTCTTTTGTTTCGAAATAACAAGGAGTTAGCGCTCACAGGAAGAAGCGCGAAACGCTGTAGGACCAGCGCTTGAAACGCCCCCGGAGTGAACCCCCGGGGGCATCTGAATCAGGCCGGTTGGGCCTGGGAGACTTGCGGTTGCAGCGGCAGCAACGGTGCGTGCGGATCAGCCTTGATCGATTCACGCCACGCCCCCAGCCACTCGGCATGCCCTTCGCTCCAGACCTGCTCGTGCAGGCGGGCCAGGGCGACCGGGTCACTGAGCAAGGCCACGCGTTCGCCGTTGTTGAGGCCGGCAGGGCCGACTTTCAACGCATGGCGCACACGCTCGGCCCGCAGGTATTCGATCGGCTCCGCTTCGCGGTGACGCGAAGTCGCCAGGGCACACGCCAGGGCGTTCTGCTGCGGGTCGACCACGGCCCGTACAAAGCCGTCGTTGAGTGCATGCCAACGGTTTTCGTGGGTGTACTTCTCGGTGGACAGCAGCGCCTGCGGCGGATTGTATTCCTCAGGAATGAGGAACAGGCTCTCGTCGCGGGACTTGAGGCCCAGCTTGACCCGGCTGGAAATCACCGAAACCGGGATCGACAGCATCAGTGAACCGACAATCGGCACCAGCCACCACAGGAAGCTCGGGTTCAGCCACACCACCAACAGCGCCCACAGGAAGCCCAGCACGGTTTGCGGACCGTGGCGCTTGACCGCCTCGCTCCACGGGGTGGAGTCGTCGTCACGCTGCGGCGAGTTCCAGGTTGCGGCCCAGCCGAGGAACGCGGCCAGGACAAAACGGGTGTGGAAGATCATCCGCACCGGCGCCAGCAGCATGGAGAACAGCATCTCCAGCAGCATCGACAGCGTCACCTTGAACTTGCCACCGAACTCTTTCGCGCCCTTGGCCCAGATCAGGATGATGCTCAGCAACTTCGGCAGGAACAGCAGCACGATGGTGGTGGAGAACAGCGCCACCGCCTTGTCCGGATGCCATTGCGGCCACAGCGGGTACAACTGGCGCGGGGCCATGAAGTACTGCGGCTCCATCAGGGTGTTTACCGCCAGCAACGCGGTGGAGAGCACCAGGAACAGGAACCACAACGGCGCCGACAGGTAGGACATCACGCCGGTGAGGAACACCGCACGGTGCACCGGGTGCATGCCCTTGACCAGAAACAGGCGGAAGTTCATCAGGTTACCGTGGCACCAGCGACGGTCACGCTTGAGTTCGTCCAGCAGGTTCGGCGGCAGTTCTTCGTAGCTGCCCGGCAGGTCGTAGGCAATCCACACGCCCCAGCCGGCACGGCGCATCAGCGCGGCTTCAACGAAGTCGTGAGACAGAATCGAACCGGCAAACGCACCTTTACCCGGCAACGGCGCCAGGGCGCAGTGCTCGATAAACGGTTGCATGCGGATGATCGCGTTGTGACCCCAGTAGTGGGATTCACCCAGTTGCCAGAAGTGCAGGCCGGCGGTAAACAGCGGGCCGTACACACGGGTGGCAAACTGCTGCATGCGCGCATACAGGGTGTCCATGCCCGACGCACGCGGCGCGGTCTGGATAATCCCGGCATCCGGCGTGGCTTCCATCAGGCGCACCAGGCTGGTCAGGCACTCGCCGCTCATCACGCTGTCGGCGTCGAGAACGACCATGTACTTGTAGTCACCGCCCCAGCGACGGCAGAAGTCGTCGAGGTTGCCGCTTTTGCGTTTGACGCGACGGCGACGGCGGCGATAGAAGATCTTGCCGAAACCACCGGCTTCGCGGCACACGTCGAGCCAGGCTTGCTGTTCGGCGATGCAGATGTCGGCGTCGTTACTGTCGCTGAGCACGAAGAAGTCGAAGCGGTCCAGGTCGCCCGTGGCGGCCACCGATTCGAAGGTGGCGCGCAGACCGGCGAATACCCGGGGCACGTCTTCGTTGCAGATCGGCATCACCAGCGCGGTGCGGGCGTCTTTTGGAATCGGCTCGTCACCGGCACTTTTACCGGAAATGCGGTATTTATCGTGACCGGTCAGCAGTTCCAGGAAGCCCATCAACGCGGTCCAGAAACCCGCCGAGACCCAGCAGAACAAGATCCCGAACATGATCAGGATGCTGGTTTGCAGGGCGTAAGGCAGCACCTGGGTAGCGGTTTGCAGCAGGGTCTGGTTGCGGATTTCGTCGAAGTCGACGAGCGACCAGCCCTGGTACGGCATGATGCCCTTCATGTACCAGCCGGCAACGATGGTCTGGCCGAGCATCAGCACCAGCAGGATGTAGCGACGGATCGAACCCACGGTACGCCAGCGCGCAGCCGGCAATACACGTTCGTCTTTCGGCGGCTTCGGCGGGTTGGTGCGACCGGTCATCCGGCGCCAACCGCGCACCAGGATGTTGGTGCGCCAAGGCTCGGGCACCACTTTGGTCCGACGGATCGGCGGCGTGGCTTTCAGGCACACGCGGCCTTCGGCATCGAGCACGAGCATTTCGGCGTCTTGCAGCTCTTCGGCGCTGTTGAGCAGCAGCCGCGAGCCCACCGACGCTTGGGCGGCGTCGGTTGGGGCGTCGAAGGTGGACGACGACAAGCGTTCGTGCAACTCGCTGAAAGACGTGCAGCCCGCCAGTTCGGCACGCTGCTCGGCCGTCATCGGCAGGTGCGCCAGGTACTCTTGCAGAGTCTCTGGCGTGGCTTGGGAATTACTCATCGGCAGGCAACTGATAGCTCCAGGTCTCGGTCAGGACTTGTTCGGTCTTGATCGGCTCCGGTGTGGCTGGGGCAGCTTCTGGCTGCTTGTCTTTCGCGTCTTTTGCGTCTTTCTTGGCCTGCTTCTCGTGTTGCTTGGCCAGCACTTTGTCGGCTTTGAGCACGTGGCTCGAATCCTTCTCAGGCTCAGGCTTGACGATGTCCTGCACCAGCGCCGCACGCATTTCGGTCGGCTTGCCTGCGTCCTTGATCTTCATGCGCAGGGTCAGGCGCCAGCCTTTGGTGTGCTCGTTGTAGCGCACGCTGTTTTCAACCAGTTCAGCGTTGTCGCCAACACTCACTTGGCTGCGCACCGGGGCGTCCGCAGGCAGCGCCTTGAGGGACGGGCCCTCGAAGTCCACCAGGTAGGCCACGCTGCCGTCCGGCTGACGGATCAGGTTGGACTGCTTCACGTCACCGGTGGAACGCAGGGTCTGCTTGACCCAGGCGCTGTCGGCCGGATGCAGGGATTTTTCGTCCATGGTCCAGTGCAGGCGGTAGGCGACGTCCAGCGGCTCGCCCGGTTTAGGCAGCTCGGCCGGGCTCCAGAAGGCAACGATATTGTCGTTGGTTTCGTCGGCGGTCGGGATCTCTACCAGGTCAACGGAACCCTTGCCCCAGTCGCCTTCAGGCTCGATCCAGGCGCTTGGGCGCTTGTCGTAGTTGTCGTCGAGGTCTTCGTAGTGGCTGAAATCGCGGCCACGTTGCAGCAGGCCGAAACCTTTCGGGTTTTCGACGGTGAAGTTGCTGACCGACAGGTGTTTAGGGTTGTTCAGTGGGCGCCAGATCCACTCGCCGTTGCCGGCATGGATCGACAGGCCGCTGGAATCGTGCAGCTCACGACGGTAGTTGAGCACCTTGGACGGCTGGTTCGCGCCGAACAGGAACATGCTCGTCAGCGGGGCCACGCCCAGCTTGCTGACCTTGTCGCGCAGGTACATCTGGGATTTCACGTCGACAATGGTGTCGGTGCCCGGACGCAGGGTCAGGCGATACGCACCGGTGGCACGCGGGGAATCCAGCAGGGCAAAGATCACCAGCTGTTTTTCACCCGGTTTCGGACGCTCGATCCAGAACTCGGTGAAACGCGGGAATTCTTCGCCGGACGGCAACGCGGTGTCGATCGCCATGCCACGGGCGGACAAGCCATAGGCCTGGCCCTTGCCGACGACGCGGAAGTAGCTGGCGCCGAGCATGGTCATGATTTCGTCTTGCTTGTCGGCCTTGTTGATCGGGTACAGCACACGGAAACCGGCATAACCCAGTTGTTCGGTGGCTTTCGGATCAAGCTTCATGTCGCCAAAATCGAAACGCGATGCGTCGTATTTGATTTCGTTGACGCTGTCGGCCGTGACTTCGTTGATTTTCACCGGCGTATCGAAGTGCATACCCTGGTGATAGAAGGACAGCTTGAATGGGGTGTTCTGATCGGCCCACTCAGCTTTTTCGTTGCGGAAACGAATCTTCTGGTAATCAGCGAATTTCATTTCGCGGAATTCGTTCGGCAGATTGCTGCGCGGCGCTTCGTATTTCTGCCCGGCCAGCTCTTTAGCCTTGGCCGACACATCATCCAGACTGAATGCCCACAGTTGACCCGCGCCGAACAGGCAAAACAGGGCAGAGCCCGTCACCAGTGCGTTTCGTAACCGTTTGGCAGACAATTTTGGTGCATTACAGGGACTAACAATCACGAGCAACCCTCGCCGAAAACAGATCAAAAAACCAACGGCCAGCTATCTATATGCCAGGTTGGCGAGCATTGTTCCGACTCCCCTGGGGCAAAATGATTCCCCATTGGCAGTCGGACAAGTCTCTACCTAAGTCAAAAATGGACCAAACAACGCTGATCCCCGTAGCGCGCGATTATCTAGTAGCCCGCGAGACAACGCATCAGGGGCAACGAAGTATTTGTAGTGAAAACCTGCGTTTTTAGGCATTAAAAGTCGTTTTTAATACATTCATGTCTGGAGCAGGAAGGTCACAGGGCCATCATTGACCAAATGCACCTGCATATCGGCACCAAAACGCCCCGACCCCACCTTGCCATGCAATTGTTGCGCTTGTACCAGCAAATGCTCGAAAAGCGCCGCGCCCAAGGCCGGAGGGGCTGCCGTGGAGAAGCTCGGCCGCAACCCGCTCTTGGTGTCCGCTGCCAGGGTGAACTGCGATACCAGCAGCAAACCGCCGTCGATGTCCTTCAACGACAGGTTCATCTTGCCCTCGTCGTCGCTGAACACCCGATAGTTAAGCAGCTTGTGCAACAGTTTGTCGGCGCTCTCGGGCGTATCGCCCGGTTCGACCGCCACCAGCACCAGCAAACCCTGGTCGATGGCCCCGACAATTTCCCCTGCGACCTCGACCCGGGCGCCGCGCACCCTTTGTAACAAACCTTTCATGCTTCTTCGGGCGGCAGGTCGAGCAGGCGCCGGGCCATCTCGCCGGTCGCACGCACCAACGCATCGGTAATACCGGGCTCGGATGCCGCATGCCCGGCCTCGCGGATCACCTGCAATTCACTGTTGGGCCACGCCTGATGCAGCTCCCAGGCGTTATCCAACGGGCAGATCATATCGTAGCGGCCATGGATGATTACGCCAGGCAGATGGGCGATCTTGTGCATGTCGCGAATCAGCTGGTTGGGCTCCAGGAAGGAGTTGTTGGTGAAGTAATGGCACTCGATACGCGCAATCGACAGCGCGCGCTGCGGCTCGGAGAAACGCTCCACATGCTGCGGGCTCGGGCACAGGCCGAGCATGCGCCCTTCCCAGCCGGACCAGGCCTTGGCCGCGTGCATCTGGGCGATCTGGTCGTTGCCGGTGAGGCGCTTGTGATAGGCCGCGATCATGTCGTGGCGCTCTTCCACCGGGATCGGCGCGAGGTAATCCTGCCAGTAATCCGGGAACAGGCGGCTGGCACCGGCCTGGTAGAACCATTCGATGTCCTGCGGGCGGGCGAGGAAGATGCCGCGCACGATCAGGCCAAGCACACGCTCGGGGTGGGTTTGCGCGTAGGCCAAGGCGAGGGTCGAGCCCCAGGAGCCGCCGAACAGCACCCATTTGTCGATGCCCAGGTGCTCGCGGATGCGCTCAAGATCGGCGACCAGGTCCCAGGTGGTGTTGTTTTCCAGGCTCGCACGCGGGGTGGAGCGCCCGCAACCACGCTGGTCGAAGGTGACGATGTGATACAGGTTGGGATCGAAATAGCAGCGGCTGTTGGCATCGCAACCGGCGCCAGGGCCACCGTGGATGAAGACGACGGGCAAGCCTTCGGGGGAGCCACTTTCATCGACGTACAGGGTGTGCGTGTCATCGACGGCCAGATCGTGCCGGGCGTAGGGTTTGATCTGTGGAAACCAAGTCTGCATTGCGCGCTCCGTAAGGGGTCGGGTTCATCCCTGGGGGGACGTCTTTTATTTTGCCGTCTGGCACTATAAACCCGAATTGTGCAATGAGCATGTCCTTGAGCGCTTAGACCTGTGTCAGCCCTTCGCTCCTCAGGTAGCGCAGCAAGTAGTCGTAGAGTTGATCCACCTCCGCCACCTGCCGCCGCGCCCGCAGGCAGCCGTGCACCAGGCCTTTGCCGGGATACAGCAGCGTGTCGACGCCGGCCGCCTGCAGGCGTTCGGCGTACAGCCTGCCGTCGTCACGCAAGGGGTCGAACTGGGCCACGGCGATGAAGGCCTTGGGTAGACCGCTGAATGTTTCAGCGAGCAACGGCCTGGCGTAGGCCGAGGATTTCCCGCCGTCTGACAGATACAACGCCAGGTAGTCGTCGGTATCGGCCGTACTCAGCAGCGGCGCATCCGCGCAATCACGCCGGGACGGCAAATCCGCAGGGCCGCCCAGCCCCGGGTAGATCAGCGCTTGAGCCAAGGGCAACGGCTGCCCGTCGTCGCGCAACCCCAGGCATAACGCCGCCGCCAGATTGCCCCCCGCGCTATCGCCGGCCACCACCAGGCGCTGGCGGTTGATGGCATGCGGTCCCTGCCCCGCCTGGATCGCCTGCCACACGCTGCGGCAATCGTCGTACGCCGCCGGGAACGGGTGTTCAGGGGCCAAGCGGTAGTCGATGGCGATCACCAGCACCTGGAGCGCAGCGGCCAGTTCAACGCAGATGAAGTCGTGGGAATCCAAGCCACCGACCACCCAGCCGCCGCCGTGTATATATAGAAGGCAGGGCCAGCCGTTGGAAGGGGTGGCTGTGGTGGGTCGGTAACTGCGCACGGCTACGCCGCCCAGGGAAAAGTCTTCGATGAGCAGGTCTTGCGGCGGTGGCGGGGTGAAGGCCTGGCACATGCGGTCGTAGTTCTGGCGCAGGCTGGCCAGCGAGGTGTCGGTGCTGGTGAAGGATTCGGTCTTGGTGACGAAGGCGCGCATCTGCGAAGAAATTGGGTATTCGGCCATGCATCAGTCTCCCTGACAATTGAGATCAGCTGTGGGAGCTGGCTTGCCTGCGATGGCGGTGTATCAGTCACAAACTTTTTAACTGACAGATAGCTATCGCAGGCAAGCCAGCTCCCACATTGCCCCTCTTTGTTTGATTTACCGTGTTTGGCTCAGGGCTTGAGGCTGGCCTGCACCGCAGCTAAGCCATCCCTGCCATCAAACGCCGTCACCCCGGCCAGCCAGCGCTGCAAATCCTCGGGATGCTCGCGCAACCACTGCTTGGCTACGTCCTGCGGTGATTGGCGCTCCATGATCGGTACCATCAACTGGCTTTCCTGGGCAGCGGTGTAGGTGAGGTTTTCCAGCAGGCGGTTGGCATTGGGGCAACGCTCGGCGAAGTCCGGCGCGGTGACGGTGGACACCGTGGCGCGGCCTTCGTCGGGGCCGAACACGTCCTCACTGCCGGTGAGGTAGGCCATGTTCATATTGATGTTCATCGGGTGCGGGGTCCAACCGACAAACACCACGAACTCCTTGCGGTTCACCGCACGCTGCACCGCCGCCAGCATACCCGCCTCACCGGAGGCCACCAGCTTGAAGCCGCCGAGGCCGAAGCGGTTGGTGTCGATCATTTTCTGGATATCGGTGTTCGCGCCGCTGCCGGGCTCGATGCCGTAGAGCTTGCCGCCCAGCTTGTCCTTGAAGCGGGCGATATCGGCAAAGGTTTTCAGGCCCGCGTCGGCCACGTATTGCGGCACGGCGAGGGTCGCCTGGGCATCGGCGAGGCTGGGTTTATCAAAGACCTTGACCTGTTTGGCCGCAAGGAACGGCGCGATGTTGTTGTCCATCGCCGGTTTCCAGTAGCCGAGGAAAATATCCAGGCGCTTGTCGCGGATGCCGGCAAAGATGATCTGCTGCACGGCGCTGGTCTGCTTGCTGTCGTAGCCCAGGCCATTGAGCAACACATCGGCCATGCCGGAGGTGGCAACTACATCGGTCCAACTGACCACGCCCATGCGGATGCTTTTGCAGGAAGCCGGTTCGGCGGCCATGGCGTGTGCACTGAACAGTGCGGCGCCGATAAGGCTCAACAAGGTTTTTTGCATGGGGGCGGTCTCAGTCGGCTGTTGTTATTGCACAACCTTAGCCAGTGGGGCCTGGGTGAACACGAACTGGGGCGACCGGCAGTTGCACTGGGGCGACTTTGAGGGCGTCATCGCAGGCAAGCCAGCTCCCACCTTTGACTGCATTCCAACGTTGGAACGCGGTCAACGGTGGGAGCTGGCTTGCCTGCGATAGCGATTTCAGCCGTAACGCTTCTGTCCCCAGGCCAACAACCCTTCCAACAACTCCTTCAACACCACCCGCGTCGGCTCGGCCAAATCCGCCCGATACCGAAACGGCTCGACCTCTTCCATATAAGTGCTCTGGCACAATTCCAACTGCACCGCATGAACATCCTGCGCCGGGTTGCCGTAATGCCGGGTGATATGCCCGCCCTTGAAGCGTCCGTTCAACACATGGCTGTACTGCGGATGCCCGGCGCAGATGGCTTCCAGTTGGCTGGCCAATGCGGAATCACAGGCCGCGCCGTTGAAGGTGCCGAGGTTGAAATCCGGCAGCTTGCCGTCGAACAGGTGCGGGATCACCGAGCGGATCGAGTGCGCATCAAACAGCAACGCATAGCCGAACTCGGCCTTGAGCCGGGCCAGTTCGTCTTGCAGGGTGCGGTGGTACGGCCCCCAGATCTGTTCAAGATAAGTGACGCGCTCTGCCTTGCTCGGCTCCAGGCCTTCGCGGAACAACGGCACGCCGTCGAACAACGTGGCCGGATACAGCCCGGTAGTGGCGCCGACATACAGCGGCTTGTCGTCGGACGGCCGGTTCAGGTCGATCACAAACCGCGAATATTCGGCCGACAAGGTGCTGGCCCCCAGCGCCTCGGCAAAGTCATACAGCGTGGGGATATGCCAGTCGGTGTCCGGCAGGCTGTGTGCCTCGGGGATCAACCCGGCCTCGACCGCAGGCGTCAGGCGCAAGCCCGCATGGGGCATGCTAATCAGCAGCGGCACGCGGCCTTGTTTGAAGTTCAGAACCTTATCCACAACCCTACTCCTCAAACGGTGACATCGACGCCGTGGCGCACGACGCGTTTATCCAGTTCGCCGCCCAGCCAGTAGGCCAGGTCGGCGGGACGATCAATCTGCCAGGCGACAAAATCCGCGACCTTGCCCACTTCCAGGGAGCCGTGGGTGTCGCCCATGCCCAGTGCGGTCGCCGCATGTTGCGTGGCGCCGGCCAGGGCTTCTTCCGGGGTCATGCGGAACAGGGTGCAGGCCATGTTCAGCATCAGGCGCACCGACAACGCCGGCGAGGTGCCGGGGTTGAGGTCGCTGGCGATGGCGATCTTCACGCCGTGCTTGCGCAGGGCGTCCATCGGCGGCAGCTGGGTTTCGCGCAGGAAGTAGAACGCCCCCGGCAACAACACGGCGACGGTGCCGGAGGCGGCCATGGCGATGGCGTCTGCTTCGGTCATGAACTCCAGGTGGTCCGCCGACAACGCGTGATAACGCGCGGCCAGGCTGGAACCGTGCAGCGATGAGAGCTGCTCGGCGTGCAGTTTCACCGGCAGGCCCAAGTGCTGGGCGACCTTGAACACGCGCTCGACCTGCTCGGTGGAGAACGCCAGGTATTCGCAGAACGCGTCCACCGCATCCACCAGCCCTTCTGCCGCCAGGGCTGGCAGCATTTCGCTGCAGATGTGTTCGATGTAGTCGTCGGCGCGGTCCTTGTACTCCGGCGGCAAGGCATGGGCCGCCAGGCACGTGGCGCGCACGCTGACCGGCAGCGCCTCACCAAGGCGCCGGGCGACCCGCAGCATCTTGCGTTCGTTGGCCAGGTCCAGGCCATAACCGGACTTGATCTCCACCGTGGTCACGCCGTCACGCAGCAAACTGCGCAGGCGCTTGTGGGCGCTTTCAAACAGCTCATCTTCGCTCGCCGCGCGGGTGGCGCGCACGGTGCTGGCAATCCCGCCGCCCTTGGCCGCGATGTCGGCATAACTCACGCCTTGCAGGCGCTGCTCAAATTCGCCACTGCGATTGCCACCGAACACCGTGTGGGTGTGGCAATCGATCAGCCCGGGGGTGACCCACGCGCCTTGCAGGTCGTGAACCTGCGCATAGTCTCCCTGCGGCAGTTCGGCCAAGGGGCCGATCCACTCGATGAGCGCACCTGCGGTGACCAGGGCCGCATCCTCGATGATCGAGTATTTGCCGCCCGCCATGGTTGCGACGTGGCAGTGTTGCCAAAGCGTTTTCATCAACGCCTCCCTAAATTAACGATGAGACAAAGCCGGGTCGTAATGGACCTTGGCCGCTTGCCCGGCAGCGGGCTTGACCCACAGCAGGTAGGCCAGCACCAGCAACACGATCCACACGGCGCCGACCAGCAAGGCCGCCTGGGTGTCCGGGAAGTAACCCAGCACACCAAACACAAACAGCATGAACACGATGGCCGCCGCGGGTGCATAGGGCCAGAACGGTACCGGGAATTTCAGTTCGGCCACCTGCTCGCGGGTCATCGAGCGGCGCATGGCGACCTGGGTAAACAGGATCATCAGCCACACCCACACGGTGGCGAAGGTGGCAATCGAGGCGATAAGCAGGAACACGTTTTCCGGGATCAGGTAGTTGAGCACCACGCCGCCCAGCAGCGCCGCGGCCATCACCACCACGGTCATCCACGGCACGCCCTGTTTGGACAGTTGCGCAAAGCCTTTGGGCGCCTGCCCTTGCTGGGCCAGGCCGTACATCATGCGGCCGGCGCCGAAGATGTCGCTGTTGATCGCCGAGACGGCCGCCGAGATCACCACGATATTAAGGATGGTCGCCGCCGAGCCGATCCCGAGGTTGCTGAAGATCTGCACGAACGGGCTGCCCTGGCTGCCGATCTGCGGCCACGGGTAGATGGCCATCAACACAAACAGGGTCAGCACGTAGAACAGCAGGATGCGCAGCGGCACGGCGTTGATCGCCTTGGGGATCACGCGCTGCGGGTCCTTGGCTTCGCCAGCGGTGATGCCGATGATCTCGATGCCGCCGAAGGCAAACATCACCACGGCAAACGAGGCGATCAGGCCACCGATGCCGTTCGGCATGAAGCCACCGTGGGCCCACAGGTTGCTGAGGCCGCTGGCCTGGGTTTCACCGGCGGTGTGGATACCAAACAGCATGATGCCGAAGCCGCCGAGGATCATCGCGACAATCGCGCCGACCTTGAGCAGCGACAGCCAGAACTCCATTTCGCCAAACACTTTGACGTTGCACAGGTTCAGGCCGCCAATCAAAAACACGATGCCCAGCACCCAGACCCAACGGGCGACGTCGGGAAACCAGAAGCCCATGTAAATGCCGAACGCCGTCACATCCGCCAGGCAGACGATGATCATTTCAAACGCGTAGGTCCAGCCGAGGATAAAGCCGGCCATGGGGCCCAGGTAGGTGCTGGCGTACTGGCCGAACGAGCCGGACACCGGGTTGTGCACGGCCATCTCGCCGAGGGCGCGCATCACCATGAACACTGCCGCGCCGCCGATCAGGTAGGCCAGCAGCACGGCGGGGCCGGCCATCTGGATGGCCGAAGCGGAGCCGTAGAAAAGCCCGGTGCCGATCGCCGACCCCAGTGCCATGAAGCGAATATGTCGGGCGCTTAGCCCGCGTTTCAAACCTTGTTCCTGATGCATTTCTCGTCCCTAATTATTTTTATCCTGAGAAAATTCTGAATCTACTGAAGATCGAATGTGGGAGCTGGCTTGCCTGCTCCCACATTGATCAGTGTTGCTCTTACAGGCTTGGCAGCAACTTCGCCGGCACCAGCTCATTCAGGCAGCGGCTGGCGAGCAGTTCGCTGGCGGCGTTGATGTCTGGGGCGAAGAAACGGTCCTTCTCATAAAACGCCACTTTGTCGCGCAGGATGGCGCGGGCCTTTTCCAGCTTCGGCGAGGTTTTCAGGCCTTCGCGCAGGTCCAGGCCCTGGCAGGCCGCCAGCCACTCGACCGCCAACACGCCACGGGTGTTCTCGGCCATTTCCCACAGGCGCTTGCCCGCCGCCGGGGCCATCGACACGTGGTCTTCCTGGTTGGCGGAGGTCGGCAGGCTGTCCACGCTATGCGGGTGGGCCAGCGCCTTGTTTTCGCTGGCGAGCGCGGCAGCAGTCACCTGGGCGATCATGAAACCGGAGTTGACCCCGCCATTGCCCACCAGGAACGGCGGCAGTTGGGACATGTGCTTGTCCATCATCAACGATATACGGCGCTCACTGAGGGAGCCGATTTCGGCAATGGCCAGGGCCATGTTGTCGGCGGCCATGGCCACCGGTTCGGCGTGGAAGTTACCGCCGGAGATCACGTCGCCTTCGGCGGCAAATACCAGCGGGTTATCCGACACGGCGTTGGCTTCGACCACCAGCACTTCAGCGGCCTGGCGGAACTGGGTCAGGCAGGCGCCCATGACTTGCGGCTGGCAACGCAGGGAATACGGGTCTTGGACCTTGTCGCAGTTCTGGTGCGACTGCGACACCTGGCTGCTTTCGCCGAGCAGGTCGCGATAGGCCGTGGCCGCGTCGATCTGCCCACGCTGGCCGCGAGCGGCGTGAATACGCGCGTCGAATGGCGAGCGCGAACCCAGCACCGCCTCCACGGTGAGCGCGCCGCACGCCAGGGCACCGGCGAACAGGTCTTCACCTTCAAACAGGCCACGCAAAGCATAGGCGGTGGAGACCTGGGTGCCGTTGAGCAGCGCCAGGCCCTCTTTGGCGGCGAGGGTCAGCGGCGTCAGGCCGGCGACTTTCAGCGCCTCGGTGGCTTCCAGCCATTCGCCCTTGTAGCGCGCCTTGCCTTCGCCCAGCAGCACCAGGGACATGTGCGCCAACGGCGCCAAGTCACCGGAAGCACCCACCGAGCCTTTCAGCGGAATGTGCGGGTACACCTCGGCATTGATCAGCGCGATCAACGCGTCGATCACCTGACGACGAATGCCGGAAAAGCCACGGCTGAGGCTGTTGACCTTGAGCACCATGACCAGCCGCACCAGCGCATCGCTGATGGGCTCACCGACGCCGGCGGCGTGGGACAGCACCAGGGAACGCTGGAGGTTTTCCAGGTCTTCGCTGGCAATGCGGGTCGAGGCCAGCAGGCCGAAACCGGTGTTGATGCCGTAGGCGGTGCGGTTCTCGGCGAGAATTTGCTCCACGCAGGCCACACTGGCTTCGATCTGCGCCGTGGCGCTGTCATCCAGGCTGAGTGTCACCGGCTGCTGGTAGATAGCCCGCAGTTGGGCAAGGCTCAGTTGGCCTGGAATCAGATTTAGCGCAGTCACATTCCTACTCCTTTTGAATTGTTCTTTTGACGATCAGTGCAAATTGGGTAACGCGGTGTCTTTGAGCAACTGGGCGGCGGCGGCAATGTCCGGCGCCAACCAGCGGTCTTGTTCGTAGGCCGGCACCACTTCGCGCAGCAAGCGCCAGGCGCGGTCGGTGCCGGCGCCGAAACGCTGGTCCTTCAGGAATTCGAACGCCTGGGCCGCCAGCAAATACTCGATGGCAAGGATCTGCGTGACGTTGGCCAACACATGGTGCAGCTTGAGCGCGGCGTTGGTGCCCATGCTCAGGTGGTCTTCCTGCAAGCCCGAGGTGACGAAGTTGTCGAGCACGGCCGGTTGCGCCAACTGGCGGTTTTGCCCACACAGGGACGCGGCGACGTACTGCACGATCATCATCCCGGAGTTGACCCCGGGGTTGCTGACGAGGAACGCCGGCAAGCCGCTGACATGCGGGTTGATCAGGCGGTCCAGGCGCCGTTCGGCCACCGAGCCGATCTCGGCCATGGCGATGGCGAGCAGGTCCGCCGCCAATGCCACCGACTGGCCGTGCGGGTTGGCCTGGGACACCACGCGGTAGCTGTCCGGCGTACCGAGCAGCAGCGGGTTGTCGGTGGCGCTGTTGAGTTCGGTCTCGATCTGGCGCGTGGCGTGTTCCACCTGGTCGCGGGCCGCACCGTGGATCTGCGGGATCGAACGGATGCTCAACGCGTCCTGGGTGCGGATGCCTTTGCTGCGGGCGATCACTTCACTGCCGTCGAGCAGTGCACGCAGGTTGATACCGACGTGCTGCATGCCCGGGTGCGGCTTGAGGGCGATGATTTCTTCGTCAAACGCATCGATCTGGCCGCGCTGGGCCTCGAAACTCATGGCGCCGATCACATCGGCCCATTGCAGCAAATGGTGCGCATCGGCCAGGGCCAGGCAGCTCAGGCCGGTCATGCACGGCGTGCCGTTGACCAGGCACAGGCCGTCCTTGGCGCCGAGCACGACCGGCTGCAGACCTTCGGCGTTCAACGCCTGTTGCGCCGGGACGATCTGGCCGCGATAGCTCACATTGCCGACACCCAACAAGGCCACGCCGACATGGGCCATGTGGGTCAAATAACCCACCGAGCCCTGGGACGGCACTTGCGGCGTGATGCCGTGGTTGAGCAGCGCCAGCAACGCGTGCACCACCTGCGGGTGCAGGCCGGATTTGCCGTGGCTGTAGTTGATGACAGCGGCGCAGATGATGGCGCGGGTCTGTTCGTCGCTGAGCACCGGGCCGACGCCGCAGGCGTGGCTCAGCAGGGTGTTGCGCGACAGCTGGCTGAGTTGTTCGCCCTCAAGCGAGACATTGCACAGCGCGCCCAGGCCGGTGTTCACGCCGTAGGCGCGTTCGCCGCTGGTGACGATGCGTTGCACGATGGCCTGGGCATTGTCGATGCGTGCCCAGGCTTGGCCCGAGAGTTCGAGGACGGCGCCGTGGCGGGCGACGGCGACTACGTCCTGCCAACGTAAGGGGGTGTTGGCGATGATGATTTTGGTTGGCTGGGACATCTTCATACCTTCGTTAATTCTTGCGTAGCTTGACTGGCCTCATCGCGGGCAAGCCCGCTCCCACATTTGGAATGCATTTCCCTGTGGGAGCTGGCTTGCCTGCGATAGCGTCCGTCAGACCACCGCCGCCCGCCGCTGAACAAACCGGTCCACATATTCATCCGCCGGCGAATGCAGGATCTCGCGGGGCGTGCCGACCTGGATCAGCTTGCCGTCCTTGAGGATCGCAATGCGGTTGCCGATGCGCACCGCTTCATCCAGGTCATGGGTGATGAACACGATGGTCTTGTGCAGGGTCTTTTGCAGCTCCAGCAACTGGTCTTGCATCTCGGCGCGGATCAGCGGGTCGAGGGCGCTGAACGCTTCGTCCATGAGGATGATGTCGGTGTCGGCCGCCAATGCCCGGGCCAGGCCAACGCGCTGGCGCATGCCGCCGGAGAGCTGGTGCGGGTATTTGTTTTCGTAGCCTTTGAGGCCCACGGTTTCGATCCAGTGCAGGGCGCGTTCGGCGCACACCTGCTTGCTTTCGCCGCGCACTTTCAGGCCGTAGGCGACGTTGTCGAGCACGCTCTTGTGGGGCAGCAGGCCGAAGCTCTGGAACACCATGCTGATCTTGTGCCGACGGAATTGGCGCAGGGCTTCCATGTCCAGTTGCAGGATGTCTTCGCCGTCCACCAGGATCGCGCCGCTGGTAGGGTCGATCAGGCGGTTGAAGTGGCGCACCAGGGTGGATTTTCCGGAACCCGACAGCCCCATGATCACAAAGATCTCGCCGGTGCCGATGCTCAGGGACAGGTCGTTCACGCCGACCACACAACCGGTCTCGGCCAGCACCTGGTCCTTGGTCTTGCCCTGGCCGATCAGCGCCAGCGCTTCCTTGGAACGGGCGCCAAAGATCTTGAAGACGTTTTTAACTTCGATTTTGCTGACAGTAGTCATTTGCTCGCCTCATGCCGTGGACGACCATAGGCCTGGGTAATGCGGTCGATGACCACGGCGAGAATCACGATCGCCAAGCCGGCTTCAAGGCCGCGCCCGACGTTGAGGGTCTGGATGCCGACCAGTACGTCTTCACCCAAGCCACGGGCACCGATCATCGAGGCGATCACCACCATCGACAGCGCCATCATGGTGGTCTGGTTGATGCCGGCCATGATGCTTGGCAACGCCAGCGGCAGTTGCACGCCGAACAGTTGCTGCCAGCGGTTGGCGCCAAAGGCGTTGATCGCTTCCATGACTTCACCGTCCACCTGGCGAATGCCCAGGTCGGTCAGGCGAATCAGCGGCGGCGCGGCGTAGATCACCGTGGCGAAAATCGCCGGGACCTTGCCCAGGCCAAACAGCATCAGCACCGGGATCAGGTACACGAAGCTCGGCATGGTTTGCATGATGTCCAGCAACGGCATCAGCACCGAACGCAGGCGATTGCTGCGCGCCGAGAGGATGCCCAGCGGGATGCCGATCAGCACCGAGATCACCGTGGCGACCATCATCAGCGCCAGCGTTTGCATCAGCTTGTCCCACAGGCCAACCGCGCCCACCAGGAACAGCAAACCGACGATCACCGCCGTGGTCACCACCTTGCGAGTGGCGTGCCAGGCGACGCCGCCGACGATGGCCAGCATCAGCCACCAGGGCGCCGCGCGCAGCAGCCCTTCCAGGTTGACGATAGCCCACAACAGGGTGTCGGAGATGTGCCGGAACACATCACCGTAGTTGGTGACCAGCGAGTCCACCCAACCGTTGACCCAGCCGGCGATGGAAAACGTAAAACTCTCAGGAAACATATCGTGCTCTCGATCCAATGGGTTGTGGCCAGGCGCCCGGCCGACCCCTCAGGGTAGCCGGGCACACTTGACCTACAAGGCCGCGTCGATTTTCTTGGCTGCGTCGTCGCTCACCCAGGCGTGCCAGACCTCAGGATGTTCCTTGAGGAAAATTTTCGCCAGTTTCGGCGATTCAATGCGTTCCTTGGCCATGCGACCCAGGTTCTGGTTCAGCAGGTCGATGGGCAGGTTGACCTTTTCCAGCACGGCCACCAGTTCCGGGGCTTGCTCGTGGAAGGTCTTGGACAGGCCGACCTTGATGGTCACGCTCTTATCCACACCGGCTTTTTCTTCCAGCTTGACCAGATCGACCTGGCCCATCAGCGGCGTTGGCGACCAGTAGTAGAACAGGATCGGCTCGCCACGCTTGTAGCTCGACAACACCGCCGCATCCAGCGCCGGGCCGGTGCCTGGGCGGAAGTTGGTGTAGGAACTTTCCAGGCCGTAGCTCTTGAGCATTTCGCTGTTGTCCAGCTCACAGGTCCAGCCGGCCGGGCAGTTGTAGAAACGGCCTTTGGACGGTTCTTCCTGGTCCTTGAACACGGCGGCGTACTTGGCCAGGTCGGCGATGGTTTTCAGGTCCGGCGCCTTGGCTTCCAGCTTGCGTTTAGCGTCGCCTTCGATCACGTAGCGCGGCACGTACCAACCTTCGATTGCACCGACGACAGGCGCACCAACGCCGACGACTTTGCCGGCCTTCTCGGCCTTGTTCCAGACTTCACTGCGGCCTACCCATTCTTCGGCGAAGACCTGGATGTCATTGCTGCTCAGGGCGTTTTCCATGGTGATGGAATTACCCGGCAGGCTGTCGGTTTTACAGTCGTAGCCTTTTTCCAGCACGGTTTGCAGGATGTCGGTAAGCAACATGCCGCTTTCCCAGTTCAGGCCGGCGAATTTCACCGGTTTGCCGGACTCGCACCAGCCGGCCGCCTGGGCGCCAGCGCTGGCCAGCAAACCTGCAGAGAGCAAGGTAGCCATCAGGGTTTTATGCATTTTCATTGTTGTGACGCTCCCAATCTTGAAATGGATTACGGCAGTCAGTAGGCATCCTGCCCTGTCCACGTCCCATCAGGCTTGTGCCGCCAGCCCGGTTGTTGTTGGTACAGCGCCCTGCTCTGTTGGCAGGATCAGTTGAGCGGGCACGCTGCCGTGCCATTTTTTCGCACACAGGTAGTACAGGGCGGCGGGCAGTACCAGGCCGATGATCCAGGAAATATCCACATCGCCCAGGGCGGCCACCAAAGGGCCGGTGTAGAACTTGGTGGAGATGAACGGCAACTGCACCAACACACCGAACACATAGACGCTGATACCCAGCAGGTTCCAGCGGCCGTAACGACCGTTCGGATCGGCCAGCGCCGGCACGTCATAGCGGTCGCGGGTGATGCAGTAGTAGTCCACCAGGTTGATCGCGCTCCAGGGCGTGAAGAACGCCAGCAGGAACAAGATGAACGACTTGAACGCCCCGAGAAACGAGTGCTGGCCGAGCAGCGCGATCAGGGTCGCCGTACCGACAATCGCCAGCACGAACACCAGGCGCTGCAGGCGCGTGACTTCCATGCGCCCGCGAAAGCCGCTGACGATGGTGGCGATGCACATGAAGCTGCCGTAGGAGTTCAGCGTGGAGATGGTCACCTTGCCAAACGCGATGCTGAAGTACAGCAACGCAGCCGTGGCACCCGTACCGCTCAAACCGACGATGTAGGCCACCTCATGACCGGCGAATTGCCCGTTGGACATGGCCGCGGCAAACACGCCGAGGACCATCGCCACCTGGGCACCAATCACCGAACCCGCGCCCGCCGCGAGGAAGGTTTTAACCGATGACGTGCTGCTCGGCAGGTAGCGCGAATAGTCCGCCACGTAAGGGCCAAAGGCGATCTGCCAGGACGCCGCCAGCGACACCGCCAGCAGGAAACTGCTCCAGCTGAAGTGACGGATTTGCAGCAGCGCACCCACGTCGGTCTGGCTCATCAGGCGACTGAACAGGTACACAAAGGCAATAACCCCAATCACGCTGGCGACGCGGCCGATGAAGTGGATCACCCGGTAACCGAGCACCGTGACCAGCACAATGACACTGGCGAAAATCAGGATGCCGACGCTGTCGCTGACACCAAACAACTGGCCCAGCGCCTGGCCGGACAACACCGTGCCCGTCGCGGTGAACCCGAGGTACATCAAGCACACCAGCACGATCGGAATGGCCGCGCCATACACACCAAACTGCACCCGGCTGGAGATCATCTGCGGCAGGCCCAGCTTGGGCCCTTGCGCCGCATGCAACGCCATGACCCCACCGCCCAGCAGTTGGCCGATGAACAGACCGATCAACGACCAGAACACATCACCGCCCAACACCACGGCCAGGGCCCCGGTGACAATCGCGGTGATTTGCAGGTTGGCGCCCATCCACAGGGTGAACTGACTCAATAGACGACCGTGTCTTTCCGCTTCCGGGATGTAGTCGATCGAACGTTTCTCGATCAACGGGGTGGTGTCATTTGCAGCCATGTCGGTTCAACCTCTGATGGATTGTTCAGTGTCTCGATTGCTCTTCTGTGGGAGCTGGCTTGCCTGCGATGCGGGCGACTCGGTCTATCAGTCAAACCGAGGTGATGCCATCGCAGCGATGCGGCGATCCGACAAGCCAGCTCCCACACAAAAGCACAGCTCCCACATGGGGTTACTTGATCATCGGCAGGTTGAGGCCCTGCTCTTTGGCGCAGTCGATAGCGATCTGGTACCCCGCATCGGCGTGACGCATCACCCCGGTCGCCGGGTCGTTGTGCAGCACGCGGGCAATCCGCTCCGCCGCTTCGTCGGTGCCGTCGCAGACGATCACCATCCCGGAGTGCTGGGAGAAGCCCATGCCAACGCCACCACCGTGGTGCAGCGAAACCCAGGTCGCGCCGCTGGCGGTGTTGAGCAAGGCGTTGAGCAGTGGCCAGTCGGACACGGCATCGGAACCGTCCTGCATGGCTTCGGTTTCACGGTTCGGGCTGGCTACCGAGCCGGAGTCGAGGTGGTCACGGCCGATCACCACCGGTGCCGACAGCTCGCCACTGCGCACCATTTCGTTGAACGCCAGGCCGAGCTTGGCGCGCTGGCCCAGGCCAACCCAGCAGATACGCGCCGGCAGGCCCTGGAAGCTGATGCGCTCGCGCGCCATGTCCAGCCAGTTGTGCAGGTGGGCGTCGTCCGGGATCAGTTCTTTGACTTTGGCGTCGGTCTTGTAGATGTCCTGCGGGTCGCCGGACAGCGCGGCCCAGCGGAACGGGCCGATGCCACGGCAGAACAGCGGGCGGATGTAGGCCGGGACGAAACCCGGGAAGTCGAAGGCATTTTCCACGCCTTCTTCCTGGGCCATCTGACGGATGTTGTTACCGTAGTCGAACGTCGGGATGCCTTGCTTCTGGAAGTCCAACATGGCTTTGACGTGCACGGCCATCGACTGCTTCGCGGCCTTGATTACAGCGGCGGGCTCGGTCTTGGCACGGGCACGGTATTCGTCCCAGGTCCAGCCGGCGGGCAGGTAGCCGTTGAGCGGGTCGTGGGCGCTGGTCTGGTCGGTGACCATGTCCGGACGCACGCCGCGCTTGACCAGTTCCGGCAGGATTTCTGCGGCGTTGCCCAGCAGGGCGATGGAGATGGCCTTGCCTTCCTTGGTGTATTTGGCGATGCGCGCGAGGGCGTCGTCGAGGTCAGTGGCTTGCTCGTCAACGTAGCGGCTGGCCAGGCGGAAATCGATGCTGACCTGCTGGCATTCAATGTTCAGCGAGCATGCGCCGGCCAGGGTCGCAGCCAATGGCTGCGCGCCGCCCATGCCGCCGAGGCCGGCGGTGAGTACCCAACGACCAGTCAGATCGCTGTTGTAATGTTGGCGACCGGCTTCGACGAAGGTTTCATAGGTGCCCTGGACGATGCCCTGGCTGCCGATGTAGATCCAGCTGCCGGCGGTCATCTGGCCGTACATGGCCAGGCCCTTGGCATCCAGTTCGTTGAAGTGTTCCCAGCTGGCCCAGTGCGGCACCAGGTTGGAGTTGGCGATCAGTACGCGCGGGGCGTTGCTGTGGGTCTTGAACACGCCGACCGGCTTGCCGGATTGCACCAGCAGGGTTTCGTCGTCATTCAGGTTGGTGAGGCTCTCGACGATCTGGTCGTAGCACTCCCAGTTGCGCGCCGCACGGCCGATACCGCCGTACACCACCAGTTCTTTCGGGTTTTCGGCCACTTGTGGGTCGAGGTTGTTCATCAGCATGCGCAGCGGCGCTTCAGTCAGCCAGCTTTTGGCGGTGAGCTTGTTACCGTGGGCGGCGCGGATTTCTACGTCACGGTATTTAGTAGGCTTGGTCACAACTCAGACTCCTCAGCGATCGATGCGCATACTTGATTGGTGCGATGTGGACTCTTACGCACACATCTTTACTTGTACATACAAGCATATGCAATCAAGCGGCCAACTTGCTGAGGGGGCTGTTGAGATTTTTCGGGAAAGGGCGTGCGAGCCTTGGAAATTAAGGCTTCGGGGCTTGATGAAATTTCTTACAGGAGAGTTCTGTCGCGGCGGATGTTTGTTGCGTCGACATGGCTTTGCGCCATGCTGGGGCGTTCGGTAACAAGTTGGTGCGCCGGTTGGAAACAGATTTTCTGAACACCACAAAACAAATGTGGGAGCTGGCTTGCCTGCGATAGCGGTGTGTCAGTCAGTACATCTGCTACTGAAACACCGCTATCGCAGGCAAGCCAGCTCCCACAGGTTTTAACCGAGTTGGGTCAGTTCGATGATGCAACTGCGACCGGCTACGGAGATATCCAGCAGGCCATTGTTACCGTCCACTTGCAGGCAATCGTGATGGCCGAGCTTCTCGCCCAACACTTTCACTTCATCCGCCACGCTGAACACCAACACCGTCTGCGCCGTGGTGAAAATCCGCTGCTCGCCATCCACCCACTGCAACCGCGCGTGATAACGCGCTGGCGAATAGATCAGGTTGAAATCGCGAATCGGCCCGGTGATCAAGCGACACGCCACCTGGCTGTCACCCTTGAACGCGAACGGTTGCAGCGGTAACAACCCACGCTGTTCCTCGCCATCCACGGTCAACACCATGCCCGCGCCCTGGATCACGGTGATCACGCGCTGGTAGCCGGCAAAGGTGGAGAACCCGCCCGACTCAGCGATATCGGCAATCGACAGGCGCCAGCCAAAACCATCCAGGCCGCTGCCGGCGTCACGGGTGATTTCTTCGGTGCTGCCGCCGCCGTTTTTCCACGGCATGCGCACGTAGTCAGTGGCGCGCCAGACTGTCACTGCACTCATTTACTGAAACGTCCTTCCAGGCTGTGACGGGAACCGGGGTGGATCAACCGCGCGGCGGTCACCGGTTGGCGACCGGACCAGGTGCGGCGGCGAATCAACAGGCAGGGTTCGGTAGGTTCGATTTGCAGCAGCTTGCACTCGGCGGCGTCGGCGAGGATGGCTTCGACCACGTGCTCGCCTTCGGTCAGCGGCGCAACCTGGTTCAAGTAGGCGTAAGGGGTCTGCTGGGTGAAATCCTGTTGCAGGTATTCCGGGGCGACCAGGGCGTTGACGAAGCGGTCTTCGATTTGCACGGGGATATCGTTTTCGAAGTGCACGATCAACGAATGGAACACCCGCCCGCCTTCACGCATTTCCAGGGCGACGGCGCGTTCGGAACCGGCGGCCTCTTCGCCCAGGTGGATGACCTGGCACGTATGCCGATGACCGCGGGAGGCGATCTCATCGGCAATGTTGTGCACTTCGAACAGCGCCGACTGGCTCTTGGGTTCGGCGACAAAGGTGCCGACGCCTTGCATGCGCACCAGCAACCCTTCGGCGGTGAGCTCGCGCAAGGCGCGGTTGATGGTCATGCGGCTGAAGCCCAGTTGGCTGACCAGCTCGCTCTCCGACGGCACGCGGTAATGGGGCGGCCAGTTGCCGTTGAGAATCTGCTGGCTGATCATCTGTTTGACGCGGGCATACAAGGGCGCCGGACTTTCGTCCATGTGGGCAGCCAGCGAAGACTTGGCAGGCGGAGTCGGCACAGGGAATCCTTGCAGGGGGAAAAGATGCATAGATTGCCGGAGTTTACCGAGCAGGCAAACGTCTGTATATGTATATACAAATAAACACACGACCGGGGTGCCTTGATCATGTCCGCTTTCTTTGCCGAACGCGCACTGCTGCCTAATGGATGGGCCAATGATGTACGTCTTGAAGTCAGCGCCGATGGCCTGCTGACACAGGTTGCGGCCAATGCCAGTGCAGAGGGCGCCGAACGGCTGAGAGGCCCGGTGTTGGCGGGTATGCCGAATTTGCACTCCCATGCATTCCAGCGCGCCATGGCCGGTTTGGCCGAAGTGGCGGGCAATCCGAATGACAGCTTCTGGACCTGGCGCGACCTGATGTACCGCATGGTCGGCAAGATCAGCCCGGAGCAATTGCAGGTGATCGCGCGCCAGCTGTATATCGAGATGCTCAAGGCCGGCTACACCTCGGTGGCCGAATTCCATTACGTGCACCATGACGTCAGCGGCCAGCCCTATGCCGATCGCACCGAGCTGTCGCGGCAGATCAGCCAGGCGGCGGCCAGCAGCGGGATCGGCTTGACGTTGTTGCCGGTGCTCTACACCCATTCAGGTTTTGGTGGGCAAGCGCCGAACGAGGGCCAGCGCCGGTTTATCAACAGCACCGAAAACTACCTGGACCTGCAAGCGCGCCTCAAGCCGATCCTCGCCGCACAACCGGCGCAAGCGCTGGGTCTGTGCTTCCACTCCCTGCGCGCGGTCACGCCGCAACAGATCAGCGCAGTGCTGGCGGCCAGCGACAAGGCCTGCCCGGTGCATATCCACATCGCCGAACAGCAAAAGGAAGTCGACGACTGCCTGGCCTGGAGCGGAAAACGCCCGCTGCAATGGCTGTATGACAATGTGGCAGTGGATGAGCGCTGGTGCCTGGTGCATGCCACCCATGCCGACGGGGATGAAGTCACGCGCATGGCCAAGAGCCGGGCGATTGCGGGGTTGTGCCTGACCACCGAGGCGAACCTGGGTGATGGGATTTTCCCGGCGGTGGATTACCTCGCACAGGGCGGGCGCATGGGGATTGGGTCTGACAGCCATGTGTCACTGAGTGTGGTCGAGGAGTTGCGTTGGTTGGAATACGGGCAGCGTCTACGGGATCAGCGGCGCAATCGTCTGTATCGCAGTGATCAACCGATGGTCGGACGTACGCTGTTTGACGCCGCCTTAGACGGTGGTGCCCAGGCGTTGGGCCAGCCGATTGGGCGCTTGGAAGTGGGCAAACGTGCAGACTGGATTGTGCTGGATGGCAATGATCCGTACCTGGCGACGGCTAGCGAGGATGGCATTCTCAACCGCTGGCTGTTTGCCGGTGGGGCTCGGCAGGTGCGGGATGTGTTGGTGAATGGGAGGTGGGTGGTGCGGGATGGTCGGCACGCTGACGAAGAAGATAGCAATCGTGCATTCACCCAAGTCCTGAAGGACCTACTGGGTTAAAAAATGTGGGAGCTGGCTTGCCTGCGATAGCGGTCTGTCAGTCACACCGCCATCGCAGGCAAGCCAGCTCCCACATTAGATCACTGGTGCTCTCAGGGTTACTGCGAAGTCTTCGCCATCTGCTTGTCCGACGTACGCCAGATCAACCGCGTGGTGTCGTACCCCTGCTGTCGCGCCCTGCTCAGCAGGTCTTCGCGGGTGTCCGCATTGACCGTCGGCGTACGCGACAGGATCCACATATAACGCCGGCTCGGGCTGCCAACAATGGCGGTCTTGTAGTCATCGCTGACATACAGCACCCAGTAATCGCCCTTGGCGACGCCCGGCAGCAGCGACGTGAACCAATTGTTGAACTCCACCCAGAGCTTGTCGGTCTTGCCCGGCACTTGCGGGGTGGCGGTGCCTTTGGCTTCTTCCCACTTCCATTCAGTCGTCAGGCAGCGGTTGAACACCGACATGTCGCCATCCGGCAACAGGGTGTAACGGGCTTCGGACTGCGCGCAGTTGCGCTGGAAGTACATCGGCAATCGCGCCAGCTCGTACCAGGTGCCCTGGTAACGCTTGAGGTTGACGTTGCTCGCGGTCTTGGGTTGCAGATCATCGCCAGAATGGCTGGCGCAGCCTGCCAAAAACAGGCTGGCGCAAAGGTATAAAACAAAACGCATCATTCTTCTTCTCCCGCAGGCTCGCGCCCCGGTTTACTTCAGGCCTTGCCCGGAAAACATCAGAACCTTGTCACCGGCATATTGCACGCTGATAAAGCTGGTTTTATCGCCCCAGGTGCAGCTGGACATGCCCAGTGCGCCGGAACAATCGGTCGGCTTACCCAACAGCGACTCCACCTCGGCCTTGGCCATGCCAGCCGACAGCTTTGCGTAGTTTTCTTGGTTGACCTTGCTGCAAGCGGCCAACAGCACGCAAAAAGTCAGCAGGGCGAGACGGCGTAACGACATGGAAAAACTCCTGGAGGGACGAAGCAGCATGGGGGTCTGCCAGAAGCTTAGAAGGGAAAAGGGGTTTCTGGTTCCCGATGGAGGGGGGTATTTATTTTTTCTGTGAACTGGCCCTTTTCACTGCATTTGCAAACACCTAGATATCATCCTTTCATCGGACGCCACCTATACAAGACCAAATTAAGACTAAAATGAGTCTCATCGCCAAGCGAGGGCCCCCCCATGAAGTTTTCATCTCAGATCAAACCGATCAGCTACCTGAAAAGTCATACCGCCGAGATCGTAAAAACACTCACTGAAAGCCGAGAACCACTGGTTATCACCCAAAACGGTGAAGCAAAACTGGTGGTGATGGATGTGAAGAGCTTTGAGGAGCAAGCAGAAACCATGGCCTTGTTGAAGCTGTTGGCTTTGGGCAATCGGCAGATTGAATTGGGGCAGTTCCAGGACATGGAGGACGTGTTCGCCGAACTGGATAGGGACGACGCTCAATGACATTCAGGGTTGTGATTCTCCACTCGGCAAAAAGCAACCTCAAAGATATCAAGTCATACGTCATTCGACAGTTCTCGACATCGACCTGGCAACACACCTATGACGCGCTTAAACAAACAATGCGTCGGCTAGAAACCCACCCCCATGCGGGCTCGATACCAGAAGAAATCGAGAAGCTGAACCTCAGCCAATATCGACAAGTCATCAGTGGGATGAACCGGATCATCTACGAAATCCGAGACCAGACTATTTACGTGCACGTCATCGCCGACACCCGGAAAAACTTGCAGGCGTTACTGCTAAAAATCCTGACTCAATAAATAAAAAAGCCCCGAAACGCGTTCAACGTTTCGGGGCTTTTTCTAGCACAAGCTCTTACTTCTTGTGATACGCCGTCACACGCTCAACTTCTTCCTTCGAACCCAAGAACACCGCCACACGCTGGTGCAGGCCTTCAGGCTGGATGTCGAGGATACGCTGGTGGCCGTCGGTGGACGCGCCGCCCGCTTGTTCAACCAGGAACGACATCGGGTTGGCTTCGTACATCAGGCGCAGCTTGCCCGGCTTGGACGGCTCGCGGCTGTCGCGTGGGTACATGAACAGGCCACCACGGGTCAGGATGCGGTGCACGTCGGCAACCATCGCGGCCACCCAGCGCATGTTGAAGTTTTTCTTCAACGGGCCTTCTTCGCCCGCCATCAGCTCGCCAACGTAGCGGGTCACCGGCTCTTCCCAGTGGCGCTGGTTGGACATGTTGATCGCGAATTCCTGGGTAGCGGCAGGAATAGTGATGTCTTCGTGGGTCAGCACGAAGCTGCCCATTTCGCGGTCCAGGGTGAAGCCTTTGACGCCGTCGCCCAGGGTCAGCACCAGCATGGTCTGCGGGCCGTAGATCGCGTAGCCGGCAGCAACCTGCTGGGTGCCTGGCTGCAGGAAGGCTTTCTCGTTCAGCGGCTCGTTCTGGCTCAGGTATTCGTTCGGGCAACGCAGTACCGAGAAGATGGTGCCAACCGGGGCGTTGATGTCGATGTTGGACGAACCGTCCAGTGGGTCGAACACCAGCAGGTACGCGCCTTTCGGGTATTTGCCCGGGATCTGGTAGGCATTGTCCATTTCTTCGGACGCCATGCCGGCCAGGTGACCGCCCCATTCGTTGGCTTCGAGCAGGATCTCGTTGGAGATCACGTCGAGTTTCTTCTGCACTTCGCCCTGCACGTTTTCAGTGCCCATGCTGCCCAGGACACCACCCAGTGCGCCTTTGGAGACGGCGTGGCTGATTTCCTTGCAAGCACGCGCCACCACTTCGATAAGGAAGCGCAGATCGGCAGGCGTGTTGTTGCTGCGGGTCTGCTCGATCAAATAGCGACTCAAGGTAACGCGGGACATGTAAGGCTCCGGAGAATGGGGGGCTTAAAAACCCGCGCAGTTTAACGCGAGTCGGGGCTGATTTCCTATAATCAGAGGATTTAACGCCAATAGAGTTCACGGTTTGGCCTGGGGCTTGCGCAACAAACTGTAGGCCATGCCTCCCAGCGCCGCCACACCGAGCAGGAGCACGGCCCACAGGCCGAGTTTCTTCCAGTCGGTAGCGGCGTCGGGCGCAGCGGCAACGCTGGCTGTTTTGACCACCACCTCCCCCGCTACCTTCGCCTGCCCCAGCGTCTTGAAGCGCTCGGCACTGTAGTCCGGGATCAGCGTGGTCAACGGCAGGTTCGCCGCCTTCACTGACGCGTTGCCCAGCGCCAGGGTAAACGGCGGCTCACCCCGCGCCAGGAACACCAACTGCGTGGCGCGCACCGCAAAGCGCAGGGCCGGCGCCTCGACACCCAGGCCGCCGCCGCGTTCGTCCACCTGCAACTTGAGTTCAGTGACCACCTGCCCCGGCAACGGCAACTCATCCTGCACCACGTCCTGGCCGTTCTGGGTCAGGCGGTAGAGCAAACCGTTGCTCAACGGTTGCCAGGCCTGCTGGCTGTCACGCCGCCCGGACAACGTCACGGGCGCCAAGGTGTTGGGCTGGTTCAATGCGACACGCAAGCGCTCGATGTTCAGCCCGGTCGGCAACTGCCAACTGTATTCGCCCGCCTTGAGCCGCGTGCCCGCCAACGGCTGCGACCACACCAGCGGCATTGGCAGGCTGCTGCTGGTGGCGCTGACCAGCTTGGCCGAGGTCAACTGCGGCGCGGCCTGGCCTTGCCACACCAGGCGCAGGTAACGCGCCGACCGCCCCGGCAGGTTTACGTCATGCTGCTCGACCCGTTCGTCGGCAAACGACAGGCGCGCCACTTGCCCGTCGCCCCACGGCGTCCAGTGTTGCAAATCATCGCTGGCCTCGATGCTGAATCGCTGGAAACCCTCTTGCTCGCGGCTCCAGTCCAGGCTCAGCTGCTGCAACGGCGCCTTGATCGCGCTGGCGTCCAGCACCCAGCCGCGCAACACCTGCTGCGCCTGGGGCGTGGAGGGGCGGATTTCCAGCAACGTGCCCTCGCTGGTGGATTTCATCACCACGCCCGGCAAGGCCTCATGTGTGTCGGCGGCGTACAGCGGGAACCACTTCACGTCCGCCACATTGCGGCTTTCGCTGCGCTGCGCGGGTTGGCGGGACAGCGCGTAGGCCTGCGGTTCCCCGGCGGCGTTAAACACGCGCACGTCGCTGAGATCCGCCTGACGCGCGCTCAATTGCACCGCCAACGGCAACTCCAGGCGATACCAAGGCCCGGCGCCACTCACCGCCAGCGGCACCTGGACCGCGAAGTCGGCCGGCGTTTCCTGGGCGTAGGCCGCCGAACACAGCAGCCACAACGCCAACCCACTCAGACTCAGCTTGCCCATCAAGACGATGCTCCCTCAGTTTCCACACGCTTGGGCGGCAGCGGCGCAAAGTAGCCCACCACCAGCAACAAGCCGCCCACGCCGATAAACGACACGATCCGCGCCAGCCCGCCACGGTTGCTCAATTCGACAAAAAACAGCTTGGCCACCACCAGCGCAATCAGCGCCGCGCCGATCAGCCACACTTCGCGACGATGGCGCAGGTGGCCGCCGATCATCAGGCCGAGGGCGATCAGCGTCCACACGATCGACAGGCCGGCCTGCACCAGCATCGATTCGAGCAACGCATCCAACTGGAACGGCACGCCGCCCCACTGGTGCGCGGTGCGCATGACCAACGCGGTAAAGAATGCGAACAGCGAAATGCCCGCCACGCCCTGGGCGATCAACTCCACATGCGGCCCACGCTCCGGCGCTGCGCTGCGCGACCACAGGTAGATGCCCAGCAGCGCAAACAGCAGGCCCAGGTCCAGTGGATTGAGTAGCGGCACATAAGGCAACGGCTCGGCCGTGCCATCGCTGAACATGTTCGCCAACCAGAACCAACCGAGCATCAGCACCGCCAACGGCAGCGCGGCGAGCACGCGGTATTCCCGTGGATACGCGGCCACCGGCCACGGCCAATTGCGCGGCGTAGCGGCCAGCACCAGGTACAGGCTGGGCAGAATCGCCCAGCCGAGCCAGCGCCAGGCGTTGTACTGATCCGACAGCAGCAACAGGCCGTAACGCAGTTCCAGCGCAAGCACGCCGATCAGCATCCAGCAGCCCAACACGTGGGCCGCGCTCAGCACCTTGCCGGGCACCGTGGAAGCCAAGCGCCGCAACGAGATGAAATGCACGGCGAACACCGCCAGCCAGGCCAGCCAGCCAAACTGCGCCGCCGGGTGGTAATAGGCGTGGGCCGACACCAGCAACACCACGCCCGCCGCCGGCATCAGCAAGGTGCAGAGCATGCCCAGCGACGCCCAGTTCAGGCGGGCGGCCAACAGCGTCCAGATCGCCACGCTCACGGCCGCGATTGCCAACAGCAATGCGCCTTGCAGTTCGCGCGGGACAAAACGCAGCACTTCGCCGATCAACGCCAACGCCCACCACGCCGCGCCCCAGACCAGCAGCAGGTCGGACAGGCGTTGCAGTTTCAGCACGCTAAACACCGGCGCATGGGGCTCACGCTGCAAGCGCCAGGCGCCGACCAACGCGGCCAGGCCCAGCACCAACGGCGTCCAGAAACCGCTGTGGGCCAACGGCCGCAAGCCTTCGCTGGTCAACGGCCCCAGCAGTTCCGGCACCGATAGCAGGAATGAACCACCACCGATCAGTTGCAGCAGCAAGCCGAACACAAAACTCACACGCTGTTGCAGGTACAAGCTCAGCCAGATGATCAACAGCCCACTGGCCGCCCACACGCCGCTGGCGCTTTCCCAGGGCAGCACGAACAGCACCGCAAGATTGATCAGTACCAAACCCGCCAGCAGCACCACCGACAGCCCGCGCACCAAGCGCACATCACCGCGCACCATATCGTCGCGCGCCGCCAGCAGCATGCCGCCGATCAAGGCCAGGCCGATCAGCGACGCGGTGAGCAAACCACTCCAGCCCGCACTGAACACCGCTGCGCCTTCACCGCCTTGCAAGCGCAGCAGGAACAACGCGCCGCCCAACAGTTGCACGGCAAACGCGGTGAAGAGGAAGGTGCGCGAGCCGATGCGCAGGCCGACAAACAGCGTCAGCAGCCCGGCGAGGGCCCAACTGATGGCGGTGCCTTGGGTCTGCAACAGCAATGGCGCCAGCAAATACAAGAAGCTCAAACCCAGGCATGCCAGCACTGGAACGCCTTTGCACTCCCAGCCTGCCGCCTGTTCGGGAGCGGCCTTGCGCAGTTGGTCGAAGCTGAACAGCAGCGCCGCGCCGAGCAGCAGCGCGCCCAAGGGTGCGCCATCGAGCAAGGTGTGTTCGCCGGTGCGCAGCTCGCTGAGGAAGGCCAGCGCCGAGCCCACTTGCAGCAGCAAGCCGAAGGCCCGCGCCAATGGCCGCTGCTGGCGCAAGCCCAGCCAGAAGATCCCGGCGCCTTCCACGGCCCAGGCGGCAGCGGTCCAGCGTGCATCGAGGCCCAAAGGGATCGCGAGGCTGGCAAAGATCACACCCAATGCCAGACAGGTTTCGGCCAACAACAAAGCGCGGCCACCCCTGAGCAGTCGCGCCAGCCCCATATAGATAATGCCCAGGCCAAGCGCACTGAACGCGGCGGCAAACTCAAGGTGCTGCACCAGCGCGAACTGCAAGCCAAAGCCCACCAGCGGCGGGCCAAAGAGCATGCTGCCGTCGACATAATCACCCTTGGCAGCCGACCAGCGCAGCAACGCGTCACGGCCCTCAGGCGCGTCACCCATTTCCAACAACTTACGGCGGGCAAACAACAGGCCGATGGCCAGGTACATCAGGAAAAACAGGATCAGGAACGGCTCGGTGCTCCACAGCAATTCCGGCGTGTAGGAGCGCATACCCCAGGCGAAGCCGATGCCGAAGGTGCCGACGAAGCCGATCAGGTTGAGCAGGCGCCACGCCTTGAACCAGGCAATGGCGAGGATGCCGGCGTTGAGCAAGGCGAAGTAGCTGAACAACGCCACATGGTTGCCGGCGCCGGTGGATGTGAGGATCGGCGCCGCGAAACCGCCGAGCGCTGCGGCGCAGGCCAGGCCCAAGGCGTCCTGGGTAATCGCCAGGATCGCCGAGAACACGGTGACAGCGACCAGCAGGCCCAGCGCGGCACCGGGATCGATCAGCGGATGCAGGCGCATCGCCGCGAACACCGTGAGGTACAACACCGCGATCCCGGTGCCTTGCAGCATCAAGCCGTAGTTGCTATTGCGCAGGCGCAGCCACCAGCCCAGGCCCAACAGGGCGATGGCAGCGGCGGCGACACCGGCGTAGCGCACCTCAATCGGCACCACCATGCCTTCGGTGGCATAACGCAGCAGGAAGGCCAAGCCCAAGAACAACAGCACCACGCCGACACGCAGCACGGTGTTGCCGCCAAACAGCCAGTTGCGCGCACCGCTGATGGCGCGTTCGATCAGGTTGGGGCCACGGGGCGTTGCCGGCTCTTTTTCCGGGCGTGGTGTTGGGGCCCAGGCGTCTTCCGGCAGTGGTCGGCTCGTTTCGGCCACCACGGCGACGGGCGCCAATTCGGCCGGCAGCTCCCAGACAAGCTCGGGCGCCTTGGCTACGGGGGTTGGTTCGGGGATAGGGGGTTCGACGATGGCGCTGCTTGGTGGCGTGGGCACTTCCAGTTGCCGCAGGCGTTCACCCAGGGCGATCAGCGCCTTTTGCGTGGTTTCCAGCTGGGTTGCCTGCTTGTCTGCCTGGGCCGACAGTTGCGACAAGCGAATTGCCTGGCCGATACCCAGGCCCAGCAGCGCACCGATACCAGCATCACTGAACGACTCGTCGAGTGTCCAGCCGAGCGCGAGGCCAATCAGCATGAAAATCCATTGCATGGTCGATAATCCCTAGGCAAACCGAGGCCTAGTATATCGACGCAAGAGCAATGTGGGAGCAGAGCTTGTGTGGGCTTATGTGGGAGCGGGCTTGCCCGCGATTGCGGTGTGCCAGTCGACATATTTGTTAACTGACATACCGTTATCGCGGGCAAGCCCGCTCCCACAAGAGCCTGTTCCCACAGGGTAGTGCGGTGTCTAGTCCAACGCTTTCCAGATTTCAGTGGCGTATTCGCGGATGGTCCGGTCGGAACTGAACCAGCCCATCCGCGCCGTATTGAGCACCGCCGAGCGCCACCACGCCTTGGAATCGTGCCAATGCGCTTCGACCCGCGCCTGGGCGTCCCAGTAGGAATCAAAGTCGGCACACACCAGGAAGCGGTCGTAATCGACCAACCCGTCGATCAAGCCCACATAACGCCCCGGATCATCCGGCGAGAACACCCCGCCACGAATCGCTTGCAGCACATCGTTGAGGCGATGGGACGCGGCAATATCGGGCCCGGCGTTGAATTCACCGGCATGTTTACGCGCTTCGACCTGCTGCGCGCTGAGGCCGAAGATAAACATGTGCTCGGCGCCGACGCGCTCGTGCATCTCCACGTTGGCGCCGTCCATGGTGCCGATGGTCAGCGCACCGTTGAGGCCGAACTTCATGTTGCTGGTGCCCGAGGCTTCAAAGCCGGCGGTGGAGATCTGCTCCGACAAGTCCGCCGCCGGGATGATGCTTTCCGCCAGGCTGACGTTGTAGTTGGGCAGGAACACCACCTTGAGCAGGCCGCGCACGGTGGGGTCGTTGTTGACGGTGCGAGCGATGTCGTTGGTCAGCTTGATGATCAACTTGGCCTGGTGATAGCTGGCGGCTGCCTTGCCCGAGAAGATCTTCACCCGTGGCACCCAGTCGGTGCCCGGTTCGGCGCGGATCGCCTGGTACAGCGCCACGGTGTGCAGCAGGTTGAGCAGTTGGCGCTTGTATTCGTGGATGCGCTTGACCTGCACGTCGAACATCGCCGCCGGGTTGACCGAAATGCCCAGGCGTTCATGGATGATTTCCGCCAGTGCCCTTTTACTGTGCAGGCGTTGCTCGGCGAACTCTTTGCGGAACGCCTGCTTGTCGGCAAACGGCTCCAGCTCGATCAGGCGCTGTTCGGGTTTATCGAGGATATCCGGGCCGAGGGCTTCCACCAGCATCTCGGTGAGCTTGGGGTTGGCCTGGTACAGCCAGCGGCGGAAAGTGATGCCGTTGGTTTTGTTATTGATGCGCTCGGGGTAGAGCTTGTGCAATTCGGAGAACACCGTGCTGCGCATCAGCTGGGTGTGCAAACCCGACACGCCGTTGACGCTGTGGGAGCCGAGGAACGCCAGGTTGCCCATGCGCACGCGGCGGCCGTTGTCTTCTTCGATCAGCGACACGGCGCGCAGCACATCGAAGTCGTGGATGCCTTTGGCGCGCAGCGAGTCGATGTGCTGGGCGTTGATCAGGTAGATGATCTGCATGTGCCGGGGCAGCATACGTTCCATCAAGCCTACGGGCCAGGTTTCCAAGGCTTCGGGCAACAGGGTGTGGTTGGTGTAGGACAGGGTTTCCACCGTGACCTGCCAGGCCGCGTCCCAGCCGATGTCGTGCAGGTCCACCAACTGGCGCATCAGCTCGGCCACGGCGATGGACGGGTGGGTGTCGTTGAGCTGGATCGCCGCGTGTTCGCCCAGGCTGAGCACCGAGCCGTGCATGTTCTTGTGGCGGCGCAGCAGGTCTTGCAGGGAGGCGGCGACGAAGAAGTATTCCTGGCGCAGGCGCAGTTCCTGCCCCGCTTCGGTGCTGTCGGCAGGGTAAAGCACGCGGGAGATGCTTTCGGCGCGGGCCACTTCGGCGACGGCGCCGAGGTGGTCACCGGCGTTGAAGCGCTCCAGGTGCAGGTCTTCGACGGCGCGGGCACGCCACAGGCGCAGGGTGTTGACGCTGGCACCGCGCCAGCCGACCACCGGGGTGTCGTAGGCAATGGCGCGCACGGTTTCGTTGGGGGTCCATTCCTGGATCAGCTTGCCGGAACTGTCAGGCTTGGTTTCGACGCTGCCGCCAAAGCCAATCGGATACACCACTTCCGGCCGTTCAAATTCCCACGGGTTGCCGAAATCCAGCCAGTGCTCGGTCTGCTCCTGTTGCCAGCCATCGACAATCGCCTGGCGGAACAGGCCGTGTTCATAACGGATGCCGTAGCCGTGGCCGGCAATGCCCAAGGTCGACATGCTTTCCATGAAGCACGCTGCCAAACGGCCGAGGCCGCCGTTGCCAAGCGCCGCGTCGGGCTCCAGCAGGCGGATGCGCTCAAGGTCCACGCCCAACTCGGCCAGGGCTTCGCGGGCTATCTCCAGCACGCCAAGGTTGCTCAGGCTGTCGTAGAGCAGACGGCCGATGAGGAACTCCAGGGAGAGGTAATACACCCGTTTCTGGCCTTTGCGATAAATGCGCCGCGTGTGGTCCATCCAGTGGTCGACCATCTGGTCGCGCGCGGCCAGGGCAATGGCTTCGAACCAGTCGTGGTCGAAGGCGTGATCCGGGTCCTTGCCCACCGCGTAGGTGAGCTTGGTCAAGACGGCATCGCGGAATGCGGCTACCTCTGCTTCTCGTGCAAGTGGTTCCTGAGACATCAGATGCGACCTCGGGCGAGATAGAAGGAGTTGCTAGAGCCTAGACGGTCTGACAGACGGTGACCGCTCTGGTTCGGCACTTTTTTAACGCATTTACCTTTGCCGGTTTTTGATGCATTGGCCGTGCCTGCTTTGCCTGCGGCGCGCCTTCTGGCTGAAACCCAGAAAATATTGTTCAAAAAATCACCAATCCCGGTATGATCGCGCGCCCGGATACAGCCCCACCTTTTGGAACCCTGATGAAGCCTCAACTGATCGCCGCCGCGGAACTCGACCGTCTTGAAACGTGGCAGAAATACTCCGCGCACATGTGCGGTGGCTGCGTGTCCAGCTGCTGCACGCTGCCGGTCGAAGTGAAGGTCAAGGACCTGATCCGCATTGGCCTGGTCGATGAGTTCGAACTCGGCGACCCGGCGAAGAACATCGCCAAGCGCTTGCAGAAGGAAGGCATCGTCGAGCGCTTCAATTCCAAGTCCGAGATTTTTACCTTGCAGCGCATGAGCAACAACGACTGCCTGTTCCTGGATCGTAAGACGCGCTTCTGCACTATTTATGACAAGCGCCCGGATACCTGCCGCAACCACCCGAAGATCGGGCCGCGCCCGGGGTATTGCGCGTATAAGCCCAAGGAAGTGGTGCGCGAGACCAAGTTCAAGACGCTCGATAAGTTCTGATCCATATCTTGTAGTGCCCTTTAGGGCCTCATCGCAGGCAAGCCAGCTCCCACATTTTGACCGTGTGAACCCGATCAAGTGTGGGAGCTGGCTTGCCTGCGATGGGGCCAGCAGAGACGACACACAAACTGCAGGCACAAAAAAACGCCCCCGGCCTTTCGACCGGGGGCGTTTTTCATTCAGCCTGAGTTAACTCAGTTCTTGGCTTTCTTGGCAGCGCGGGTACGCTCGCCTTCGTCCAGGATCTTCTTACGCAGGCGGATCGACTTAGGCGTAACTTCGCACAGCTCGTCGTCCTGGATGAATTCCAGGGCCTGTTCCAGGGTGAAGCGAACAGGTGGAACCAGAGCGATGGTTTCGTCTTTACCCGAAGCACGCATGTTGTCGAGCTTCTTGCCTTTGGTTGGGTTGACGCCCATGTCGGTGTCACGGCTGTTCAGACCAACGATCTGACCGTTGTAGATCTCTTGACCGTGTTCAACGAACAGCTTGCCACGCGCCTGGAGGGTTTCCAGGGAGTAGGTCAGCGCCTTGCCGGTTTCTACCGATACCAGAACACCGTTCTGACGGCCGGACATTTGACCGGACTTCATCACGTCGTAACGGTCGAAGATCGAGGTCAGGATGCCAGCACCGTTGGTCAGGGTCAGGAACTGGTTACGGAAACCGATCAGACCACGAGCAGGGATGTTGTATTCCAGACGTACACGGCCTTTGCCATCCGGCACCATGTTGGTCAGGTCGCCTTTACGCAGACCCATCTCTTCCATCACCTTGCCCTGGGATTCTTCCGGGGTGTCGATGGTCACGTTTTCGAATGGTTCGTGCTTGTTACCGTCAACAACGCGGATGATCACTTCTGGACGACCAACGCCCATTTCGAAGCCTTCGCGACGCATGGTTTCGATCAGTACGGACAAGTGCAGCTCGCCACGGCCCGATACTTTGAACTTGTCAGCCGAGTCGCCTTCTTCAACGCGCAGTGCAACGTTGTACAGCAGCTCTTTGTCCAGACGTTCCTTGATGTTACGGGAAGTCACGAACTTGCCTTCTTTACCGCAGAATGGCGAGTCGTTTACCTGGAAGGTCATGGAAACGGTTGGCTCGTCAACGGTCAACGGCTTCATCGCTTCAACGTTCAGCGGGTCGCACAGGGTGTCGGAGATGAACAGCGAGTCCATACCGCTGATGCACACGATGTCGCCGGCAGCTGCTTCTTCAACGTCTACACGGTGCAGACCGTGGTGACCCATCAGCTTCAGGATACGACCGTTACGCTTCTTGCCGTCGGCGTCGATAGCCACAACCGGAGTGTTCGGCTTGACGCGACCACGAGCGATACGGCCAACGCCGATAATGCCCAGGAAGCTGTTGTAGTCCAGTGCCGAGATTTGCATCTGGAACGGACCGTCACGGTCAACAGCCGGCGCTGGTACGTTGTCGACGATCGACTGGTACAGCGGGGTCATGTCTTCAGCCATGTCGGTGTGGTCCAGACCGGCAATACCGTTCAGGGCCGAGGCGTAGACGACTTTGAAGTCCAGCTGTTCTTCGGTGGCACCCAGGTTGTCGAACAGGTCGAAGATCTGGTCCAGAACCCAGTCCGGACGCGCGCCTGGACGGTCAACCTTGTTGATCACCACGATTGGACGCAGGCCGGCTTCGAAAGCCTTCTTGGTCACGAAACGGGTTTGCGGCATAGGGCCGTCTTGGGCATCAACCAGCAGCAGAACGGAGTCAACCATCGACATTACGCGTTCTACTTCGCCGCCGAAGTCGGCGTGGCCCGGGGTATCCACGATGTTGATGTGGTAGCCGTTCCAGTTGATAGCGGTGTTTTTAGCCAGGATGGTAATACCGCGCTCTTTTTCCTGGTCGTTGGAGTCCATCACGCGCTCGTCGTTGAGCTCGTTGCGCTCCAGGGTGCCGGATTGACGCAGGAGTTTGTCTACCAGGGTGGTTTTACCATGGTCAACGTGAGCAATGATGGCGATGTTACGTAGATTTTCGATCACTTGTGTATCTCGATCAGAGGATTCGGTGTGCTGACAGGTCGTGGCAGCGATTAACAGTAGAGTCAGGCCTTGCCGTTACAGCTTGACGGCAGAGTCGGGGGGCCGGTGACGCAGGCCACAGGCAAACAGCCCCGGGCTCTTAGCTCGGTCGATAAACGCGCACATTGGCATGCCCCTCACTGAGCAAATGGTGGGCATGCAGGCGACTCATCACGCCTTTGTCGCAATACAGCAGGTACTGACGGCTGTTATCCAGTTCCTTGAAACGCGCGTTCAATGCATAAAACGGCAGCGTTTGTACGTCGATGCCAGCGATTTCCAGCGGCTCATCTTCGGCGGCATCCGGGTGACGGATGTCGATGACGATCTGGCCGGCCAGGGCTTCGCTGACTTCTTCGATCTTGATGTCCTGGCCCAATTCGTCGATCACGCGATCGATCGGTACCAGCTTGGCATTCTCGAGCGCACGCTCCAGAACCGCCATGTCGAACTGTTGTTCTTCGTACTCCACGCGGTTGCGCTTGGCGTGGGTCTTGGGGTTCACCGAGATGACCCCGCAATATTCAGGCATGTGCTTGGCAAAGTCGGCCGTGCCGATTTCTTCGGCCAGGTCGATGATGTCCTGCTTGTGACTGGCGATCAGCGGGCGCAAGACCAGCTTCTCGGTGACGCAATCGATCAGCGACAGGTTCGGCAGCGTTTGGCTGGAGACCTGGGAGATGGCTTCACCGGTCACTAGGGCGTCGATCTGCAACTGATCGGCGATCCGCGAGGCAGCGCGCAACATCATACGCTTCAATACCACGCCCATATGACTGTTATCGACTTTACCGAGAATTTCTCCCAGCACTTCCTCAAACGGCACGCTTACAAATAGCACGCGTTGAGAGCTGCCGTACTTCTTCCAGATAAAGTGCGCGACTTCCATCACGCCCAATTCGTGTGCACGCCCGCCCAGGTTAAAGAAGCAGAAGTGGCTCATCAGGCCGCGTCGCATGATCTGGTAGGCCGCCACCGTGGAATCGAAACCGCCAGACATCAAGACCAGGGTCTGTTCCAGGGCGCCCAGCGGGTAGCCGCCGATGCTGTTGTGCTGGCTGTGGATGACAAACAACCGTTGGTCGCGAATTTCCATGCGCACTTCAATTTGCGGCGCTTTCAAGGAAATTCCGGCTGCGCCGCACTCGCGACGCAGCTTGCTGCCGACGTATTTCTCGACGTCCATGGAGCTGAAGGTGTGCTTGCCGGCGCGCTTGCAACGCACCGAAAAGATCTTGCCTTCGATCTCGCTGCCGAAGTGCTGTTTGCACTTCTCGGTGATGTCGTCGAAGTCGCCCAGCGGGTACTCATCCACCTGCAGGAAATGCGCGATGCCCGGCATGCAGCTCAGGCGCTCGGTCATGTCCTTCAAGGCTTTGGCGTCGGTGAGGCGGGTTTCCAGCTCGAGGTTGTCCCACACGCCGTTCACCACCACAGCCGGGTCCAGGTCACGGAGCACGGCACGGATGTTCTTGGCCAACTGACGGATGAAACGCGTCCGTACCGGTCGGCTTTTGATGGTGATCTCGGGGAAGACTTTTACGATTAATTTCATGGAAACAGCGCGCGCCGGGCCTGCTGAAAAAGGGGGGCGCGGATTATAGCGGAAATCGCTCAAGGTTTAACCAGTTAATATGCATCGGACTGCGTGCGCACTAAAGCAGTGCATTTTCAGGCGCCGGCGCCACATTGCGGTGCGCCATTTCCGTGCTTTTGTCGCATTGCACCTTTATAGGGGCGTTTTTGGACCAAAAAACCCATGTTGGCGCACTGGCATGCAATTTGCTCTCTTGTGAGGCAGGTTGCCATGGCGGACTATCCGCGCCGGCATCACCCACATTCTAAGGGCTAACTCCACTACCCCAGCCCGAAGCCACCCGGAGGACACTATGTCGAAGTCGGTTCAACTCATCAAAGATCATGACGTTAAATGGATTGATCTGCGCTTCACGGACACCAAAGGCACTCAGCACCACGTGACCATGCCGGCTCGTGACGCGCTGGAAGACGACTTCTTCGAAGTCGGCAAGATGTTCGACGGTTCCTCCATCGCTGGCTGGAAAGGCATCGAAGCCTCCGACATGATCCTGCTGCCGGACGACGACTCTGCCGTTCTGGACCCGTTCACCGAAGAGCCGACCCTGATCCTGGTCTGCGACATCATCGAACCTTCGACCATGCAAGGCTACGATCGCGACCCGCGCGCCATCGCCCACCGTGCCGAGGAATACCTGAAGACCACCGGTATCGGTGACACCGTTTTCTGCGGTCCTGAGCCTGAGTTCTTCATCTTCGACGAAGTGAAGTTCAAGTCCGACATCTCCGGTTCGATGTTCAAGATCTTCTCCGAGCAAGGCTCGTGGATGTCCGACCAAGACATCGAAGGCGGCAACAAAGGCCACCGTCCAGGCGTCAAAGGCGGCTACTTCCCAGTTCCGCCGTTCGACCACGACCACGAAATCCGTACCTCCATGTGCAACGCGCTGGAAGAAATGGGCCAGGTCGTTGAAGTTCACCACCACGAAGTGGCAACTGCCGGCCAGAACGAAATCGGCGTCAAGTTCAACACCCTGGTGAAGAAAGCTGACGAAGTTCAGACCCTGAAATACGTTGTCCACAACGTTGCTGACGCCTACGGCCGCACCGCGACCTTCATGCCTAAGCCGCTGTACGGCGACAACGGTTCGGGTATGCACGTGCACATGTCCATCGCCAAAGATGGCAAGAACACCTTCGCAGGCGAAGGTTATGCCGGCCTGTCGGAAACTGCCCTGTTCTTCATCGGCGGCATCATCAAGCACGGTAAGGCCCTGAACGGCTTCACCAACCCGGCGACCAACTCCTACAAGCGTCTGGTACCAGGCTTCGAAGCACCGGTCATGCTGGCCTACTCGGCCCGTAACCGCTCCGCCTCGATCCGTATTCCTTACGTCAACAGCCCACGTGGCCGTCGTATCGAAGCACGTTTCCCGGACCCGGCTGCCAACCCATACCTGGCTTTCGCAGCACTGCTGATGGCTGGCCTGGACGGTATCCAGAACAAGATCCACCCTGGCGACGCCGCCGACAAAAACTTGTACGACCTGCCGCCTGAAGAGGCCAAAGAGATCCCACAAGTGTGTGGCAGCCTGAAAGAAGCCCTGGAAGAGCTGGACAAGGGCCGTGCGTTCCTGACCAAAGGCGGCGTGTTCAGCGACGACTTTATCGATGCCTACATCGCCCTGAAAAGCGAAGAAGAAATCAAGGTCCGCACCTTCGTACACCCACTGGAATACGAGCTGTACTACAGCTGCTGATCCGGTAGCGCTGCTTAACGTGGCGTGACAAAAAAGGCCTCCTTCGGGAGGTCTTTTTTTTGCCTAAAATTTACGGCCATACGCCGACCAAAATGTGGGAGCTGGCTTGCCTGCGATGGCGGTGTGCCAGGCAGCGAATCGCTTGCAGACAGACCGCCATCGCAGGCAAGCCAGCTTGTGTCTTTCGCCGGGATTAGACTGTGGATGAGAGCGGTGGATGGCAAGCTGACCGACAGCGGTGCTTGAAGCACGTGTGGGAGCCTAAGCTGCCATCCACCTCTCCACTCTGGTTATTGAG